>JAFXAN010000119.1 GCA_017517035.1 Clostridia bacterium
GAGCTTGTCTGCTCGTTTACTTTTTGTTTGAGTAGTATTCTCAAGAAATTGCGAGATTCGTCTTTGCACAATACTTGTTTATGCTTTGTACTTCATCTCTTGTTGTTCAATTTTCAATGACCGATTCGCTTGTCCGCCTTTTTGGGGACAGCTTGAATATTGTATCACACTCTCCTCAATTTGTCAATACCTTTTTTAAAAGTTTTTTCAAATTTTTTTGAGGTGTGATCGCTGTCTTTTTGCGACAGCTTTGTTATTATACTACTTTTGTCTAAATTTGTCAACAGTTTTTTTGATTTTTCTTTCCAAAAAATCACATTTCGACATCTAAAGCACTATTCAACAAAAAGCCGAATTGTTTTTTGTGCAAAATGCACATCATCTTATGCTCTGCATTTTCTTGCGGTACTTCAACGGGGACATTTTATAGATTTCATTAAATCTTCTGGAAAAATAGAACTGATCGCAAAATCCGAGATCGTCGCTGATATTTCCCAGGGGATCATCCGTATAAATAAGCCTTCTTATTGCCTCCATAAACACAAGATCGTCGATATACTTCCCTACAGACACCCCAAGTTCATTTTTAAAATGCGCCCCGAGCTTCCCTTCCGAAACCTTGCAGCTCTCCGCAACGATCTTTCGTGTCAGCTTCAGAGAAAGGTGGTTTTGTATATATCTTTCCGCTGCTCTCAAAACCGCCGAATGTTCTTTTCCGTCTCCGACATCCATTTTAAACTCGTATTTTTCGGCAATAGCCGCAACTGTCCCGAGAAGTTCGCCCTTGAGTGCAAAATACGATGCTTGGCTTTCACCGTCAAAAAGTGAAGAAACTCTTTCGATTCTTTTCGGGTCAAAAATCTCGCCAATTCTGTCAAAGGTCGCAAAAGCATCATATCCGTCATGTCTTTTTATATTTATATGAAAGAAAACCTTTTCAACCTTTCCTTCGCACCAATATTTATACTTATAATGCGAAGGAATGAGATAAATATTTCCGGGAAGCATAGCAATCTTTTCGCCTTCGCTTTCAAGAAATGCCCCATTCCCCTCAATAATATAATATAAGCGATTGAATATCGACATAATGTCATCGCCATGCCAACCTTTGTCAATTGTCGCCCTGCCGCCCTCAAGAACACTCAAATTAGCATTTTCAATATTTTTATCAATTTCGTTTTTATATTTTACAATCATAATGACGATTTCTCCATATTTTTATCGCTTTTCTCCATTGCCTTTCAGTGCTTGATATGATAAGATATCCTATGGATAAAGTTTATCACAGAAAAATCAAAAAGTCAATATAAAGGAGCGAAAATATGTCAAGCTACAAAACCAGAAAGACCCCCGGCAACACAGAGTGGTTTCGCCACGATAGGTTCGGAATGTTCATCCATTGGGGACTTTATGCAATGCCTGCACGCCACGAATGGATAAAATCCAAGGAAATGATGACAGACGAGCATTATCAGCGTTATTTCGACCATTTTGATCCCGATATGTATGATCCCAAGGAATGGGCAAGGCAGGCAAAGGCAGCGGGAATGAAATATGTTGTTCTCACAACCAAGCACCATGAGGGCTTCTGCCTTTTTGATTCAAAATACACAGATTTCAAGAGCACGAATACTCCTTGCGGCAAAGATCTTGTCAGAGAATATGTTGACGCATTCCGTGCTGAGGGGTTGAAGATCGGATTCTATTATTCCCTCATTGACTGGCATCACGAGGATTTTACCATTGACTCACGCCATCCGAAAAAGATGCTTCCCGACGCACTTGAGCAGAACAAGACCAAGGATATGCGCAAATATGCGGAATATATGCGCAACCAGGTGACAGAGCTTTTGACAAACTACGGCAAGATCCACATTCTCTGGTTCGACTTCTCCTACAAGCCCGAATACGGCTGCCCCGAATTTGCTCGTTTTGCAGGAAAGGGCAAAGAGGATTGGGAATCCGAAAAGCTCATTGAAACTGCAAGAAAGCTTCAGCCGGACATCATAATAGACAACCGTGCAGACATCGAGCAGGATCTCTGGACACCCGAGCAGTATCAGCCCACCGAATGGGTGAGGCACGCCGAGACAGGTGAGCTTGTCACATGGGAGGCTTGCCAGACCTTCTCCGGTTCATGGGGTTACTACAGAGACGAAATGACATGGAAATCTCCCGAGCAACTTGTTGGAATGCTGATAAAGACTGTCTCTCTCGGTGGAAATTTGCTTATGAATGTTGGTCCCACAGCAAGAGGATATTTTGACCACAGAGCAGAGGCTGCGCTCAAGGTATATGCAGATTGGATGAAATACAACAGCCGCTCAATTTACGGTTGCACTATGGCAGAGCCAAGTTTCAAAGCACCCCAAGGATGCCTTTTGACACAGAGCGAGGATGAAAAGAGGCTCTATGTTCACATTATGGACTACCCTTTCAAGGCTCTTGAGATCGAAGGTCTTGCGGGAAAGATCGAATATGTTCAATTTCTCCATGATGCAAGCGAGCTTTTATATGATGAAAAGCAAAAGGTTATGACAGACGGACTTACCGTCGAAAAGGTAAACGAAAGCGGAAAAGTCACTATCTTTCTGCCCGTTGTCAAACCAAACATTCTCTTCCCCACAATTGAAATTTTCCTTAAATAATAACTATAGGGCTGTCTAATTAAGATAGCCCTTTCAGTTTATAAATGTTTTTCCAAACAGTAATTTATCAGTGCTATGAAAAAACGCAAATCTGTAGGGGACGGCGACCTCGACGTCCCATTTTTCATTTAAAATGCACGGTTATTTCATGTCTTTTGAGGGACGTCGTGGTCGCCGTCCCCTACAAAAAACATCTCCGACAGTTCGCTAAATTACTGTTTACAAAAAAAAGCAGGTCTGCGATGCAGACCTGCCAAATATTCAAAATTATCTTACAACACGGCCCGAACCGTCGCCGCCCGCAAGCTGATTGACCTCAGCTACGGAAACCTGGTTCATATCGCCCTCGATCGTATGCTTGAGGCAGCTTGCCGCAACTGCAAACTCGATGCTGGACTGAGGATCCATCTCGGAGAGAGTTGCATAGATAAGTCCTGCGCCAAAGCTATCGCCGCCGCCAACACGGTCAACGATATGGATTCTATAGGAACGGCTGAAATAGTAATCGTCTGTAGCCTTATCATAAAGCATTGCCTTCCAGTCGTTATCGTTTGCGGAAATGGAGGAACGAAGTGTGATGGCAACCTTCTTGCAGCCGAATCTGTCGGAAAGCTGTTTTGCAACGCTCTTATATCCCTCATGGTTCAGCTTACCGCCTGTAATATCTGTGTCAGCAGCTTTGATTCCGAACACGTCGCTTGCATCCTCTTCGTTTGCAATGCAAACATCAACATAGGGCATAAGCTCACCCATAACCTGTCCTGCTTTTTCTCTTGTCCAGAGCTTCTTGCGGTAGTTAAGGTCACAGCTGATGGTGATTCCCTTTGCCTTCGCCTTCTCGCAAGCAACCTTGCAGATCTCGGCAACATTATCGCCAAGTGCGGGTGTGATTCCGGTGAAATGGAACCAGTCTACGCCCTCAAAAATTGCATCCCAATCAAAGTCTGCAACTGTAGCCTGAGAAATTGAAGAGCCTGCTCTATCATAAATAACCTTTGAGGGTCTCTGGCTCGCTCCCTTTTCAAGGAAGTAGATACCAACTCTGTCGCCGCCTCTTGCGATGAACTTTGTTTCAACGCCGAACTGACGGAGTGCGTTTACTCCTGCCTGACCGATATCATGTGAAGGAAGCTTTGTTACAAAAGCAGCCTCCATGCCGAAATTTGCAAGAGAAACAGCAACATTTGCTTCACCGCCGCCGTATGTTGCGCCATAGCTTGTTGCCTGGCTGAAGCGGTAGTATCCCTCGGGGGCAAGACGAAGCATGATCTCACCGAATGTAACTATTCTTTTCATTATTCTATTTTCCTTTCAAAATTATTTCCAATTTTTTATCATCCCGTCATCGCCCATGATGATCTCACCATCGTATTTTTCACCGAGTATGGTTTCATAGAGCATATCGGCAAAAAGCTGATGCATTTCCCTTGTGGGATGATTGATGCGATTTATTAGAAGCTTTGTTGTGTCTACACCGCTTTCCGAAAGCTTCTTCCATTCGGAATAGCAATCGCAAACCGCAACTCCGAAATCTGCGGCAAGCTGCTTTGCAACCTCCATAAAGTGATCCATTTTACCGCTGCGCTGCATCTCTGCTGTATATGCGGCATATTCATAATGCTGAGGATCTGTTTCCTCGGACCTATATGTGTTAAGCATATTGGGCGTCATGAAAATGCATTCAAAACCGTTTTCATTGCACTTTTCAAACAGACCCGAAAGTCCCGAAACATAAGTATCAAGCTCACCGCCAACATCGTTAAGACCAAAGCATATTATCACAAGATCGGGCTTATGCGGAAGCACATCACGATCAAAATTCCCCAGTGCAAAGGGGGCGGTTGTGCCTCCGATGGCAGTATTTATGATATTTACCGGAATCGTGCGGAATTTTCCATTGAGCATAAGTCTGAGGCGGTTATGATAAACAGCGTTATAGTCATTTGGAACACCGTTTCCAAAGCAGCCGTGAGAAACGCTATCTCCGATGACAGCAATATTTATCGGGCCTCTTGCCTTATAAAGCGCAGCATCTCCGCAAAGATAATCGCAGATCTTGAAATTTGCCATTATTTTACGAGATGGTAAGCGAATCCGCCAATTTCGTTCTTAAGATAAACAAACTTCATGCTTCCGTCGGGAGCATATGTTGCTGTTGACATATCAAATTCAAAGCCCTTGCGGGAGAGATGGTAAACCGCTCTGTCAACATTGCTTGTTTTAATTGCAACATGACCGTGTGTTCCCATTCCTTTACTCTTCATGATCTCTATAGCGGAGCTTGCAAAGATGGATTTTGTTCTTTCGTCTCTTGCAAAGCCGAATGCTTTTTCGAGTGTCTTTGCGGATTCATCTGCCTCATTTTCATCGTCAGAGTTTACACCGATATGAACAAGCTTGAAATCAAGCATTGTTGCAACAGCCTCTTCGGTAAGCTTTCTGATGCCGTCAAAATCACCTGCGGCGATCATGTCAGCCTTAACCATCCAGCTTCCGCCGCAAGCGATGATCTTATTAAATGCAAGATAATCCTTTATGTTTGCGGGGCCGATTCCGCCTGTGGGCATGAACTTAACACCGCCGTAAGGAGCGGACATTGCCTTGATCATTGAGATACCGCCCGAGTTTTCAGCCGGGAAGAATTTCACTGTGTCAAGGCCGAGAGAAAGAGCCTGCTCGATGCCTGTAGGATTATTGATGCCGGGAACGATGGGATATCCCTTCTCTGTGCAATGCTTAACAACTTCGGGATTAAGACCGGGGCTGACGATAAACTTTGCGCCGGCCTCAGCGGCAATATCAGCCTGTTCGGGTGTGAGGACTGTTCCTGCGCCCACGATCATTTCGGGATAAGCCTCGGAAATCGCCTTGATAGCATCCTTTGCGGCAGCAGTTCTGAATGTGACCTCAGCACAGGGCAGACCGCCGTCGATAAGAGCCTTTGCAAGAGGAAGTGCATCCTTTGCATCGTCGATCTTAATTACCGGAACGATACCGATAAGAGAAAGTTCTTCTAAAACCTTATTCATATTTATTCTCCTTTTTAGCCTCGGGAGCCAAGCTCCCCCAGCGTATTTTTACACTATTATTATATCACGATTATATTTTTTGTCAATAAAAAGATAGATTAAAAGCAATTTTAGCATAAATCTGCAAAATATAGTACCATTTTTGCAATGTAAAAAACAGTGCGCAGAACAAATAGCAATTTTTGTCTCGAAATAGTCTATTTTTGACTTGATACTTAGCATAATTTGTCTTATAATATAATCGGGTGTGGATAATATACCCACAAAAAGGTGTTTAATTACGGAGGCTTTACTATGAAAAAGAATATTGCGGTCGTTGGTTACGGCGGTCAGGGAGGATGGCATGCAAACCATGCGCTTAAAAGCGATGTCATCGCTCTCGGAGGCATTTTTGATATAAAGGAAGAAAGACAGCAGGCTGCAAGAGATGCGGGAATCAAGGCATATAACAGTCTTGATGAAATTCTTGCGGACAACAGCATTGATATCGTTGTTTGCGCAACCCCAAATGATGTTCATAAGGATATTGTTATCAGATCTCTTGAGGCAGGAAAGAATGTGGTTTGCGAAAAGCCCGTTGCCCTTTCCATTGAAGACTTCGACGATATGTGCGAGGCTGCAAAGAAGGCAGGCAAGCTCTTTACGGTTCATCAGAACAGACGCTGGGATGTTGACTTCCTTGCTATTAAATCTATCATTGAAAGCGGAGAGATCGGTGAGACGATCAACATAGAATCCCGTGTTCACGGTTCAAGAGGAATCCCCTCCGACTGGAGATGTCTCAAGCCCTATGGCGGCGGAATGGTCCTCGACTGGGGTGTTCACCTCATCGACCAGATGCTCCAGCTCATACCCGAGAAGATCGTTAAAATTTACTGTGAGCTTACCAACATTACGACTAACGAGGTCGATGACGGTATGCACCTCATGCTGACATTCGAATCCGGCAAGAGAGCAACCGTTGAGGTTGGCACATATAACTTCATCTATATGCCCAGATTCTATATGCAGTGCAAGACAGGCTCGGCTCTCATTGAGGATTGGCAGAAGAAATGTAAGGTTGCGAAGATGAAGGCTTGGAACGAAAAGGAAGTTATGCCTGTTCAGACCGCTGCCGGCATCACAAAGACAATGGCTCCGAGAGATGAGATCACACTGGATACATATGAAATTGAGCGTCCCACATCCGATGTTCATGATTTCTACCGCAATGTTGTGAAAGCAATCGACGGCAAGGAAGAGCAGCTCATAAAGCTCTGCGAGGTCAGAAGAGTTCTTCAGGTTATGGAGGCTTGCTTCAAGAGCGGCGAGACCGGTCAGGCGATAATCTTTGAAAACGGATTCTAATTCAATATTAAAAGTCAAGGCATTCCGCCTTGACTTTTTTAATTTACTCCATATTTTTTCTAAAAGTCGTTTTTGAGCAAATAAAGTCTGAAAAAACCATTGAAAAATCCTTTGAATTATGCTTTAATATCTATGAAAGGATGTGGAATGCAAAAATGAATTGCTTTTGTGTTGATGCTTCTAAAATGCTCAGAATGACTTGTGAGGAGAATGATGCCAAGTTTTCTACATAGAATCCTCATAAATTCCATGTAGAAACACAGAAAAACAACAATAAAAATTCCCTTTTTCAAAGTTTTGATCGACCTTTTTTAAAAGGTCGCGGGGGCCGGCAACGATGCCGGTCGCCTCCGCAGAGGCGAAACTCCCTCACCGATAAATTACTGTTTGACATTTTTATTTTCTCAGCAATTCACAAACTATCTTCCATGTTTTTTCAAAGGAAGCGAGATCAAGCGCCTCATCGAGAGAACGGATATCTCCTATGCCCACAATACAGTTTTATTTAAGTACATAAAAGGACTTGCTTTTTTCCTGCGCTTGATGTATAATGAATCCATGTAGAAAAACCTCTCACAGAAGGAGAATGGCTATGAAGTTTACGCACACAAATCAACCGATAAACGATCAGAAATTTTCATACGATGCTCTGAAAGCTCCTCGTACTGAATTTTATCCCTCATTCAGTTGGCAATGGGCTTCTCCATTGTCAAAGGAAGAGATCAAACGACAGCTGGATTTATATGCAGCCAATGATGTCAAGTTACTCTATATTCTCCCCATGCCCAAAGAATTTCGTCCGACTACCATGCCGACAAATCTTGAACCGGACTATCTGACCGATGGATACTTCGAAATGTATCGTTATGCAGCCGAGTATGCTATTGAAAAAGGGATGCAGCTCTGGCTGTACGACGAAGGCGGTTGGCCGTCGGGAAGTGCCTGCGGTCTTGTACTCAAAAACAAACCCCATCTTCATTATCGTTTGATGGAAAAAAGAGAGGTTTCTTCACCTTATACACCGGGCGCTGGAGCACTTGCGGCATTCTGCGAAGGAAAACGCATCAGCGAGGGTTTTGAAAGCGATAAATCCATAACCGAATACTATCACAGGCCTGCCGAAACGATTTTCCCCAATATCAGTGATGCGGAGACGGTTGATGAATTTATCCGGCTGACACATGAACAATACAAAATGCACATTGGGCATATGTTCGGAAAAAGCATAACTGCAGTATTTACCGATGAACCGCACACTGCACGTCTCGGATATCCGCAGGGGTTTGAAGAAAAGTTCAGGGAACGTTACGGTTACGATATGCTCGACCACCTGCCCGAGCTTTACATTGATCCCGACCTTGATGTTGACGATGCCGCAAAGAAGATACGCATTGATTATACCGACCTGCTTGCCGAAGTATTTGCTGAAAACTTCTTCCTGAAGTGCCGCACATGGTGCCGCGAAAACAATATGCTTTTCACAGGTCACCTCAACGGCGAACATGTCACGCTAAATAAGAACCAGGGCTTCCATCACATCCTGCGTCAGCTGCGCTGCTTCGATATGCCCGGCATCGACACGATCTGGCGTCAGGTTTTTCCGGGTCAGGAAAATCACTTTTTTCCGCGCTTTGCCGGCTCTGCAGCAAATCAGGCAGGGAATCCTTACACCGTTTCCGAATCCTTCGCGATCTACGGTGCCGGTCTTACCTTCGACCAGATGCGCTATGTAATGCTGTATCAGATGTCCCGCGGAATCAATATGATAAACATTATGTGCATCCACTACTCCTTTGACGGAATCGAAAGAAAGGGCGCACGTCCCGCATTCATGCCGCTGCTACCTACATGGAGACACCTGAAGGATTACTGCGGCTACACCGCCCGTATGTCCTACCTCATGTCCCTCGGCGTACCCGAAAACCGCTGTGCAGTCTATATGCCCATGACCGACCTCTGGTCCGGCGGAGATCACGCATATGCTGCTGTCAAGTCATTTGACAACACGGTGTTTGCGCTTGAAGCCCGTCACTCCCCCTGCGATATCATCGACGATGACTTCCTTGAAACCGCAAAGATCGAAAATGGCGCACTTGTCACCGGTACAGCATCCTATACCTCTGTTGTAATTCCGAACAATGTGACCGTTACCGAAGCTTCAAAGAAGGTTCTCAATGCATTCAAGTCAGTGGGAGGTCTGGTAGTCGGCACAGAAGACGTGGATCAGGTGGAATGCGGTGCCGAAATTGAAGGCGTTAAGGTTAACCTTGCAAAGCGTCGTGTTGAAAACGGTATGATATATCTTGTAACAAACGAGCATACCGATACAGATACCATAAAAGTCAAATTCAAGGAAAGCGGAAACATCTATGAAATTGACGCAATGCACAGTATACTTTACACCTATGAGGGTGAACCGCTGACTCTTGCATCGGGAGAAGGCAAGGTATTCTTTGTAACAGATGAAAAATATGAAGCAAAAGCTCGCCGTACCTTTACAAAGGGAGAAATCACCGTAAATGATTATGAAATCAGACGAGAATCCGAATTTATCATTGGTGATTTCACCTTCGAAAAGCATGAGATCGACGAAGAATACAAAGTTGCCAAACCCGGCGATTGGTGTGAGCTGTACGGAGAATCTTTCTCTGGCACGGTACTTTATCGTATGAAATTCAACCTTGACGAAATTCCCGAAGCGATAGAAATTGATCTGGGTAGGGTCGGATACTCCTGTGATATCACTCTCAACGGCAATCCGCTCGGCACCGTTTGCTTTGCACCATATAAGCTTACGGCAGAACACGAGATTCTCAAAAATGAGAACGAGATCATTGTACGAGTCTGCAATACCCCCGCAAACCAGTATACCACAACCAAGTGGCTCGACGAAATCCCGAAAAACATCATTGGTCCGTATCACGACATTGCAAAGCAGTTTGAACATGATACTCTTGCAAGCGGACTTTTGACTCCCGTCATTATCCGATATTAACAATAGTGAAAAGCACCTCCAAAAGTGTCTGACTTTTGGTGGCGCTTTTTTTATAACCAATCGGCAATTTTTTGACTTATTTTCTCAGCAATTCACAAACTATCTTCCATGTTTTTTCAAAGGAAGCAAGATCAAGCGCTTCGTCGGGAGAATGGATATCTCTCATTCCGGGGCCGATCGAAATTATATCCATATCGGGAATATGAGATCTTATGATTCCGCATTCAAGTCCCGCATGGATAACATTCACAAGAGGCTTGCTGCCATTCATTTTCCTGAAAACATCCAGATATTTTTCACGAAGCGGAGAGATCTTGGCAAATTCCCAGCCGGGATATCTGCCCATCTGCTCTGCACTTCCGCCGAAAATCTTTGCAAGAGCTTCAATTTCAGATGCCGCAAAATCAAGCTGGCTGTCGATTGCACTTCGAGCCGAGAAGATGAAGCAGACCTTATCGCCCTCTGTTGAAATAATGCCGAGATTTCTTGAAAATTCAACAAGTCCGTCAATATTTGTACTCATTGCAAGAACACCGTTCTGAACCGAGGAAATAAAAGCAATAATGCGGCGTGTACTCTCTGCATCTGCCATTTTTTCAGCACTGTTTATCTTCTCCCATTTCATAAAGAAGCCGCCATCCTCGCCGGAAAGCTCGTTTTTGATCTCGGCAGAGATTTTATCAAATATTTCACCGAATTTTTCTATATCCGAAACAGAAACGGTTGCACTTGCCTCTCTCGGAATGGCATTGTCCTTGCTTCCGCCTTCAATGGATACAAGACTAAACCGGCAGGCGTCTCCAATCTGCAAAAGCGCGCGTCCAAGAAGCTTATTGGCATTTGCTCTGCCCGAATTTATATTTGCTCCGCTATGACCGCCCATAAGACCGCCAAGTGAAATTTTTACAGCAGTTCCGCAAAAGTCGCAAAGCGACATAGGTAATGTCACCTTATGGAAATTGCCGCCTGCGCATCCCACAACCACCTCACGGTCATCTTCAGAATCGAGATTTATCATTCTTCTTGCCTTGACAGCAGAATAATCAAATGCCTTTGCTCCGTCAAGTCCTGTCTCCTCCTCTACCGTGAAAAGGCACTCAATTTCAGGATGCTCTGCGCATTCTCCGTCAAGAAGTGCAAGCATCATGGCAACAGCAACTCCGTTATCCGCACCGAGTGTTGTTCCCTTTGCACGCAAAAAGCCTTTATCGTCAACATAGATATTGATAGCGTCCCGTGTGAAATCGAAATCCACATCGCTGTTTTTCTCGCAAACCATGTCGGTATGTCCCTGAAGAAGAACCGCAGGCTCGTTTTCATAGTCCTTTGTTGCCCCGGCTCGAACAAAAACATTGTTCACTTTATCTCTGATGCAGAAAAGTCCTCTTTCAAGTGCAAAATTCTCTATCCATTTGGCAATAGCCTCTTCATTTCCCGAACCACGGGGAATTTTTGTTATCTCTTCAAAGAAATAAAAAAGTTTTTCGGGCGAATGGCCCTTGATAATACTTGGCTTCATATGATCCTCCATATCAAACGGCGCAGTTTTCTGCGCCGTCAAATAATTAATATTTTTGTTGTCTGCGAGACAGATTCAGTGCGCCGTTTGGAAGAACGGCAATATTGTCAAGTGATTTTCCCGTTCCTATGGCAACACACTGAATGGGATTGGGAGCGACTCTTGTTGGGATTCCCGTGATATGCGCAATAAGCTTATCAAAGCCCCAAAGAAGGCTTCCGCCGCCCGTCATAACGATACCGTTATTAAGAATATCGCCAACAAGCTCTGCCGGTGTGCGCTCGATAACCGAGCATATAGAATCAAGTATGCTGGAAATGGGGTCGGCAAGTGCCTCAAGCATTTCCTGTGAGCTTATGGTTATCATTCCGGGAAGTCCTGTTTCAAGGCTTCTTCCCTTAACATTCATAAACTGCACCTCATTATGAGGATAAACAGCACCGATCTTACATTTTATCGCTTCGGCAGTTCTCTCGCCCACAAGCATATTATATTTTCTTCTTACATATCTTATGATCGCTTCGTCAAATTTATCTCCCGCAACCTTGATCGACTCGGAAACAACCACATCATTAAGTGAGATCACCGCAATATCGGTAGTACCGCCGCCGATATCGACCACCATATTTCCGCTCGGTGCCGCAATGTCAATTCCCGCACCGATAGCAGCCGCAACAGGCTCCTCAATAAGGTGCGTCTGTCTTGCACCTGCCGCAGTTGCCGCATCAATAACCGCTCTCTCCTCGACCTCGGTAACACCGCTGGGGATGCAGACCATAACTCGTGGTCTGAAAACAAATCCGCCGCAAGCCTTTTTGATAAAATACTGTATCATCTGCAGCGTTACATCATACTGGCTGATAACTCCATCACGAAGCGGTCTTATTGCCATGATATTTCCGGGAGTTCTGCCGAGCATCGCCTGTGCCGCTCTGCCGACCTTTATCATCTTGCCCGTATTTGTTTCTATAGCAACGACCGACGGCTCATTTATTACGATTCCCTTACCTTTTACATAGACAAGGACAGATGCCGTTCCAAGGTCGATACCTATATCCTTTGTTAAAAACATTTCTTATCACCTATCTGTTATTTTTCTTTAAAAATACCTATTCCATTTTATTATACAAGATATAACAGAAAAAATCAAGTCCCAAAGACGATATTTTTGAATATTTTATTTATTCTCTTGCTTTTTCGGTGCTTTTTCTTATTACGAGGCAGGATCTGAACACCATTGCGCTGTCTATTTTTTTACATCCGTTTTTATATATCCTATCAAAAATGTCCTTAACGATAAAATCATTTTCATCATTTATTCTCGAAGAAATGGTGGTAAGAGGAGGAGAATAGTATTTTGCAACGGGGATATCGTTGATACCGATAACAGAAATATCCTTTGGCACATTGATCCCTCGCTCCGAAAGAGTGCTGATAAGCCCAATAGCGATCTCATCATATGCGGCGATTATTGCAGTTGGACGGTCTTTCATTTCCGCAATTCTTTCTCCAACCGCTTTTCCTATATCTTCAAATCTTGCGGAAATTTTGAAAATATATCGCTCGTTTATTTGAAGTCCTGCATTTTGGGCAGCTTTTCTGAAAAGCTGTTCCTTGCCACGGGTCAATTCCTCACCCGCAAAGCCGACTCTTCTGTGTCCAAGCTCTTTGAGATGTTCCACCGCCTCGCACATTCCGCTTTCAAGATCGGTTCTGATATACCGACACTCCGCTTCCTTTTCTGGTGCTTCAAAAGCGACCGTCGGCAGCTTGACCTCCCCCGAATATTTGAAGCTTGAAAGGGAAATAACACCGTCAAAATGAACTTCATCATATATCTCATCAAGAAGCCTTGAAATATTTTCATGATCAAAGCCCGTGATATAAAGCGATGCCTTGCCGCCGTGCGCTTTTATCTCATCTGTGAGCCGAGTTGCAAGCGTGCTGTATGAAATGCTGATGATCTCGGGAATGAGAATGGCGATATCGGGTCTGAAATGCTTTGCATATTCACGGTTTCTTTCCCTTTTCATCGAAAAATAACCCATCTCCTTTGCCTTTTGCTGTATCTTTTCAGCAAGAGGAAGGCTTATTTCATGGCTTCCCGAAAGAGCCTTTGAAACTGTGGACTGCGAAACATTCAACGCTTCCGCTATTTTTTTATATGTTATATTTGAGTGTTCCATAAGCACCTCATTTTTTGTCGTTCTCAAGATTATAACATCTCATCTTTTTAATCAAACTGTGCGTGATAAAGAGAACGGTAGAAGCCGCCTTCCCTTTCCATAAGATCATCGTGAGAGCCTTGCTCAATAACATCTCCGTCCTTCAGAACCAAGATCACATCTGCATTTCTGACAGTGGAAAGCCTGTGGGCAATAACAAAGCAGGTCCTTCCCTCCATCAGCTTGTACATCGCATCCTGGATCTGATGCTCTGTTCTCGAATCAACATTCGATGTTGCCTCGTCAAGTATCAGCATCGGTGCATCCGCAAGCATTGCTCTCGCAATGGTAATGAGCTGCTTTTGACCCTTTGAAATGTTGACACCGTCATCCGAAAGAACGGTATCATAACCATCGGGAAGATGCTCGATATAGTCATCAATCTTCGCCGCCTTTGCAGCTTTTATTACCTCCTCACGAGTTGCGCCCTCTTTGCCGTATGCAATATTCTCGAAGATCGTTCCGTGGAAGAGCCATGTGTCCTGGAGAACCATGGTATATGCCCCTCTGAGGCTCTCTCTTGTGACATTTTCGATCTTGTTCCCATCAACGCTGACCGTTCCTCCGCAAACATCATAAAACCTCATAAGAAGATTGATGATGGTAGTTTTTCCCGCACCGGTAGGTCCTACTATTGCAACAAGCGAGCCGGGCTTTGCATGGAACGAAAGATCATGAAGTATCTCACGGGTATCATCATAGCCGAATTTTACATTTTCCAGCTTAACATCGCCCTCAACACTTGAAAGGACAACAGCATCGTCCGCATCCGCACTCTCGGAAGGCGTGTCGATTATCCTGAAAACTCGCTCCGCAGCCGCCATTGCGGACTGAATTTCATTCAGAATATTACCAAATTCGTTGATAGGTCCTGCGAATTTTCTTGAATACTGAATAAATGAAGCAACATTTCCAAGGTCTATCACAAGAAATGAAACGGGATTTATCGCCGTTATCGAATAGAGATAAAGAACACCGCCAAGAACAGATATAAGAGAGAGAGAAACATTATTAACAAAGTTCATAAAAGGACCAATAACGCATCCATGGTATTCCGCATCGTAATATGCCTTTGTTGTTATCTCGTTTCTATCATCAAAGCGTGAAATTATCACATCCTCACGGCTGTATGCCCTTATGGTCTTCTGTCCCGAGAGCATCTCCTCCGCATAGCCGTTAAGCTCACCGATCTTACCCGATCTTGCCTTGAAATACGGCTGGATCTTCTTGGTCTTATACCTTGTGAAAAGGATAGAAAACGGTATGGTGAAGAGGAAAACCGTCACCATGATCGGTGAAATGGTCAGCATCATTATAAGAGAGCCGACAACCGTAACAATTCCCGCCCCCATCTGAAGAAGGTCTGTTGAGAGTGATGTGTTTACCGTATCAACATCATATGAAATATGGCTTATAATATCGCCTGTTGCGGTGGTATCAAAATATGAAACCGGCAGAGTTGTCAGATGCTCAAATATCTCTTTTCGCATTGTGTATGTGATCTTCTGGCTTAGAGTTATCATGATTATCGAATTGAGATAGGATAAAAGAGCCGAGCAGGTATATGCGATTATCATCATAATGCAAAAATACAGCACCTTGGGAATATCAACTCCGCTTTCTGCCTCGATTGCGTTTATTGCTCTTCCCGAAAGGCTTGGCCCCCAGAGCGCAAGTATATTTGAGATGAGCATAACCGCAAAAGCGGAAAAAGCAAGCCACTTATAGCGGAAAACATAGGAAAACATCCGCACAAGCATTCTTTTTTTCTTTGCGCTTTCTTGCTTCTTATTCATATCATTCATAACTGCATTATTAGTCAAGAATAGCACCTCCCAGCTGTGAATCACTGATCTCACGATATACCTCGCAGCCTTCCATAAGCTCCTCGTGCTTACCTGAAGCGATGATTTTTCCGCCCTCAAGCACGAGGATAAGGTCTGCATTCATAATTGAGCTTACTCTTTGTGCCACAATAACAGTGGTAGTCTCGGAATAATTCTCTCTGATGGCACCTCTGAGAGTGGCATCTGTCTTATAATCGAGAGCAGAGGAAGAATCGTCAAGAATGAGAAGAGAGGGAGAGGATGCAAGAGCTCTTGCAATGAGAATTCTTTGCTTCTGTCCGCCCGAAACATTTGTTCCCTTGGCGGTGAGCATATGGGAATAGCCTTCCTCCTTCTCTGTGATGAATCCGTCTGCCTGGGCGATCTTTGCAGCCTTAATTATTTCCTCAGTTGATATATCTCTGCCGAAACGAATATTCTCCTCGATGGTATCGTTATAGAGAAAGTCGTTTTGTCTTACGATTCCTATTCTCGAATGAAGCTCGGAGGGCTCATATGAGCGAATATCCTTGCCGTCTATAAATATTCTGCCACTGTCGGGATCGTAATAACGCATGATGAGCTGAATGAGGGTCGATTTTCCGCTTCCCGTTGATCCGATAATACCGAGTGTTCCCCCTCGTGGGAGAGAAAAATCAATATTTGTAAGGTTATTTTTGACCTTGTTATATGAGAAATCTACATTCTCGAAAACAAGATATCCGTCACAGGGAGAAGCTTCAAGGTCATTCATCACGGGAAGATCCGGCTCAAGGTCAAGTACCTCTGCTATTCTGTTGGCAGATGCAGTTCCTCGGGACATCATTGTGAAAATTCTTGTGATAGTCAGCATTGCATTGGTAACGATGGTAAAATAGGACATAAATGCAATGATAACGCCCGGCTCACTGACGCCGCCACGCACTCTGTAAGCACCGATAAGAATGACCGCCGCAAGACCGATATTGAGGAACAGCGTCATCATGGGATTTGTAAGAGCCATTGTGAGGCTTGCCTTTTTTTCAAGCCGAACAAGATCACGGTTTGCCGCGTCAAAATGTCTGCGCTCGTAATCCGTTTTGGAAAGAGCCTTCACGACCCTTACGCCCTGTGCGTTTTCTCTCACAACTCTCGTCATGCTGTCAACGCCCTTCTGAACCTCGGTGAACATTGGGATACCCTTTTTTGAAACCAAAAAAACAGTTATTCCGATAAAGGGGAGAGTTGCCACCATAACAAGAGTAAGCACAGGATCAAGGAAAAATGTCAGAAAAATTCCGCCAATGAGAAGTATGGGGGCACGAACGCCTATTCTCTGCATCATTCCAACAACTCTGTGGATCTGAAAGGTATCCGAGGTAAGTCTTGATTCAAGACTGGGGATCGTAAGCTTGTCAAGCCGCTCTGAGGAAAGATACATGACCTTCTTGAAAAGATCATGACGAATAGCTTTTGTTGTGTCTCTTGCAACCGCTGCCGACATTCTGTTCGCAATGATATTACCGACAAGAGCGATAACAGAGCAGACTATCATAAATCCTCCCCAGAGGAATATTGCGTTTCTGTCTCCCTTCGGAACAACATCGTCCACAATATGGGCAAGGATATATGGCAAAACAAGATCCATCAGCGTTCCTACGATCTTAATTGAAAGTCCGAGGAGCATCGTTCCGATGAATTTTCGAAGATATTTTGCTATAAGCTTCATTTTTCATTTTCCTCCGTTTCCGAAAAATCAACACCGTCAAGCTCTGTTTCGGCATAATCTGCTGCGTGCTTCGCCGCTTTTTCAAGAAGTCGAATAAATTCCGCAGCTTCCTCCTCGGTGAAGCTCTGATTTATATAGGCGTTCCATTCTCTATAAGCATTTTTTATCTCTTCACGGATCTCGATCGCCTTTTTGGTGGGATAAACGAGGGTAATTCGTTTGTCCTCCTCATCCCTTACCCTTTTGACATATTCAAGCTTTTCAAGGGCGGCAAGTGCTCTTGTGACACTGCTTTTATCAACGCAAAGCCTTCTTGCGATCTGCTCCTGAGAAAGTCCCGGGCATCTTGTCAGCACCAAAATATAGCTTTGAAGATACGGACGAAGCTCCTGATTCTTCATATTTGCGCTTCTGAACATCCCCGAAGCTCGGCTGAGAATATTAATACACCTTGAAATAGATGGCATTTTTACCTCCGAATATAATAGTTGCAGGCGCAACGGTTGCGTCTGCAACTATTATACCATGTATAAAAAGCAATGTCAATATAATTTGGCATTTTTTGACGCTTTTTCGGATCTTTTTGTATGGATTATATAAACAGTAATTTAGCGAACAGTCGAAGCCGTAATCCGTAGGGGCGATCATTGATCGCCCGTCTCATAAACAGCTCAAAATATCGTTATTTTGCGCCGTTTGTTTTTTCGGGCGATCAATGATCGCCCCTACAAATTTCGTTTTCACTCACCGCTAAATTACTGTTTATCAAAAAGCAATAGCCGAACCAAGAGTTTTCTTGATTCGGCTATTATTTATTTAAGACTTGCCTTTGCAGCGTTGAGAGTATTTTTAAGGAGCATTGTAATAGTCATAGGTCCAACGCCACCGGGAACGGGAGTGATATATGATGCCTTTGGCTCAACTTCTGCAAAATTAACATCTCCGCAAAGCTTTCCGTCCTCGCCTCGATTGATTCCAACATCAATCACAACGGCACCATCCTTCACCATATCAGCAGTGAAGAAATTAGGCTTACCGATGGCGGCAACAAGAATGTCCGCACGGCGGCAAGCGGCAGCAAGATCCTTTGTTCTTGAGTGGCAAATGGTAACAGTTGCATCAGCCTGAAGCATCAGCATAGCCTGAGGCTTGCCCACAATGTTACTTCTTCCCACGATAACGCATTCCTTGCCCTTTATCTCAATTCCGCTTCTTCTGATAAGCTCCATAACACCCGCGGGAGTACAGGGGGCAAGATCAAAATTGCCCGTCATGATCTTTCCCACATTGAACGGATGGAAAGCATCAACATCCTTTGCGGGGTTGATCTTAAGAAGCACAGATTCCTCATTTATATGCTTCGGAAGAGGAAGCTGAACAAGGATTCCGTGAGTATCCTTATCATTATTAAGACGCTCTATAACCGAAAGAAGCTCGCTCTCACTTGTCTCCTCGGGCATCTCGATGACCTCCGAATTAAATCCAACCTGCTCACAGGCAAGCTTCTTGTTTCTCACATAAACCTTTGATGCGGGGTTTTCACCGACAATGATAACTGCAAGTCCGGGTTTGAAGCCGTTTTTCGCTTCAAAATCCTTGACCTCGGTGCTGATTTCTTCTCTTATAGCGGCAGATATTGCCTTTCCGTCAATAATTTTAGCCATTTTTTATCTCCTTTTTCTTTTTGATCAGAATAAATACTATTGCTGCACTGCAAAGCACAGCGCAAAGCAAGCCTATAAGCTGCGAAATTTTTATGTTTCCCACATAAAGGCTGTCGGCACGAAGTCCCTCTATAAACATTCTGCCAAAGCCGTACCATGCAAAATACATAAGGCATATCTGACCGTTAAATTTCTTTTTCTTATATACCGCATTGATAATCAAAAATCCGATAAGATTCCAAAGCGATTCATAAAGAAATGTGGGGTGTGCAAGAACCGTCTCATATCCGCTGGCATAGGAATTAACCTGCATGATCCAAGGCAGCTCGGAAGCATTTGGTGTTTCAAAAACCTTTCCGAAAAATTCAAATTTTGAAATATCTCCATATGCCTCACCGTTGCAGAAATTTCCCCATCTTCCGACGAGCTGACCTATCATGACCGCAGGCGCAGCCATATCAAATGCCCTGATAAAGCTTTTTTTCTTTACCTTGCAAACTGCAAGAATGCCAAGGCATCCGCCGATTATTCCACCATATATACCGATTCCGCCGTTCCATATCTCAAAAAACTGCCAGAAGCTGTCATATCTTTCAAGGCTCGTAAGCACATAATAGAGCCTTGCGCCAACGACACCGCAAAGCACGGTATAGATAAAGAGGTCAAGCATATCATCCTTTGTGAATCCCTCTTTTGCACTTCTATAGCAGGCATAGGCAAATGCTAAGATTATTCCGGTTACGATGATAAGTCCATACCATCTTATCTCAAGACCGAATAGTCTTATTGCCACGGGGTCGATGCTGAACATATCTATCCCAAGTCCGGGAAAAGCGACCTGTGTCATCCTTATTATTCCTCCTTTTTATCATCAAATGGGAAAACTGCCGAAAGAGTGAAGCAATCCTCGGAAAATGAGGAACGGAATATTTCCATGACCTCACGAAGGCTTATTTCGTTTATTATATCCGCATATCCGAAATAATCATATCCGTCAAAAATATGCTCGATCAGATCCTCGGCAATATCCTCGGCAGAGTCAAGACCTCTCACGAATGAGGCATAGAAAACCTTGCGGCATCTCTCAAAATCCTCCTCGGAAAAGCCCTCTTTCCTTTTTTCTATAATATATTCCTTTATTCTTTCGTAAACCTTGTCCGGGTCATCAGCCTCGCCCGTAACAGCACAGAACCCGAATCCCTCCGATACTGTATATGAACAATGGAGCAAGGATGATATCATTCCGCTCTCGTAAAGCTCACTGAAAAGCTCACCCGTCTGAGAAAAGATCAGATCGAGGACAATTGACATTGCAATTTCCCGTCTTTCACGCATTATTGGCTCTGCGGGAACACAGGTGTCCTTTATTCCGATATCGAATATCGGCTTTGCGAGCTGCATTTTTCTCTCCTTTCGGGAAGAAGCAACAAAGCTCGGCTCATCTGTTCTCTTTTTAATGATTTTTACGGGAGCTTTATACGAAAGCTGTTCATCGGCAACAGAGATCACCTCATCCGCTGTGGTGTTTCCGCAGACAACAAGTGCCATATTTGAGAGATTATAAAAAACTTCATGACAACGATAAAGAAGCTCGGGTGTTATGCGTGAAATACTCTGCACCGTTCCGCAGATATTATTTTTTATATCATGCTCGCAGTAAAGTCCCTCAAGCATTCCGTAATATGAACGGTTATTTGGCATATCGTCATACATTCCGATCTCCTCACCGATTATTCCCTGCTCCTTTGCCACAGATTCCTTTGTAAAATAAGGATGAGTTACAAAGCTGAGAAGCTCGGAAAGGCACTCTCTGAAATTTGAGGTACAGCTGAAAAGGAAGATCGTCTTATCATATGAGGTATAAGCATTTGCATCAGCTCCAAGCTCGGAAAATCTCTCAAAGGAATCGCTTCCGTCCTCATTTGTGAACATTTTATGCTCAAGAAAATGGGCAATTCCGCCGGGGACCGTGGTATATTCATCGTCCCCCTCAAGCTTAAAGCAATTGTCGATTGAGCCATAGTGAGTACCGAAAACAGCATATGTAGTGCTGAAATTTTTGGGATAAACATAAATATCAAGTCCGCTTTTGTGTTTTATATGCTGATATTCCTCACCGAGAAGCGAGCTTTTCACGGTTTTTATCTCATTATTCGTCATATTCGCTCTCCTCGTCATATTCTCCGCCGCCTGCAAGAGTTCCTCTTATAAATGCACAGGTATCAGCACCAAAACGGCTTGCCGCTCTTGCAACATCATTTTTCTCAATATTTTCAAGGGCAGAAATGATATCATCTTGTGTCTCATTGATTCCCGAAATGATCCTTGCTCTGTAAAAATGCTCAATGGAATAAGGGGAATCGAGAGACTGCCTTACTGAGTTTTCAATTGAACGCTTGGCACACATCAGCTCATATTCCGATATATTGCCATTTTTGATATCATCAAATTGTGAAGCTATCTCGCCAATTACTCTTACCTTATTCTCATTACTGATTCCCGACTGAACAAAAATTGCGCCCTTATTATAGTTATATATTGAGGAGCAGGAATAGCAAAGGCTCTGCTTTTCTCTCACATTTTTGAAAAGCTTTGAGGCAGGTGAGCCTCCGAAAATCTCATTCAGAAGCATCGTGGCATACCTATCCGGATCATTTGCGCCGATATCGGCACGGAATCCCATAGTAAGCTTGCCTTGAAGAACCGCCATCTCCTCCTCCACCTGACGCATTTCGGCAGGAGCTTTTTTGATCTCGGGTCTTATGAATTCAAGTGACGCACCGCCAAGCTCCGGAAAATATTCTTCAATAAGAGACTTGACTTCATCTGCATCACGGCTTCCGACATAAACAAAAAGCGGCTCGGATATATTCAGATACTCACGGTAAAATTCCGAGATATCACGGGGCGTTATCTCCATTATCCGCTCAACACTCTCATGCTGAGGAAGTCCGCTCACTTCACCTCTGAACATCACCTCTCGGCAAAGCATAGCCGCACGGTATTTGGGGTCATTTTCCGATGCTCTGACACTGTCGCAGAGATTCTTTTTTTCGATCTCCACCGTCTTTTCTCTGAAGCTTCCGTTTCCGTCAAGCAGAGGCTCATAGAGCATTTTATGAAGCGTGTCGAGAGTTCCGCCCAGCAGATCCTCATCACCCCTTGCACATTCCTTTGCAAGACATTCACAGAAAAATCCCGCAGAAATGCTGTCACCGATGGGATTCAGCATTGTGGTTATATTTGCATCATAAAGATCATCCAGTCTGCGGCTGAGAGACGCAATATCGGGATATGGCACGCAACCTCGCTTCAGGGTGCTGAAAAGCAGAGAGCAAAGACTTCTTTTCCGTGGGGACACGGGAAATGTCATACTGAGTGTCAAAAGCTCAATTTTAAATTTATCTGTCTTAAGGGCGAGAAGCTTTCCTCTTCCCGCATTCATTCTGACCGGTATCATTTAAAGCCAAAACCTCGTTTTTTTATTATATCTATCGCTCCACGGGGCAATAATTTTGTAGCTTCATCCTCTTTTCCCTCCGAAATAAGCGAACGGACAAGAGTTGAGCTGATATCTGCATTTTTTTCATTGCACGGAAGAAAAAGCGTCTCGATTTCGGGAGCAAGCTCTCTGTTATAGAGTGCCATTTTCATTTCATAGGCAAAATCTGTTTCGTTTCTAATGCCCTTCACTATGGCAGAACAGCCAAGCTCTCTTGCAAGAGAATAAAGCATTCCGTCGCTATATACAACCTCGACATTTGGGATATCGGAGCAGGCAAGCTTTGCGATTTCTATTCTCGTCTCGGTATCGAAAAGATACTTTTTTTCGGGATTTACAAGAAGCGCAAGATAGACCTTATCATAAAGAGCAGCCGTGCGGCGAAGGATGTCAATGTGCCCGACCGTTATCGGGTCAAAGCTGCCGGGAACGATGGCGATGTGACTTTTTTTATTATCCATCATTCTCTTCTCCATCGCCTTTTTTGGGCGTTATAAGATTTACATATGCAATCCCGTGCTTCATTGAGCGAAGCACCTCAAAGCGAGCCTCAAGCTCACTTTTTCCACAGAAAACATCATCGCTTGACGCACTTTCGCAAACGATAAGAGATGTGCGCTTTATAAGTCTGCCTGAAAGAAGAAGCTCAAGAGCATGGGGAATTATTTTGTCTGCATAGGGTGGATCGAGAAATACGATATCGAATTTTGCGCTCTCATTTCTCTTTCTGCCCTCGGTGCGAAGATATTCAAGAGAATCGGCGCAAACGACATTTGCACCCTCAAGCCTTGTTTTTTCTATATTCTGCTTTATAACCGAGATCGCCGCCTTTGCATGATCCACAAAAGTGGCACTCTGTGCGCCTCGGCTGAGTGCTTCAAGTCCCATCTGACCCGAGCCTGCAAAAAGGTCAAGCACACGCCTGCCCTCAATATCAAATTGAAGCATTGAAAAGACTGCCTCTTTCGTTCTCTCGGAGGTGGGACGGGTTGCTTCGCCTGCAAGCGTAGCAAGCCTTATTCCCTTTGCCTTTCCCGTTATAATTCTCATCATATCATTCACCTCAAAAAATCAGCTTTCATCTCCGTGAAAATACCTATATATATTTTCGGCATCCTTTTCTCCGATGCCGCCAACAGCGCAAAGATCTTCTTTTGTTGCCTCTCTGACCTTTGAAAGTCCTCCGAAATAGGTTAGGAGTGCCTTTGCCTTCGCCTTTCCGATTCCGTCGATTTTTTCAAGAGACGAGGTCGTGAGAGTTTTGCGCTTTGCTGTGTCCATTCTCGAAACGCTGTATCTATGGACCTCCTCCTGTATTCTGTAAATAAGCGAGAATACAGACTGTTCCCTTGCGATGCTGATCTCTCTTTCCTCATCGCAAAGTGCTCTTGTTTTATGAAAATCATCCTTGACCATTCCAAAGGTGGGTATTTCAACTCCCATTTCACGCATCAAGGCTCTGACAGTCGAAACATGACCCTTTCCACCATCAAGAAGAATAAGATCGGGATATTCGGAAAAGGAACCGCTCTCGTCCGAAAGATGCTCAAGCCTACGCTTTATCGCCTCTCGCATACTTGCATAATCGTCGATCCCCTCAACGGTCTTTATGGTAAAGCTGCGGTAATCAGAACGGCGAAGCTTGCCTTCCTTTGCAACCACCATTCCGCAGGTTTTATGCTCCGATCCGATATTTGATATATCGTATGCCTCTATCCTCTCGGGCAGAACCTCAAGAGAAAGAAGCGAAGCCAGAAGCACCAGCGAGCTCTCGTCCTTTTCCGCATTTATCTTATATAGCTTTGCCTTATCCTTTGCATTTGCATAAACCATGCGGCAAAGCGTTCTCATATCGCCCCTCTCGGGCGTTCTTATATCAACCTTTCTTCCCGCCATTTTGCCAAGATATTCGGTAAGCATTTCCGCCTCCTCCTCATCTATTGCAAAATCAAGAAGGACCTCATGGGGAATATACTCCCTTTTTAAATAGTAATCACCGATAAAAGACGGCATTGCCTCCTCATCCGCAATTTTATCAGCACCGAAATAAAACTCATTCTTATCGGTAACTGCTCCCTCTCTGATATTGAACACGGATATAACAGAACAGCTTTCATCAGAATAAAGTGCGAAAACATCCTTATCCGCATCGGGAGATGCAACGACCTTTTGCTTCTCGCTGAGACTCTCAAGAGCGGATATCGCATCACGGCATCTTGCCGCAACCTCAAATTTTTCCTCCTCCGCATAGCGCATCATCTGCTCACCAAGCTCTTTTTTTGCGGCAGAGGTATTTCCTCGCAAAATATTAACTGCACATTTGACGGTTTCTGCATATTCATCGGGACTTACCTTTCCCGTACAAACTCCGAGACATTGCCCCATTTGGTAATAAAGACAGGGACGCTCCTTTCCGATATCCCTTGGAAAGCTTCTCTTGCAGGATGGTATTCCGAGGCTTTTCTGAAGAAGATTTATCACAGAAAAAACAGTTCCCGTTCCCGAATAAGGGCCAAAATATCTTGCGCCCCTCTCGGCTGTCCTTTTTCTCGTATAAACTATCTGAGGATATTCTCCTCCCGTAACCTTGATATAGGGATAGCTTTTTGAATCCTTCAGCTTTATATTGTATTTTGGGCTATACTGCTTTATCATTCGGTTTTCGAGTGTCAGCGCCTCGATTTCCGTATCACAAAGAAAATAATCAAAATCATGGACAAGAGAGACCATCTTCATTGTTTTCAGATTTTTTTCGCTATTCTGAAAATATTGGGAAACTCTGTTTCTGAGCTTTTTTGATTTTCCCACATAGATGACCTTTCCCGCTTTGTCCTTCATTATATAGACTCCGGGAGACAAAGGGAGAGTATTCGCTTTTTCAAGAAGTGTTTCAAGTCTGCTTTCCAAAATAATCCCCCTTTCAGTAAACAAAAAGGTGGTCATGCAGAAGCATCACCACCACCGTGCATAAAACTTATTCGGCAAAGCCGGTATTGATAAGCTCGGCAAGTCCGTCAAGTGCCTCGGCCTCGTCGGGACCGTCAGCTATGAGATTAATAGACATTCCCTTGGAAATTCCAAGAGCAAGAATACCGAGAAGGCTCTTTGCATTTATTCTGCGGTCATCCTTTTCTACCCATATAGAGGACTTATAGCTCTGAGCTTTCTGAATAAAAAATGTTGCGGGTCTTGCATGAAGACCAACGCTATTGATGATTTTAACTTCACGAGTTATCATATATTCTACTCTCCAAACGCATTGATTTTACACATATATCTTTCCTAATAATAGTATATCAAATTTTTCTCATAAAATCAACAAAAATTTTCGGGCATTTTCGATAAACATTTTTGCAAAAAACGCCATTTTATCATACAAAAGTTACATTTTTGCAAAAAAATGCAGTTTATTGGGCATATTCATAGATATCTGTGAGCACGATATCAACAAAAACATGACCCGTATAGATCGTTATTTTTTTACCGGGAGCCAGGAAATAACTGCCTCCTGCAAAATAGCCGTCATCATTCATAACACCCTCGGAAATTATAGTTCCCGTGAGATCAACCCTCGTTCCCTCGGGATAATAAACCTTGGTATTGCTGTTTTCATCAAAATATGCCGCCGGATTATTTGAATCGAGTCTTTCAAAAACACCGATATAGGTATCGTCCGTTGCCACATATACTCTATCGCCCTTAACAAAAGCATCGGCGGTCGTATATCTCACATCATCTACGCAAAAGGAAATCGCATATTTTGCCGTAAGCTCTTCTCCGCTTATCTGCTCCTTATACCCAAGTCTCAGGGCAAAAACAGCAGCGCATAAAATCAAAACCACAAGGATCACAAAATCCAATGCACCAAAACGCTTTTTATTATTCTCCATTTTTCCCTCTCCTTAGTCAATCTCTCTTATGCTTATGCAATATCCGGAGCCTGCAAAGCCCTGCGACCAGATATTTGTTGGCTTACCGACAAGGAATCTTGCATCATTAACATAATAACCCATGTCGGAATGGGTTGCCTCGGCTCTTATGGTTATAAGTAAATCCGAAAAATCCGGATTTTCCGCCATATATACGCTTCCGTCGGTGCTGTTATAAGCGATCTTTGAATATGGAGCGCTCTGAACCGAAATAACCGTTCCGATATTTCTCTTATTATCGGGATCACGAACCGTATCACCCTCTCTTATCTTTCCGAGAGCAATATTGTTCACCTGTCTGAATTCAACGGTATATTCTATGTTAATTCTTTCTGCACTCTGCTCTTTATTGCCCTTATCCATATTTCCAAGAACGAACACGACCGCCACTATCACAAGCGCAGCCATCAGTACAAAGAAAAGATCCATTCCGTTCCAGCGTCTCTTCTTCAGCTTAAAATTTACTGCCATTCATTTATCCTCCTTAAAAATCGCTTTTTATCTTTATCTTCTTCATACCAATTCGGGCAGATGCGGATATGAATGCAACAACGACCCAGAAGAAAAAGAAAATTCTGTAATTAAACCAAATAAAATCTGTCATTCCCTGAAGAAGTGCCGCACAAAGCCCGCTTATCGCCGCAACCGTTATCGCCTTTTCGGATGATGACACGGCAGTGCTCCTTCTCACAAGCGAAAGTCCGCTTCCGATGCAAAGGGCAAGCGCAATGATAAAGACCGCAAATCCAATGGCACCATGTTCAATGAAAACCTGAAGAAACAAATTATGACTGTGAACAGCCGTTTCTATCCCCGACTCAGCAAATTTTATATATACACTTCTGAACGCCTCGGGACCGACTCCTATACCGGTAAACCAATTTTCAGATGCCACCTTAAGCGAACCTCGCCAGATCCCCAGCCTGTAAACAGAAGATGTGTCAGACATTGTTACAATGCTCGAAAATCTTGAAACAAGATTCCCGAAAAGTCCGTTTCCTCCGAGCTTGTTCCAAAAAAGAGTTATACCGAGAGCACCTGCAGGAACGAGCAGAGGAATGATATAATGTCCGTAAAGCAGTACAAAAACAAAGCAAGCAAGAATAAGACCGAGCCATGCTCCTCTGGACCAAGTATAGATGAGGCAAACACCGAGAATACCGCAGCTTGCAAGCGACGCAAGCTTCAGATAAAACCTTTTTGAACTGAAAACATATGAAAGCGCAAATGGAAATACCATGATTATGAAAACTCCGAGCATATTGGAATTTTCAAAGGTAGAGGTAACTCTTCCACCAAGATCTCCGAAAACATCCTTATCCATCGTTCCCATTTCCATATTTCCGCTTATCTTTTGATAGAGACCGTAAAGAGCGGTAAGAGTACCCGATGTAACGAAAGCGATCGAAAGTCTCCTCAGCCAATCACGAGTGCAGATAAGGTTCACGATCATAAAATATATCAGCATAAAGCTGACATAAATTGCCGATTCCTTAAAAGCGGCAGTGCCTCCGATGGAGATGATACCTCCCGCAAGCATTGTCAGCATAAAAATCCCCACAAAGGCATCGGAAAGTTCAATTTTGATTATTATCTTGCCGAAAAACGCCTTTATGCACATACATAAAAATGTGAAAAGAACGATTGCCGCAAGAATTATCGAGGGCGAGCCGATAAAGGTTAGAAACGGTGCAATAAAAACCGCGGAAAGCACACCGATCTCGGGATTGCAATAAACAAGAATGACCCAGACCGCACCGATCGCACCAATGGCAAGAAGCACAGGTGAAACAAAAAACGAAAGGCATCCCAGAACTGCACCAAGCAAAGCAGATATAAAATATCTTCTCGATATATCCTTTATATCATAATATTTTTTCAGCTTCACCTCGGAAAAGCCTAAGAAATCAAAGACTATGGTTGAAAAAACAAGACTTTTTCCGATCGCCTGCGCAAGATTCTTTCCCGAAAACAGCATTGGAAATGCTGCAAAAGCAAAAAACGCTCCGACGATCCACCCGAGAAAGCTCGTATCATAGCCCGAAAAAGCAAATCGCTTTATTAGATTTGCAAGAAGAACGCATATTCCGAAATATGCAAAGAAAAAACCGTAAAAACGAAGCGGAGCGGAAAGAAGCCAATCTTTCGCTTTCTGCATAGCGCCGATTATTCCGCTGTTCTCATAGGAGACTATTATCCTTCTTCTGATCCTTGAAAAAAAGCTGTTTTCCCAAGAAGAGCCTTCCGAAGCTCCGCAGAAAAATCCCTTTTCAAAATTCTCTTCAGCCGATGAATAACCGGTTATTATCGAGCCAAAAAAGCCCCGAAACATCGAATCATAGCATTTTTTTGAAAAACGCATTATTGCGCTGTTTTCAAAAAAAGATGCAGTTTTGCTATCCTTAAATCTCAATTATCTCCCTCCCCCGAAAGAAGATCTGGGCGCATTTTCATGGTCATTTCAAGTGCCCTTTCATAGCGCCATTTTTCAATATTTGCATGATGTCCCGATATCAGCACATCAGGAACCTTAACTCCGTGAAATTCATAAGGTCTTGTATATTGGGGATATTCCAGCATTCCGCAGGCAATGCTCTCGCTCTCAAAGCACTCATCGGCCGAAAGAACCCCCGGAACAAGTCTTGACACCGCATCAACAAGGATGCAGGCGGGTATCTCCCCACCCGTAAGGACAAAATTTCCGATTGATATCTCCTCATCCACGATTTCGTCGATAATTCGCTGATCAACGCCTTCATAGTGACCGCAGAGGATAATAAGCTCATCAAATTTTGATAGCTCCTCTGCCTTTTTCTGATCAAGTATCCTGCCCTTTGGCGACATAAAGATAACTCTTTTATTCTCACATCCGCCGATTTCATTCATGATCGCCTCATAGCAATTATAAATGGGCGGTGCCGCCATGAGCATTCCCATTCCGCCACCGTAAGGAGTATCGTCAACTCTTCTGTGCTTGTCCTCGGAATAATCTCTTATATTGTGAGCCTTGACCTCTATAGCTCCGCTTTTTTGCGCCCTGCCTATTATGCTCTCCCCGAGAACGCTCGAAACAAGCTCGGGAAAGAGCGTCATTATATCAAATCTCATAAAATCAATCCTCCAGCATTCCGGGAATGGGACTGACATAAACAGCCGTTTCTATATCAATCTTCTTGACAAATTCGGCAACGGCGGGCATCATCCTCTCTCCGTCAGGAGTATCTATAACATAGATATCGGAAGCTCCACGGTTTATAACCTCGCGGAGAGCTCCGTAATTCTTACCGCTTTCAAAATCCACAACGGGAAGTCCCTCAAGGTCGGCAAGAAAATATGCCCCCTCCGCAAGAGGAATATCCTCACGGGAAGCATAGATCAGAGTGTTTTTCAGAAGTAAAGCGGAATCAAAATCGCAAACTCCTTCAAGCTCCATTATAACGAACTCCTTAAAAACCGAAGCGTGAATCACCTTTTTTTCGCTATATGCACCATTCTTCTCAAAATAGATCCTTTTGAGTGAGGACAGCACCTTTGGTGTGTCACAGCGGTTCTCAACCTTCACCGCCCCCTTAACACCATGTGTATTTATTATCTTTCCGCATTCGAGATAAAGAGATCTTGCCATATTTTTCCGCTCCAAAAAGTATATTTATTATATTGTACCACAAAATCCAATATATTTCAATAGTTTTTATTTTTTGTAATAATTTGAAAAAACTGTTGCAAATATGGAAAAAATATGATAGAATAGATGCAATATCAATTTGGAGGTACAAAAAATGCTTACAAGATTACTTGACGCTACCGCAGCAGGCGGCGCAAATGCAGGAAATCCTGCAGGTTCTTGGATGTCTATCATAATGATCGTGGCAATGCTTGCCATTCTCTATTTCTTTATGATCCGTCCCCAGAAAAAGCAGGAGAAGGAAACTCAGGCTATGCGCAATGCACTTCAGGTTGGCGATGAGATCACAACTATCGGAGGAATCATCGGAAAGATCATCAGTATCAAAGAAGAGACCTGCATGATCGAAACGGGTCACGACAGAACAAAGATCCGCATTCTGAAGAGCGCTGTAAGAAATGTTGACGTTAAAGCCGAGGATGCACAAAAATAATTGAATGTCATAAAAAACGCCGCCGAAGCATTATAATTTAGTAAGATTATATTTCGGAGGCGTTTTTATGAAAAATAGTACAAAAGAAGGTAAGAAAGCAAGAGAAGCTTTCGCTTTTTCACGGCTTTTCCGCTCTGCGCTCATTGGAATCGGAATCATGATAGCGGTTGCACTTTTCACAATGCTCTGCTCATCTGCCATTGCATATTCGATGGCAGACCCCGCAGCTTTTACATTTCCTTTTGGCATTGCTTCGCTTTATATCAGCATTTTTGCGGGAGGTATTGCGGTATCAAAGACCGGTGGTGATTCAAGGCTTCTTTCGGGGCTTATATATACTGCCGCCGCATTTCTTCTCTTTTCCGCAATAAAGCTTCCTATGATGGGGAACGAAAGCGTAGGGGGAGCGGGAATATATATGCTTATCTGCCTTGCTTTCTCGGCACTGGGAATAGTTTTTCCCATTATACTTCCAAAAAGAAGAAAATCAAATCATAAAAAAAGAGCCGAAAAATTCAGGCGAAAAAAATAAAAATCGAAAGGACTATACAAATTGGTACATTTATTTAAAGCTTCAGGCAAAAAAATCGCATTTGACAGCGCAAGCGGCGCTTTTATTCCGCTTACAGCACTTGCAAATAAAATGATGGGTGCGCTCACAGCACCTCTTTCTCCCGTTTGCCCCACATCCCTCCGCTATGAGCTTGCAAAATATGACAGTGAGGATGTTTCGGACACATATGAAAGGCTTTATTCTCTGCAAGAGGACGGACTTCTCTTTGCAGCGGGAAACGAGCCAAAGCTGATGCTCGAGGGCGAATATGCCGCAGAGAGCGACGAAGAGATCGCAGAAGCGCTGAGCGCTATAAAGAATGAGGGCAAAAGCTCTGTTTCCTTTGTGGGCAGTAATGAGAACGCAGAAAAGCTGGCAAAAGAAATTTTTTAAACATATCAAAAAATAATCTTCAGAAAAGGTAACAGGTAGTTAAAATGTTTGGTTTTGAAAAATGCACTCCCGAAAGTGTCGGGGTTTCATCAAAGGCGGTACTTGACCTCATCAAAACATATGACGAATATCAGCTTTCAACACACGATATAATTCTTGCAAAGGGCAGAGAGATATTCACAGAGGTATATTATGCACCATTCCACCGTGATTTTCTCCATAGACTTTATTCTGTAACAAAGAGCTTTATGGCAGTTTCCGTCGGACTTGCACAGGACGATGGACTTCTTTCAATCGACGATAAGCTTGTAAAATACTTTCCGGAGTACGAAAACGAATATTGGAACGATAATCTAAGAGAAACGACTCTGCGTGATATGCTGACCATGTCAACAACAAGAACCGAAGAATGCTATTGGTTCACAGCAGGACTTGACAGACGAGAGGAAGCTCATTTCAAGCAGAAAAACGGAAAAATACCGGGAACGCTCTATGAATACGACAGCCAAGGCTCATTCATGCTCGGAACTATCGTTGAAAAGGTAACAGGCAAGCCTTTCCTTGAATATTTGAAGGAAAAAGTCCTCTCAAAAATCGGCTTCAGCGATGAGGCTTATTGCCTCAAATGCCCCGGAGGATATTCATGGAGTGACTCTGCGATTCTCTGTACCCCAAGAGATCTTCTCACATTTGCTCGTTTCGTTGCAAACAGAGGAGAATGGGACGGAGTTCAGTATATCAGCCGTGAATTTATGGAAGAAGCAGTCTCCCCGCTTGTTGATAATGATGAGTACGGTGCGACAGCTTATAATCATTGCGGCTACGGCTTCCAGATCTGGGGATGCCACAACGGCGGATTTATGTTCAACGGAATGGGTGACCAGTTTGCTATATACGATCCCAAGACCGATATCATAATGATAATAAATTCTGATAACCAAGGCAGCGCAATTTCCAGACCAATTATCTTCCATAAATTCTGCTTCGATTTCGTGCGCTCGGTATCGGATAAGCCTCTCCCCGAGGACTCCAAGGCTCTTAATGAGCTTGAAGAATATATTTCTTCAAGAAAGCTTATGTCACTTGAGGGCAGAACAGAGAATGATTTTGCAAAAGAAATCGACGGCGTTACATATAATATGCAGGATAATCCTATGGGGATCGAATGGATGCGCTTCAAATTCCTTGAGGGTGGCAAAGCTGTCTGGCGCTATAAGAATGCACAAGGCGAAAAAGAGCTTCCCTTCGGCATGGGATATAACGAATTTTCAAAGTTCCCACAGGAGAATTATTCCGACATTGTTGGAACAGTTCCCTGCCTCGGAAACAAATACGACTGCGCCACTTCCGGAATCTGGACAGAGGACAAAAAGCTGCGCCTTAAGGTTCAGGTGATCGACAAATATTTTGGAAATATCTGTATGATATTCTCATTCAAGGATAGCAGGATCGCTGTCAGAATGATCAAAAATGCCGAGGCGTTTCTTGATGAATATAACGGCTACGCTATGGGAGAAAAAGCATGAGAGATTTTTGTAAATATGTAAATGTGTTCCAGGGCAACGGTGTGATCGACCTGCCAAAGCCCGAAGGAATAGCTTCCACATGGTTTTTCAGAAAGGCAATGTGCGGAAATACAACCCCCGCCGCCTGTCTCCCCTTTGGAAAATTCTCCTGCGGTGCTTACAGCGGTGGATATTCTTCGGGATACGGAACGAACAACCCCAATTCCTGCGGTCCTGTCGTTCAGTGCTTTGACAAGAAGTATATAAGAGGAATCGCTCATTTGTCGCAAAGCGGCACAGGCGGCATCGGCTTCTTTTATAACTATGCCCTCACAACGCCGTTTTTCGGTGATCTTGAAGATTCTGCTACTCTCCATGAGCTGGTAGAGGAAAAAGCCGTTCCGGGATATTACAGCGCAAATATCGGCAAAATTAAAGCAGAGACAACTGTTACAAAAAACACCGCCCGCCATCGCTATACCTTCCCCGAAAACGGTGGAAGAATCGCCATCGACTTTTCAAATGACGGTCTTATGCGCAAATGGAAGGATTTTTTCCATGGCACAGTGGGAGATGCGGAAATAAACCTCATCTCAAAGGATGAGGTACATATGTCGGGACTTTTTCAGAAGGTCAAGCTCTATTTTTGCGTTCGTATAAAAGGCGCAAAGAGTGCAAAGCTCTGGGAAGACTATAAAGAATGCTCCGAAATCCTTCTTAAGCCCGAATGTACCGCAAAAAACACCTATGGTGCAGTTTTTGAGCTTGAAGATAAGGAAGCGGAAATCGAACTTGCCATTTCAACAATTTCATTTGAAGCCGCAAGAGCATTTCTTGACAGTGAGGACAAGCCCTTTGACGAGGCCGCAAAGGATGCCTATGAAAAATGGAACGATGCGCTCTCAAAAATCGAAATCGAGGCAGATGAAAGAACCCTTGAAATCTTCTATTCAAACCTATATCACACCTTCATAAAGCCTTCCATCTGGACGGGAGAGACTGTTTGCGGAGTTCCGCAAAATATCGGAGATCCCGTTTGCATCGACTATGCAACTCTTTGGGATATTTACAAAACTCAGCTTCCGCTTGTTTTCACACTTTTTGATGAAGAAAGCTATCATATTGCGGGCGGTCTTAAAGAGGTCGGTAAGTCATATGGCTATATCCCTGTTTGCTTTGCACTGAAAAACGACAAAAATGTTGAAACACAGCAGGCAAGAATGCTTGGTGATGTTATTCTCTATGATGCTTACCGTCGCTCTGTCAAGGGAATTGATCCTGATTATATCCTTGAAAATGTAAAGAGCGAGCTTGTGGGAATGTATGCGGATTATGAGCGAGACGGAAGATGCGAAAGAGCAACGCACACTCTCGATATGGCCGATGCCTGCGCTATGGCAGCAGAGCTTGCAGAGGAAAAAGGCGATACTGCTTTTGCGGAAAGGCTCAAAAAGCTCACGGATAATTATAAGAATGTCTTTGATTTTGAAACAGGACTTCTCACCGATGCTTCCCCCTATTACGAGGGCAACAAATGGAATTACTCCTTCCGCCCATCAAGATATTTCCCCGAAAGAGTTGAGCTTTCAGGGGGAAAAGACAAGGTGATGAAGCTTCTTGACACCTTCTTCGGCTTTGGCGAGCCGTCAGTGGTTCAGCCGCAAACACCCGAATGCTATGACTATATTGAAAGCACGGGAATCCACCATTTTGATGGATACAATAACGAACCGGATATGGAAACTCCATATTCATATATCCATCTCGGAGAGCATAAAAAGGTCTGCGACATAATCGACGGTGGCATAAAATATATGTTTACAACAGGTGAGGGTGGACTTCCCGGAAACAACGATTCGGGTGGACTTTCATCCTGCTATATTTGGAATATGCTGGGAATCTTCCCAATTTCGGGACAGGACCTGATGTTCATCGGTTCACCTCATGTAAAGAGCGGAGTTATGCATCTTGCAAGCGGTAAAAAGCTTGAGATCAAGGTGAAAAATTTCGGTGAAAATAACATTTATGTTAAGGAAGCATATCTCAACGGTATCAAAATCAATGACCATCGCTTTAAAGCAAGCGAAATGATGCAGGGCGGCGTGCTCGAATTCATAATGGAATAAAATAAGGAGGCTGAATTTTCAGCCTCCTTGTTTTTTGTCAAATTCACTAAACAGTAATTTGTCGAACTGTCAGATAGTGATGAAATCATCCTTTAGCGTTTCCAGATCCTTCACTTCGTTCAGGATGACAAGTGGAAGAGAGAAGCGCCTTCACCCTAACTCGTCATTCTGAGCGTAGCGAAGAATCTATTAGCATTAACGGAGGATAAACCCACAACTGCCATTTATAACTCACCGACAAATTACTGTTTATCTTACAGCCATTAGAATGGTTTTGTATCGACCCAATCAAGTCATATCATAGGTGCAATATCCATTTTGCACAATACTTTTTTGCAAATTATGAAAACGCTGGCGAGTATTACACCTTGAAAAAAACTCAAAAAAACTTCTCTTCTTTATAAACTTGATAACTATAGGCTTCGGTAATGCGTAAAAAGTGAAAGTAAAATTGATGATATCTCTTTCTCCAATACATGTTGAGCCTTCACATGAATTCATTTTTGCCCAATGCTCCGCACATTCGGCAAAACTGATATACATTCCGTTTTCCAAAGAAATACCGCATGCATCAATCTTGGATATATCGTTTTCCGTAAATAATTCACAACTTGTAAAGTAATTTCCCATCTCTTTTTTCCCTTCAGTTTTTTATATTATACCACCACTTTTTTCGTTTATCAAGTGGAATCATCTCTCAGGAATAAAAAAATAAGTTCCGAATATAATATGTAATAAAACATTTGAGGTGAATTTATGAAAAGATCAATTGGGCTTTGGCAGCTTTTGGGCTTTGCTGTGACCTCCTTTGGCGGTACGGTATTGCATTTTTTATATGATTGGCTCGGTGAGGCAAAATGGATCGCTCCTTTTTCGGGGGTGAACGAATCCACATGGGAGCATATGAAGCTGCTCTTCTGGCCTATGTTTATTTTCGCCATCGTTCAAAGCTTTTTCTTCCGTGAAAGGGATGATTTTTGGTGCGTGAAGGTGCGTGGTATCCTTCTCGGGATCATTCTTATCCCTGTCATCTTCTATACCTACAACGGGGCGATCGGTAAATCTCCCGATTGGATAAATATTGCCATTTTCTTTATTTCTGCGGCAATTTCCTATATTTTCGAGACTCGACTTTTCAAGCGCCAAAATCTTCTCTGCAAATCTCCGAAATACGCTATCGGGATTCTATCCGTGATCGCTCTGCTCTTTGTGGTTTTCACATTTTTTACGCCCGATGCCGATATTTTCAGAGACCCACTGACGGGAGCACTCGGGATATAATAAACGAGGCTGTTTAAAAGCAGCCTCGTTTTTCTTTATAATTTCAATCCGTAAATGAGAAAATCACATCTTGTTCCGCCGCCCATGTTCATGATCTGCGGAAGCCTTCCCCACCTTGAAAAACCGAATTTTTCCAGAAGTCCGATACTTTTTTCATTGAGCGAAAGCAGTGTTGCGATGACAAACTCATATCCAAGCTCTTTTGTCCTTTTAAGCATAAAATCCATCATTGCAGAGCCGATACCAAGCCCGTGGTGATCAAAATCAAGATAGTATGTTATCTCAACATCGCCCTCGAAAGCATGACGCTCCTTATATGGCGAAATATGGACATATCCGATGATCTTCCCATCTGTCTCGCAAACATAAATGGGGTATTTATCCTCAGGATGGGCAAGAAACCAGTCAAGCCGTTCCTCCGGCGCAAATTCAACCATATGCCCCGTGCAGCGTCTTGTTCTTATCGCCTCATTATAGATCTCATTGAGCCTTGAAAGGTCTTCCCTTTTCGCTATGCGCAGAGAATATTCCTTGCCGTCTCTGTCAATTATTTGGTGCTTCATAATTCACGATCGCACGGAAAAGCTCCAATGAATCATCATATGCCTTCTCCGTTGCTCCTTTATTCAAGAATGATCCCATTGTGCTGATTCTTCTCATGCAAAGTACCGTATCAGGATTAAGGAAATTTACCCCCGGGAAATATGAGCCGAAATCTGTTTCCGCAAGTCTGATTCCGCATTCATCTAATGCACCCTTTGGTGTTTCATCAAAAATCTCGGAAAGCGGCATGAAGCCTCCTGCAGCCTTCACCTCCTCATAAAGATAAGGTGAAAGAAAACAGACCGAATATTCTCCCGCAACAATAAGGCTATCGAATTTCTGCTTGTTTTGCGACATGAAAACGGGGTCAATATAGAAATCGTTTGTGCTGTCGGCAGCATCCGCCTCGGACTGCGCCGCCTCGATCTCAGCCTTTGACATTATGAAATTTGTTACCACCTCGGCATATTTTTCGCCGTCTCCGTTTGTGTCCTCGGGCATAACAGCCTTAAGCGCAGAACGGAAATTCATAAGTGCTTCGCCATCGAGCACCTGAGGTCCTCCGTACATAACATAAACATCGACCTTTTCTTTCTCGCAGGTCTGGAGTGAACAAACGATGATAACGAAAAGAGCAAAAATTATTCCGAGGGTCTTCCATTTATGGTGATACCAGAAATTATCAAACCATTTCGTAAAACGGTTCTCTATTTTGATATCCCCACCTTGCATTTTATCCATAAATTCTCCTTATCATAAAAGGCACTGCGAAATTTCTTTGCAGTGCCTTTATATGTCTTGTCAATTTCTTCGCAATAAAAGTATATCACGAAAAGTGTTTTTTGTCAATACGGGAAACGCTTTGCTCATTCGCTGAGAACAGCAATGGCAAATCGGGAAAATCTCCATCCGTTATCGGTCAAGGTCATAACGATGGGAAATGACTTTTCCGAAACAGTATAATCGGGATCTACATTTGAGCTTTTATAATGACCTATCATATTGAATCTTATCTCGTTCTCGCTTTTGCTGACAAGCTCATATGTATCGGGAAGCTCATCGGGAGAATAGCCGAATGCACCGCCCTTTACGGCATTGATATAATACAGACGACCGTTTTCCTCAAGAAAAGCAGGCTCTTTCAGAATCGTGCGGTTTAAGCGGTCAAAATATTCTTCCGTAAATACAGAAAGGCAAAGATTTTTAAGCTCCTCCATCGTTCTGTATTCACCTCTGCTCATTATATAAGAATTACCGTTATGGTCAAGCAAAGTTGACTCTCCGAGACTAACGGTATATTCTATTATTTCATCAACAGAAGCCCCCTCAAGGCTCAAATGAAGGTACTCTACTCCCTCGGACATACCAGAAAAGAGCGGAAAGATCTCCTTTGCCTTGTTATATACGGCAATTTGCTCTTCCGTCAAAAAGTCCGAAAGAGAGGTATAAAGAATTTCGCTTTCTTCATTTTCCCCGCCGTTTGATACCGCCTTTCCGCAGGATGCAGACATAATAACCAATATCAAAAGAAAAACAGATATAAAACGCTTCATAAAATACTCCTTAAATGTTTCGTTATTATGTATGTAAGCAAAACGCAAATGAAATAACACTTTTTAATATTTTTTTAAAATTATTGTTAAACAGTAATTTATCAGTGAGTGAAAACGAAATTTGTAGGGGCGATCAATGATCGCCCCTACGGATTACGGCTTCGACTGTTCGCTAAATTACTGTTTATGAAAACCTCACCTTACCGCAATGCCGCGAGTCATATAGGGCAATCCCTCCCACTTAACATTGATGGTATATTCATTAAATCCCTCCACCGAAATGCCGTTTGCATATTCGATGTCGGTTTCCTTGATGCTTCCCAGCCTCAGATCAAGAACATACAGCTTATCATCATAGAAATATGTACCGTAGCCCTTGGAATTATGGAATTTCAGAGCCTTGGGATCATTTTCATTCCAAGCTATTCCCTCTACCAATTGCTCTTTCTCACCGCTTATAACATTATAGGTATAGACATCCGCTTTATCTCCATCCGCAATAACATAAGCGATAGTGCTCTTATGGGCGATCTCGGCATATGTAATATTCTCTATTCCAAGGTCCTTTTCAAGATCAAGGGTAACATCATTGAAGCTCTCATGATAAATCATTCTGCCGTCCGAAAGATAAAGAATGAACTGCTGCCCGTCATTTGTCTCGACCCTCTCCACAAGCTTCAAAATCTCCTCATCAAGCTTCGGAAAAGCATTTGCAACCTCTCCGCTAGCAAGATATACTATCGCCCAAGCAGGATAACGGTCGGAGGCTATCAGAACCTTTCTCTCGGTACTGCCGAAAACATATGCAATGCGCCACATATAAAGCTCATTTACATCGTCATTTTCATAGCTGTACTCTGCCCTATATGATTTTGTTATCTCATTCTTGCCGTAATTCAGCTCGATCTGAAGTGCATGCCCCTCGCCAAATTCATATCTTGTCTCAAAATAATATTTTCTCTCGGGAAGACTGGCATTGAGAAAATCTTCGTCAGTCTTTCCGTTATATATAAAGGCAAAGGGAAAATTCGCTTTTTCACTGTCATAAGTTACGTATATTTCTTCTGCACCACTTGTCAGCTTATAAACTATGACACAAGAATTAGATGAAAGATAGCTCTCGCCAAGGGACATAAATACGGGTGTCATCGAATCAAATTCAATATCATTTGGCGGTACTATCTTGTGGGTGCCGACAGTTCTTCCGAAATCATCGGTAAAATAAACATATGTCTTTTTGGGATCGGTTTTGTCGCTGCAGAGATAATAATATACTCCTTCATAAGGCTCATATACTATCTCGACTTTTGCGTTTTCATTGGGAATGAAACTCGAATACTGATAATATTCAAAATATTTCTTTGTAAGTGAGCCTAAAAGATAACTTTCGGGATTTTCAAGCTTCAGCTCCTCGTGGTCTTCTTCAAGATAAAGGTCAAGCGCCTTATTCTGCCATTTTGTGAAATAGACCTGCGGTGCTTCTCCGTCTGTTTCTTCATCATGCCAGCCCGTAAGCTCGATCATTCTGCGCTTTAAGACATCGCCCTCGTCTCCTTCCTTGCCGCCTGCAAGAAATTCCTTAAAGACCTGGGTAAGCTCACTTTTTTCGGTGTAAGGATAAGTCGGCTCATTATCAAAGCAAACGAAGGTTATCGTATCGTCATTTATGAAATAACGCACTTCGCCCCTTGAATTATCAAGCTCGCATTTGAAAACCACCCTCTTAAAATCGGGAGTAGTGATTGTCAAAATAGGCTTTCTGTCCTCGAAAAATTCATAGATCTTGCCATAATTATCATAATAATCATAGCTTATGTTGTCGTGCCCTTCCAGCTTTATGACATTCTCATCCACAAGCTCATCCTCTCTTGCGGCAAGAAGTATCTTTTCGCCATCCTCCGTAACCTTTGTTATTTGATAATAATGAGTGACCTCATAGGCTGACACCTTGCTCACATAAAGATTTCCATCCTCGTCGAATGCCTGAAGTCCAAGTCCGTCAAGGCTTTCTGTCTTTTCGCCTGTGGAAATATCATAAATTCCATAACCCTTAGTCCATTCCCAGCCGCCGATTCTGTAGGCAAAGCGGTTTTCATCAAGGAAAGCGATGGGAATATATCCCGTAACATCTCCGATATCGGCTTTTTTTCCGTTCACCACATCGTCAAGCATCACATTTTCGCAAATTCGCTTGGTTCTGCCGTCGGAATATACGATTTCTATTCCACCGTGATTGCCTTCGTCATCAACCACTCTGTAAACTCGGATAGTTTTTGCATCGTTTTCGATATAGTCCTGATAAAAGGGATACATTTCTATCTCGGTCTTTTGACAGATAAGCTGACCGTTTTCATATGTAACCTTAAATGCGGTTTCTACCACAGACTTTTGAAGCTCGGTATCATAGAACATACGGTAAAGGATATAGTCACCGTTCTTGATCATGGCATTTGTCGGCATAATGTCGGAATAGACCGTCAGAGTGCTGACTATTCTTCCGCTGTTCATATCAAGAAGATAAAGATCGAATGTGCCGTATTCCTCTGTTCTGTCAACTCTGAAAAGCTTTTTGTCCGAAGCGAAATCGGGTCCTTCATAATCATGATAAACACTCTGCGCGCTATTGGGTATATTAACATAATTCACCTTGAAGTCATCTTGATTGAAAAGGATTCTGATGACGATATCCCTTATGTCCTCGCCTTCGGGAACCTTCTCTGTTTCAATGTTATCCTTGTTTACGGTATCCTCTCCCGGCTTCAAGGCAACAAACGAGCAAGAAGCCGCAGCCAGAGCAATAACGATGGCAAGAATTGCGGAAAGAATTTTGTTTTTATGTTTTTTTGTCATCATAATTACACGCTCCTTTATAGAACTGCTTGCAAATCCCGTGGCGATGCTGCGCTTCACGGGAAGCATATCAATAATGATCCTCGCATATTCGATTCGGTCGTTCTCCTTCATCTTGCCCGTTACCGAATAGTCGCAGGCAAGCTCGCCATCCTGCTTTGAAAGATATGCCGCAATCCATACAAGAGGATTCCACCAGAGGAAAACCACCGCACATATGCGGAAAAATGACCATATATTGTCCCCATGGCAAAGGTGGATATACTCATGGCGGAGTATAATTCTTCTGCCTTCGCTATTATATGCCTTCGGAGTGAGGTAAACCGAGGGTATAATGCCGTAAAGACAGGGGGTTCCCACCTTTGCCGAAATATAAACCTTAAGATTTTTATATTTTCCGATCTTCTTGCGCTCACGCCTGAGAGAAGTGCCAAAGGTGAGAGCCGCAAGACCGTACCAGAGTGCAAGAGCGACAGAGCCGCAGAGCCAAATGATTTTCAGCAGCTTTGACAGTGAGATGTTCTTTTTTGCACTCGGCATCTTGTCTATTTCGGAAGCCCCCGACAGTACATTCCCCGGTGTGGAGGAAATTACACCATTTGGAATGTCACTGTCGTCGGCTGATGTTGGTATTTTTTCATTGTTTTCTTTGCCCACAGGCGAGCTTTCGGGGATATTTTGCACATCCGAAGTTTCTATGGGAAAAGAAAGCTCGTTATTTTTGTTTGCTTCATTTTCAAAGTCGATATAGGGCAGCTTTTCGCTCTCAATTATTTCTGCATTCACCTTGTTTTCTGTGGGTACAAATGCCCCCGGAACTTCAAGCTCAAAGAGCTGAACAGGCAGAATGAGCCTCACAAACACCACAAGCCAAAGCGCATATATCAGCTTCGGTGAAGCACTGCGGCGAAAGATCGCTCTTATTCCTATCACAACTAATATCAAAATTGATAAAGAAATAATGTAATACATAATTACCCCTTTCTTTCTGCGTTTTCAAGAATCATTTTCAGCTCCTCAATTTCCTTTTCAGAAAGGGCGTGTCTGCCAACAAGAGATGACACCATCATTCCAAGGCTTCCGTCATAAACTCTTGACAAAAAGGAGTCGGTTTCCTCCTTTGTCACATCGCTACGCTTTATGAGAGGATAGTACTTATGAACTCTTCCGCTCTCGTCAACTCTGACAGCGCCTTTTCCGATAAGTCTTTTGAGCATTACGAAAACGGTGGTTTTCGTCCAGCCCGTATCATTCTGCAGTTCATTTACAAATTCTCCTATCGTTCTCGGCTGAGCCTGCCAGAGAAGCTTCATAAGCTTCCATTCACCCTCTGAAAGATTGATATTATACATTTTTACACCTCCAAATCAGATGGTTAACATCTGTTATCCATCTTTATATTACCATATTGGTTAACAAATGTCAACCGTTTTGCCAAAATTTTTTGGAGTTTACATTTTATTCATAAAAAAAGGATAACCAATTCTATTTATAGTTGTTTTTCAAACAGTAATTTATCGTTAGCCTTCCCTTGCAGGGAAGGTGGCTGCGAAGCAGACGGATGAGTAGTCACCACTGATGAGAACTTTAAATGATAAAATACACTTGATTTTATTAGCAAAAGTAAATTTTATCAACGCTATTCTTCTATGGATTATTTACAAAAACGGTGACTACTCATCCACCGCAAGCGGTCCCCCTTCCCTGCAAGGGAAGGCTAACGACAAATTACTGTTTGAAAGCAAAGGGGCTGTCTTAATCGACAGCCCCAAGATCATTTAATTGACATTCAACTCAAGAGAATAATAAAGCTTGGCAAGATGGCTATATAAATACATCTCCTCGCCAATCTCATCCTCGTCAAGGAAATATCCGAGAACCCACTTGTTCCCACCGATCTTTTTGCGGTATATGGGATCATGGAAATCTGCGTGCGTTTCCGGTGCTCCGTTGATTATAAAGTTTTCCCATCCCTGTGTTCTTTCGATGTGTCCTTCCTCTGTCTCGACAAGACCGCCAAGGCTGAATGTATGAAGGAAAGCCTTAATATCAGCATCTGTATCGTCCTCATCCTCGGTAACTGTCAGAGTTATCAGAATAAAGCGTTTCTTCATCTCCGTCTCCTCACCCAGCACGATCCTCGGTCTTTCGCCAGCTTCAATATCACCCACCCTGACTCTTGTGCCTCTCATATAAGGGATAAATTCTCCGCTATCTCCCGTGAATTTTTCGATGACATCACTCCTTATGAAATCCTTTTCATAGCCGGAAATATTGTCAAGCAGCTCTATCTTATCTACCCTTACCGTTCTCTGATCAAAATAGCCGTTGTATTCACCGACCACACCGATTGGAAGCAGATCATCACGGTAAACATATATCGGATCTGTATAGAACACCTTGGGGGTGCTGTCATCCGAATCAGTGCCGAACTCGTTTGAAATAGGCAGGGCAATATTTATGTCCTCCACCTCGACTATTCTCATGCCCTCGGCAATAGCCTTGATCTCATCCACCGTAATACCGTATCCCACCATGCCGTGAATAAGCATTTCTTCCTCTTCAAAGAGAACATAAATATCCTTATCATAGACCACAAGGGAATCCCATGTGAGAAGATATGCTTGCTTATCACCCGCCATAAATTTTTCCGCTTCGTCCACATATTTTACGATCTCGTTGAAATCGCTTCGCCTCAGATCATGCCCCACAAAGGTTATAGCACGAGAACCTGTCTCACCTCCGTATTTATGGGTTGCGATAGGATCTTCGACGAGATCACTTGGCATATAGTCAAATTCAAGCCTGATGCTTACCTCTCCCTTTTCGCTATCCGAGTTCCAGGCTCTCAGCGGTGCTTCGGTATCCTTATTCTCCTCAGGCAGTGACGCATGGAGCGTAACACCGTCCTCATTCTTTGTCATAGAGAAATCAATGAATCTTGTTGCAGCAAAAACGCTTATGCTGAGTATCAATACAGCTCCCACCGCACAAAGAACCCTAAAACCGATCTTTGATGTGAATTTGTTTTTGCTTTCATTTTCCATCAAGGCTTCATAGCAGGAATTTTTGATCCTTTGCTTTGCACTTTCCGAAAGTCCGATGCCGTCAAATGCTTCTTTTATTGAATTTTTCTTCAAAATATTCACTCTCCCTTATAAATTTTGATAAATAGCTCTCTGCCCTTTTTTATCCGCATTTTTACTGCGGATTCGCTTCTGCCGATGGCCTTTGCTATGGTTTTATAATCCTGTCCTTCGACAAAATGAAGCATCATAACAGAGCTGTATTTTTCCGGAAGAAGCATAAGTGTCCTTATGACCTCGCTGCCGTCTTCGTTCTCATCCGTGCAGATCTGTGCCATGCTTTCGATATCCTCCGACAAACGAGCTCTTTTTTGTCTCTGAATATCTCGGCAAAGGTTGATCGCCACTCGGATAAGCCACGCCTTTCGGTGTTCCTCCGAATCGAATTTGGGACGCTTTTTTATGTATTTCAGATATGTGTCCTGAACGGCATCCTCGGCATCCGCCTCATTTGCAAGCCTTACAAGACATAGCCTATAAAGCATGTCCCCATATTGGTCTACGATAAACTCGACCTCTTCCATCCTCTCGCCTCCTTTCACTTATAATACGCTTATAATGCGCAAAAAGTCAATTTTTTCTAAATTTGCTTTGAATTTTTTTGTGCAAACAGTAATTTGTCGGTGAAGGAGTTTCGCCACTGCGGTGGCGACCGGCACCGTTGCCGGCTCCCGCAAGCTTTTAAAAAAGCTTGAGCAAAACTTTGAAAAAGAGGATTTTTATTGTTGTTTATCTGTGTTTCTACGAAGAATTATTGTGAGTTTTATGTAGAAAAACAAACATCAACCCCATACTCGTCATCCTGAACGAAGTGAAGGATCTATGAACGCTAAAGGATGATAAACCCATAGCTGTCACCCTGAGCGGAGCACGAATGTGCGTAGTCGAACCCGCAGGGCAATGCGACAGCATTGGGGTATAGTTTCACCATTTACGACAGTTCGACAAATTACTGTTTAAACAAAGGAGCTGAAAATTCAGCCCCTTATTTTATCGCCAAAAGAACAAAAAGTTCTTTTTTCTTGGCTTATTCAATCTATGAAAACAATAATCAATATCTGCTTTCAAGCGTTCGATATCTCTGATCGACATTCTGCTAAGCAGCCCTCTCTCAAAATCACGCTTTGCACCTACAAGCTCTCCCCGAAGCTCCTCCTCAAAGCGGTCAATATAGATCTCATATTTTATCAGCGGAATATATACCGCACAACGCATAACCGGGTCACAAAGCTCGTTTTTATGCAGAGAGATCAACGCCCGTCTTATCTCTGAAACATTCTTTTTTCGCTTCATTTTCCCGATTAGGTCATGAAGATCCTCCGAAAGCTCGCTATAAATATTTCCCTTCTGCCAAGCTTCTCTCATCGTGATGCACATCTTTTCATAGCATTCAATAATAGTCCTGACATCGAGAAGAGCACCGATGCTTCCCTCAATTTTCACATCAAGAAATCTTGAAATGTTCTTCAGACTATGACTTCCGAGAGCAACGCCATAGCATTTTTCCGACATCTCCATAATATCGATATAATCATTCTGAACAGGCTCAAGCCCTGCTCTCACAAGCTCATCGCAAAGAATTTTAAGAGAGAATTTTTCAAGACAATGACCAACGATCATGTCATCACCGAAAAAATCAAGAATGCCTTCCGCCACCTCGGAAAAGCTCGGGAAATTCGCAACCATTTCATCGGTTATCCCGTTTATCAGCGTCACATCAGTGGGTATCGGCTTTTTTGGTCTTATAAATGTACGATATGTGCCCTCAACCTTTCCCTCTCTGATCTTTACCGCAGCAAAATCCACGATCTCCGAGTCATGAAGCCCCGTAGTCTCAATATCGAATGCAACATAGTTATCCGTATCGCAGATATATCTTTCACCGTAAAAATAAATATTTTTCATTTTTATTTTATTGGCTTTTACAAATTAAAAGCCTCCTTATTGTAAAACCATAATTATAATATTATATTGTATAACCCAAGGTATTTAAACACCTTGGGTTATCGAAAAATTAAGTTTCGGTTCGAAACTTATTATTAACAATCGGGACAATCAATTACTCTTTCACCACGGCATTTTGCGCATTTACCGTTCTGACAGTAAGAGCAATCAACAATTTTGGTTGAATGTGCACTTGCGTATTTTTCTATTTCTCCTTTACCCGAACATTCAATACATCTGCCGTCAAAGCACTTATTGCAGTCTAAATAGCCAATATTAGCACATTTACTACACCAATCATCAATTATTATTTCAGCGTTATTTGTTACAGCATATGTTTCAACAAACGAAGAAGTATTGATTTTTAGAGCAGTACCAGTTCCAAAACAGTTTGGGCATTCATTTACTCCCATACAGCTTTTGCAAATCCTTGTTCCGCGGCAATCATTGCATAATATCAAGCCGTTTTCGCAATACTTACATTTTCCGTTACCGCCGCAACCATAGCATTTTCGCCCACTTACAGTTTTACCGCTTCCATCGCACGAAGAACACACTCCCGTTCCATCACAAGCACTATCTTCTTGAACACCTTCACCTTTACAGGTTATGCAGTATCCATCTAAGCACTCTTTTGAGCAATAGTTGCCCGTTGCATCACATCGTCCGCAGTCTACAAAGCTTATTTCTATCAAATCGGGAAGATTACGATCACCTGTTTTATATTCTCCGTCTCCACCGCACATATAGCAAACTCTGTTTCCACCACATTCGACACAGCTTTTTTTCCCTTCACAATAGAAACAATCAATCATACCTGAAACACAATCATCTCCGGGGCAGCTGCCTCTTCCTGCGCAAGTATAACACCTATTACCGGAAGGCATCGTTTTTGTACCAAGGCACGAATAACACAAATCTGTACCGTGACAATGTCCACATTCATCTTTTCCGATGCCCCCACAATAATAGCAATTTCCTTCATCGTCGCAATAAGGGCAAAATGTTCCGCTACCATCACACTGTGAGCAAATAACAATACCTTCTTTATTGGGATTGTATTTTTCAGTATTGGCAGTGATGTGCTGATCATCATAATCATTCGATTGTTTGAAAACACCTACCGAGCAAGCGGTAAGCTGGCATATTAACACGCATAACAAAGCTATTGTAAATACGCAAAAGAACCGTTTCATAATTTTCCCCTGTATCTTATTATATTAGTTAATCATTTATTCTCGGGCTTCATTGTGGGGAAACCACAATCACTCAAAAACTGTGTCTTATATCTTCTTATAAATCCCCACAAAATCACCTCAAAACTCCTTATTTTTCAAGACTTTTGAGCACTTCTTATGAGTTCTTATAAGTTCTCATAAAATAATATGAATTCGTGGTAAAACAGTGGTAAATTGGTAAATGAATGGTAAATCGTTGGTAAATTGATGGTAAAAAGCTACGTTGCTCAAACCAAAATAATTCACCATTATTTTTTCCATTATAGCACAAAAAAGTCAAAAAGTCAAGGGGGCAGCATTGCCCCCTATATTATTCCTTAAAAAGTTTTTTACCTAATCCCTCATAGCTTTCAAGCTTATATTCTTCTGTCACCGTATTATATATGTTCATTGTTGTCTCAATATCGGAATGTCCCATTATCGTCTGTATTATTTTAACACGAGACTCAACCTCACACATACGTGTACAAAAAGTATGTCTCATTGTATGAGCTGAAAACTCAGGCAGGAGCTCTGGATCTCTGTTCTCCGCCTCTGCCTTTTCCATTTCTTCCTTATTATATTCCTCGACAATTCGATCAATAGCACGATTGATCGAAGAAGGACGCATAACCAATCCGAAACGGTTCGTGAATACCCGATTACTATATCCATCGATCACCATTCCGGCAGTGCCTTCCTTTTCTTGCCTCTTCTTCTCTTCCAGCAATGCCTTACGAACGGGTTCAAGCATAGGAATTGTTCTTGTTCCGCTTTTGGTTTTAGGCTCATTAATTTTATATTCCGACTTGCCATTTTTTGTAGGTCGATACAACAACGTGCGAGATACATTGATTACATCTTTTTTGAAATCGCAATCATCCCAAGTCAGTCCCGAAAATTCACCAATTCGCAATCCTGTCCAAAAAAGCACAGTAAAAGCGTTTGCCCACTTTCTATTAGTTTTGCTGTTTTCCACATAGCTCATAAATGCTTCCTGCTGTGCTTTTGTAAGAGAATGACGCTGAGGCTTATTCTTCCACTCCTTCAGATTCTTTATCTCTTTCATCGCTCCGGCAGCAGGGTTGGAACGAATTAGACCATCACGAACGGCTCTTGTAAAAATCGGATGTAAAATCGTGTGTATAATTTCCATACTGTTAGGCTTAAAGCCATTCTTAAAAATCAATTCCTTGTAGAAATCCAGAATTGTACTATATTTTAAATCCGCCAATACGTGACCGCCCAGCGTAGTGCGAATATACTTATTATACATATAAATGTAATTGCTTCGAGTGCTTGTACGCAGCTCAAATTTACTCTCTATATATCGATCGAAGCATTGCTTTAGCGATGTTCTTTCTGCATCATATATGTTAACACCGTCAAAGTTTGATCTGTCGATTTCGTTCTCCATATCCCGAAGCGCTCGACAGTTTCTTTTTCCTTTAGGTACACGATCGCTCGGTGTAAGCTTCCAACTGTAAATACTGTGAGAAACACCGTTTGGATCCTTATAGCGGTACTCATAGCGACCGTCACTCCTCTGAAACTCGTTTTCATTAAGTACTCTATTCCTATTATCTTTTCTTCTGATAGCGCTAATGTTTTAATCCCCTTTCTCAAATCGTAATCACTTTTAAATTGCATATTGTTCATCAAGGAACTTGGCAAATAAGTCTTTTTTGATAAGTGTCTTTGTACCATTCTTCAAAATAAACCTTTCTGTCGGGTGCTCTTCTACAATTTTTCGCATTTTATTTTCTCCTATACAAAAATAAGCACAAGCTTGTTCGATTGTAAGATTGTACTGACGCCAAAAATCAATCTGCGGCACAGCCATACTCATAGTAAATTCATTCATCATTGTAACTCCTCCTTAAGCAACATACATATCTTCTACGTTAATCTCTTCAACGTATTTATCAAACAAAAGACCGGCGTATTTTACCATCATTGTTTTGAAATACCCTATGTCCACTAATTTGAGCACATAGGACAAACGATAATTACGTCCCAATATGCTCACATCAGATTTACTATCCAGATAATCATCTATGTGTTGTTCAGCATATTCATATACCGCCTTTGCAACATTGTCGTAATTGTTATATGCTTTTCCATTGAAAATGTATTTTGTCATTATGTTTTCTCCATTTCTTTTAATAATTATTTTAAATTGTAATTATCAGTTTTTGTTCGTATATCAATTTTCATCATATCGCTCGAAGAAATACTCAATGTATTCTTCGACATTTGCAGCGATAATGTCTTCTTCGGTTTTCCCGTAGCAATCAGCCAAAGAGAACATATGCATTTTGTCTCCATAAGCTTTGTTGACAAGGTAAAAATCTTTTAAATCTCCGTTTCTCTCGACCTCTACTGTAAAATCACCGGGTAAAATATAAACTGTTACTCTTTTTTCAAACTTTTTCATTTGTTTTTCTCCTTATAATTTTTTTATTTAATCTCCAATTATGGATGTTAACTGTTTTAATTATGTTAGATAAAATTATTTCTAAGTTTTCTAATAGTCGTTTTTTAATATTGTTATTCTTGGGAGGGAGAAGAAGAAAATCATTTCTCCCTCCTTGTATATCAAGTATGAAACATTAAAAATCTAAAAGTGATTTTTGAATGACGATTTTTTTCGTTTTTCTTTGATCTTTAGCTCGGTTTAATGAGCAAAGAAGTCTTCGTGAGCCTTTTCAAGCTTCTTTGCTTCTTCGATTATTGCTTCAATCATTCTGTCTGTATATGCACATTCGTTTCCGATGGCATTCA
>JAFXAN010000120.1 GCA_017517035.1 Clostridia bacterium
ATCATCCTTTAGCGTTTCCAGATCCTTCACTTCGTTCAGGATGACTTGTGAGGAGATTGATGACAAGTTTTCTACATAGAATTCTCATAAATTCCATGTAGAAACACAGATAAACAACAATAAAATTCCCTTTTTCAAAGTTTTGATCGACCTTTTTTAAAAGGTCGCGCGAGCCGACGGCGGCGTCGGTCGCCTCCGCAGAGGCGAAACTCCCTAACCGACAAATTACTGTTTGAAAACTCAATTTTTAACAGAAAGGACTGTCTCATGGTGAGACAGTCCCAAATAAATCATTGTTCATTGAATTTTGTAAAAGCAAATTTGATTTCGCTCATGGAATATCCATATCTTGAAAGAAACGCAACAAGCTTTTGCCGCTCTTTGGGATCTTTCGGAATTTCATCGCATTTGTCACATAAAAGCTCAAAGCAAAGCTCATCGAAATCCTCATTCAGAAAAAAATCTTCGGCACTTGAAATGATTTCATCCTCATATCCCTTGCTGTGAAGATGTGCGATTATTCTTCGGCTTCCCCATTTTTTTCTTATACATCTTTCGATCTCTCGCCTAAGATCCTCTTCCTCATTAAGATATCCTTTATCACGAAGCATATCCACGGCTTCATTTGCGGCTTCTTCATCAATTCCTCGGCGTTTGAGCTTGATTTTAAGTGTTCTCGATGTGTTGGCACCGAAGGATATGATATTGAGTGCTCTCAAATATGCTTCACATCTGTTTTCTGCTTTTTCAAGTGCGTCGCAAAGCTCGGGACTTATCTCCCCCTTTGTCAGATGCATTGATGCAAAATCCGAGGATAGGATCTTAAAATATTTTCTCTCGGAGTGTTCTCCTTCATTTATTGCCACGGCAACTTCGATGACATTTCCGTTCCCGAGTGCTGTAAATGCCTTTATTTCAAGTATCATTATTCCTCGTCATCAAGCTTAAGTGCGCTGAAATCGAGATCGTCCTCGCCATCCTCGTCGAGATCAAAATCCTCCTCGATAAGTGAGCCTGTTTGATCCTTCATTGCACGGATCTTTGCCTCTATCTCATCACAGATAGGCGGATTTTCTTCAAGGAACTTTCTGACATTGTCCTTACCCTGACCGATTCTTTCCCCGTCATAAGAGAACCATGAGCCGCTCTTTTTTACGATATCAAGAGCCACCGCAAAATCAATTATCTCACCGATCTTTGAGATTCCCTTGCCGTAAAGAATATCAAATTCTGCAACACGGAAGGGAGGAGCGACCTTATTTTTTACTATTTTACATTTAACATGATTACCGTAAATCTCATTGCCGTTTTTCAGCTGATCTGCTTTTCTCACATCAATTCTGACAGAGGCATAGAATTTAAGAGCGCGTCCGCCGGTGGTGGTTTCGGGATTTCCGTAAAGCACGCCGACCTTTTCACGAAGCTGGTTGATGAAAATAACAACGCAATTGCTCTTTGCGATAACGGATGAGAGCTTTCTCATTGCCTGCGACATAAGTCTTGCCTGAACGCCCACATTTGAAGCGCCCATATCGCCCTCGATCTCCTGTCTCGGAACGAGAGCCGCAACAGAGTCGATAACAACAACATCAATAGCACCGCTTCTTACGAGCGTTTCGGTGATATCAAGTGCATCCTCACCGCAATCGGGCTGTGAAACGAGAAGATTGTCGATATCAACGCCGAGAGCCTTTGCATAAATGGGATCGAGAGCGTGCTCTGCGTCGATGAAGGCTGCTTCGCCACCTGTTTTCTGAACCTCTGCAACGATATGAAGAGCAACAGTTGTTTTACCGGATGATTCGGGGCCAAAGATCTCAATGATTCTTCCTCTCGGAACACCGCCGATTCCCAGCGCCATATCAAGAGAGAGCGAGCCTGTGGAAACTGCCTGGACCTCCATATTGGCGTTTTCGCCCAGCTTCATGATAGTACCTTCGCCATATTCCTTTTTGAGCTGTGCCAGGGCGGTATTCAGCGCTTTCTTTCGTGCGTCCTTATCATTTGCGTCGATCTTTTCAAATGTGACCTTTTTTGCATTCTTGCTTGGTTTCATTCAAAACACCTCCAAAAAAACGAAGGGCCATTGCCCGATTTTGTCATTATGGTGTTATTTTACCACACAAAAAAGCATTTGTCAATAGTTTTTTGAAAATTTTGTTCCAAAAACGGAAAAATATTTATTTGAGATGTGTGAAGAGTAATTTTAAAATGTCGATTTCGGAAAAAGAGACTTAGCTTTTATCGGTGTTTTTTAAAACAAAAAGGCTGCTCCCGAAAGAGCAGCACAAGACTATATTGTTTTATCAAAATTTGTTTGCGAATAGGGGTCTCCCAAAAAAATTTGCGGTGGTTTGTTTCTCAGAATGAACATGATGATCGGCATAGAGATCGGAACGAATATCGAAAGCACGATAAATAGGGTTGCATTATCCGGAGCGTAAAGCTTATAGATCCGATAAAGCGCAATAAAAGAAAACACCGTATTCGCTATATTAATGGCAGATATAAACAGATCTGCGGTCTCAATAAACGCAAAAGTAATAAAGTAATTTTCGCCTGAGCTCACAATGATTCCAAGCACAAAAAACAGGACAAATGCGGCCAATGCGGCAATGGGGAACAGAAGAAGTATCAGCGAATATCTGAGGGGCTTTTTTCCGTCCGTGCTTGTTTCCGCAATAAGACCCATAAGGTAGCTTGATAAAACGGGGACAAAAGCCATCCAAGGTGAGGGAAGACCGAGATTTTTCGCCATTCGGTTAAGTCCGAGGGACAAAAGAAGGTATTCCGCAAGGCATACTCCCAAAATAACAAGATATATGATCAACAAAACGGGTAGCAGCACAGATTCCATATTATGTATGTATTCCATATTCCGTCTCCTTTTCTGTCAGTTGTTTTCCTCAAAGGATGAAACATCAATTCCCGAGAGGTCTGAGGTCTTAATCTTGCCTTTAGTTCTTTCATAATATGCAAGATTGTTGCGGAGCATGAAAAGGAACTGATTGTTCGGCGTTCTTCCTTCCTTTTCCGAAACAAAGAGAAATTTTTTGAGCATTTCCTCATTTAATTTGATTTTGAGTTCATATTCGTTTTTCATATTTGATTTTTATCCTTTCATAAGTGAATAACCAACGCCTCTCACGGTGAAGATGAGCCTTCTTCCGTGAGGGATTTCGATCTTTTTTCTGAGACGGCAGATATAAACATCAACAATGTTTCCGCCTTTTGAGGCATCGTGTCCGATAGCCGCTCCCATCTCCTCTCGGCTGACCCCATTGCCTTCCTTTGCCGCTTTTGTCAGGATAGAGAGCATTTTCCACTCGGTTGAGCTGAGGTCAATGGTCTCGCCTCCGATAAGAGCACTTTTTTTATCCGGAAGTGCAATTATTTCTATCTTATCGTCGTGTGAGAAAACAGCATTTTCGGATGGAACTCTGACGATCTCCATAAAAAGATCTTTCAATCTTTTCCTTAACTCCGAGCTTGAAAAAACATATGGGAAAACCAAGGTTTTTCCGTCTCTTTCCGGATTATCGAATCCGTATTTCATAAAAGCAATAACAATTTTTTCGTTTGATATATAAGGTAAAAATTCTTCCTCTGTCAGAATGATATCGGCCTCGTTTTCATTCTTTGCAATTTCAAATCCGCAAAATGAAAGCTCATATCTGAGCATTTCGGAATATTCTCTGTCACCGAAAAGTAAAGCAGCTTTAAGCTCTTGATTCATAGTCATTGTTCACCTTTTTGATCGTTTTTGGAAGGGGATTCAAATTCACCTGCTGCGTCAAGCATATCGGAAAATACATCTGCGGCATTCTTTTCGTTTTTTTTCTTGCTTGAGGTATAGATCAATGCCGAAACAAACGCCGTCAGAGGCAAGGTCAGCAAAATACCAATGCTTCCAACCAGAATTTTCAGCAGCTCAACGATTATTATTTCAATATTGAACAGATAGATGGGGTTTGCGTAATTATTATAGAAATAAAGTAAAAGCGAGCACATGGAGCCGCCGATATAAGCAAGCACGAGGGTGTTTGACATAGTTCCGATAACATCTCTTCCGATGTTTATACCGGAGCGGAAAAGCTCGTGCTTTGTTGGCTTCTCCAGCTTTGAGGCGATTTCCTTAAGGGATGCTGCAATATCCACGGCAACATCCATAACAGCACCCACCGAGCCGATTATTATCGAAGCATATATAAGTGCTCGCAGATCAAGTCCCTCTCCGATATATAGAAGATAGATCGAATGAGGGTCTGCATTGCCCGAGATCTTGATAAATGCGTCTGTGATGAAGGTGAGAAGGAGTGATGCAAGAACGCCTCCAACGCATCCGATAGAGGCCGCAAGGCTCATTTTGCTTATTCCGTCATTTATTATAAGGGTCATGAAGATTATATAAACGCATATTGCCACAGCCCAGAAATATATGTTTCCGCCTGTAAGTATTGCGGGCATAAAGACGAATATGACCGCAAGCACGGTAAGGAGCAGGGAAAGGACGGTTTTAAGTCCTTTTTTTCTGCCGAAAATAACAAGAAGCGCACAAAACAGAAGGACCAGAACGATTATTGCATCCGAGCGGATAAAATCTATAAAATTCCAATTATCGACGCCATCAAATTTTGCGATGATAACACTATCTCCCACAGAAACAGTCCTTGGATTGAACGGAGTATATGAGCTGTAATTCTGATATACAGTAACTTTTTCGCCCTTATTTTCACCGCTTGAGATGATGGCTTCAAAAACCGTATCCTCGGAAAGGATCTCTCCATCGTCACCGTAAACGGGTATGCTCGTTATTATCTCTTTTACCTTTGCACGCAGATAAAGCTCGCCGTCCGCTTCCGCATAGTAGCTTTTTCCGTGAGTTGCGGTAAAATAACCTATGATCAAGATGGCTATGCATAGAATTACAGATATGATATATATGATCTTTTCTCTTTTTTTCATATTATTTACCAAGCTCAAGCCTTATGCGGCGGACAGAAGTGCATCTGCCGCTGTCTGTATCAAGAGAGAAGAGAGCACCGCAGAGTACCGCATCTCCTTCGGCAACAGAAAAACGCTGAGGCATATGTGTTTTGAAGCGTGCTATAATCGGACCCGGAGCAGAGCCGAGGATACCTGTGTCAGGACCTGTCATTCCGAGATCGGTGATATAACCCGTGCCCTTTGGCAGAATTTTTTCATCTGCTGTCTGAACATGGGTGTGAGTTCCCCAGATAATATTGATCCTGCCATCGAAATTCAGAGCCATTGCAATTTTTTCGGATGTTGCCTCGGCATGGAAATCAAGCAAAGCAAAATCGTATCTGCCCTCCTCGGATTTGAGGATCTTGTCGGCAGTGATAAAAGGGTTATCAAGGGGATCGAGAAAGACCGTTCCCTGGATATTCATGCAGAGAAAGCGATAACCGCATATATCAATTATCGAGTGACCGCTGCCGGGGGTCGTGGCGGGGAAATTTGCGGGGCGCAGTATCCTCGTATCTCTGTCGAGCATCGGAAAAAGATCCCATCTGCCCCAAACATGGTTTCCCGTGGTGATAAGGTCAACTCCGCTCTCAAGAAGAGCCTTTGCCTCTGCCGCTCCGATGCCTTTTACATCATAGGCATTCTCACCGTTTGCAATGACGGCATCGGCACCAAGCTCTTCTCTTATTTTCCAAAGCTTTTTTTTGAGTATTTCAACGGTGGCAAGACCGACGATATCACCTACAGCAAAAAGATTTATGATCATTTTTTACCTCTGAAAATATTTTTGATCCCTGGATTGGCATCGAGAAAGGCGCAAAGAATGGCACAAAGCACTGCACCCACTGCACCCTGAAGCAGATTTGTTGGAATCTCCATAAGAGAAACGGTCATATTTCCGTATATTATTGAGCCGCCCAGATAATAGCCTAAAGCATTAATTATAATGGCTGCAAAAAAAGCGAAAATATTGCGCTTTGAAAGAAATTTTTCGCTCTTTGCGCTGAAAGAAATCGTCATCGCAGCCTTTATTATTGCCGTTGGGAGTATCCACATGGGATAGCCTGCCGCAAGGTCGGCAAGTGATGCACCGAGTGCGGCGATGATGAGAGCCAAAGGCTGCGGAAAAAGGATGGCAGCAAGGCAAACGGCAGCATCTCCGAGATGGATATATCCTGTATTGGTGGGGAGCTTAAGAAAAGAGGTCATAACGAAAATTATTGCCGCAACAAGAGCTCCTCTTGTAAGAATATTTACCTTTTCAAAAACATTATTTTTATTGTGATTCATCAAAACACCTTCTTTCAAGTTCAGTATAATTATAAAACAATTAAGCCTCTTTGTCAAGATTGTAAGCAGAAAAAGGCTTCTACGTGTAAATAAACGGTAATTTATCGGTGAGGGAGTTTCGCCTCTGCGGAGGCGACCGGCACCGTTGCCGGCTCCCGCAAGCTTTTAAAAAAGCTTGAGCAAAACTTTAAAAAGAGGATTTTTATTGTTGTTTATCTGTGTTTCTACGGAATTTTTACGAAAATTACATGTAGAAAAACTTAGCAACAATTTACTCACGAGTCATTCTGAGCGTAGCGAAGAATCTACGAGCGCTAAAGGATGATAAACGGTAGATAGTCACCCTGAGCGGAACGCAGTGGAGTCGAACCCGTAGGGCAATGCGCCAGCATTGGGGTATAATTTCACCGTTTCTGACAGTTCGACAAATTACTGTTTGAAATTTGTTTGTTAATAAAATTTTTACAGTCGAAAGACAAATAATGGTTGCGTTTGGGGAGCAATTTGTTTATAATATGAGATGAAAGAAGACCAAAGGAGTAAAAAATGAAGATCATATTTTACGGTTCAAGTCACGGATATCCCGAGCCGGGCAGAAAATGCTCTTGCTCAATGATTGAGATAGGTGATGCAAGATATTTTATTGATATGGGAACAAATGCGGTAGAGGGAATGATAAACCGAGGACTTCCGCTTGATTCGGTTAAGGGGATTTTCATAACCCATATGCATAGCGATCACACGGGAGGTCTGATTCCTTTTCTTGATGTTTGCAGTTGGAAATTCAAGACCGTAAATCCCAAAATATATCTCCCGGGTGACACAGAGAAGATAAGATCGACGATGGCGAATTGGGTTGCCCTTTGCGGTGTTCCCCTTCGTCCTTTTGAGTTTTTTGAGATAAAAGAGGGCGTTATTTTTGATGACGGGATATTGCGAATAACCGCTTATAAAACAAAGCACACAGCCGCATCCTATGCTTTTCTTGCAGAGGCGGAGGGAAAAAGGGTGCTTTTCAGCGGTGATCTTAGTCACAAGGGGCCTGCGGACGATTTTCCGATGGCTGTTTTTGAAAGTGAGCTTGATCTTGCCATATGCGAGGTGGCGCATTTTGAGGCAACCGAATATTTGCCGCTCTTTTCGGGACAGAAAAATTTGAAGCGCCTTTGCTTCAATCATTATTCGGAGCGGCTGATGTATTCTCTTTATGAGGCGAAAAACAAGCTTGCGCCGCTTCCGGTAATAAGGGCAAATGACGGAATGGAGATCGTGCTTTGAGTTGCTTTTGCGGTGAAAGTATCGGGGTGAATTATGAGTAAAAAAAGGAAAATTGCAGAAAAAATATTTATGTCTTTTATACTCGTGCTTTTTGCGGCATTTTTGTTCCTCTGGCTTAAGACAGACGAAATCGTGCTCAGATATGCAGTTGGTGCGGCCATGCTTATTGTTGCGGTGATATTTAAAATCGTTGATAAAAGGCTTGCCGAAACCGAAAAGGACGAGGATAATGATAGAAAAAGGAGCTGATTTCTCAGCTCCTTTTTCTATCAAATTTTATTTGCTGTAATGGTTATCAAGAATTATTTCTCTTGATTCATCAAGATCGAGAATATAATCATCCTTCATAAATACATCTCCCTTATACATAAGGTCAAGGGAAATCCAGTTATCGCTCCAGCCACTCCAGAAAACGATCCATCCCATGCGTCTGCCGGATGCTTCAACCTTCTTTACAAAGTCGAGCGCATCCTCACCGTTATAGGAAAGGAGCGGATCTTTATCCCTTAAGTCAGATCCGGGACCGAATTCACCGTAAACCACGGGCATATCCTTGCCAACGGGATCATAAAGGGTATTACCTGTATATTTGTTTGCAAGTCTCGACCAGTTCTCCGCATAATTGTTCTGCATAAGAGCCGGAGTGTCGCCCTCAAGAGTATCAGAGCTGTGATAAACATCAAGTCCCGTAACCTCAACATAATCATCTCCGGGATAGTACTTCATAACATCGTATGCAGAAGAAGTGCTTCCGTCCTTTGCATAGTTGGGGGAATACATCCAGATGAGGTTACTGAGGCCTCTTTCGGTGACGAGATAATCATATGTCATTATCCAAAGATCCTTGAAATATTCTGCGGAAACATCAACTCCGTTCTTCTTTGGAATACTTGCACCGCAGAACCAGAAGAAGGCACCGTTCGTTTCGTGGTAAGGTCTCCAGAAAACGGTAACTCCTCTGTCCTCGAGCTTTTGCAGGAAGTCCGCAATTGCGGAAAGCTCTGTCATGAAGTTTGTGTGTATTGCGTTGTCTGCTGTTTTTCCGTTCTTTAAAAGAAGCTCATCCCATTTTTCAATTGTGTTCAGCCTTCCTCTGTAGACACCGTTTACGAGAGAGGCGGGATCGACATTGGGGTCGGGATTTGTCATATGAGCGCACATTGTGATAAGTCCGCCCATCTTCGCATATTCCGCAAAATCATCGGCAACGATCGTCGTATATTCATCTCCGTATCCGCTTACTCTGTAAGCAACCGAAACATCATAGCTGAGAACAGCGGGGATCTCACCTGTTGCGGCATAAAGCTTGTCAATGGAATTACGGACAATGTATTTTCCGGAGCCTATATGCTGACCTGAAAGAAGATGGTTCGGGTCATTATATATTGAAGTAAGATGCTCCATCGCCTCTTCTTTTGAATAAATATAATCCTTGTCGATTCCAATATCCAGAAGAGTTCCAAGGAAGTCAAGCTCTTCTGCTTTAAGCTGAGAGTCTCCTGCGGATAGAGTTGACTCGCAGGCTGTCGGCAGATCTTTTTCGGTCTGAACCGAATAATAGGTATAAGTTTCGCCCGTTTCGTTGTTTTTAACGGTAACATAGGCACGGGAAAGTATAGAGCTTGCGGCACGGGAAGGAACAATATCTCCGTTCTCTTCAAAGCCAACCGCAACATTTGAGAAGGTCACTATATCATTTTTCGGGATCTCAAGAAGCTTTCCGATAAGCTCCTCGCCTTCATAAACGACAGTCTGATTCTTTTCGGCAGAATCAAGAGTAAGCTCGAAATTTATACCGTTCTTTTTGCTTCCTAAGATACCAACCTCAAGGACATTATAGTTTGAAAGGCCCTTAAAGATGCTTCTGTCATAATCATAGATAGCTTTCAGTCCGTGATAATCCGCAACCCTTACCATATATCCGCGGAAATCAAAAAGCTTCTTTGCATAAACGGTGACATCGCTTGTAATATCTATGTCGGATATCAAGCTTGTGCAGCCCTCATCGGCAAAAAGTATATATGATTTGTCGCCGTCAACATATGTATGGTTGATTTTGAAGCCGGAAACGACCTGCGCATTGAGAATGACTGCATCATCTTCAACAATGGTTACATCATATGCGTCAATATAGCCTATTTCATAGTTTGTGGTCGTGGAGCTGACGATGGTTGTTTCGCCCGTTTCCTCATCTGTTGTGGTTTTTACAACAGTTATGCTGTGCTCAGCATTTCTCATTGCGTAATCATAAGCGGGAGTTTCTTCCTTTGCGGAAATGGAAAAACGGTAAACACCGTCGCTGCCCTTAATACCGCAGTTGTGGAAGGCATAAGCAAAGAATGTACCCTCGTTGCCCTTTGTGATCTCACCCTCGCGCACATCCGTATCTCCTTCAAAATAGACGGCTTCAAGTGCCGTGCAGTTTCTGAAGGCTATCTCTGATAAATATGCGCATGCTGCGGGGATATGTATGGATTTCAGGCTTGTATTGCCCTTGAGAAATTCCGCATTAAGAGCATATGATCCGTCTTCGGGAAGAATGATGTTGTTTACATATTTACATCCGTCAAAAAGATATCCTCCGAAGGACTTGATTCCTTTGAGATCAAAGGTTCCTTCAATGGGTTCATTTCCTTTTCTGTATATGGTTTTTAGAGCAGAGCAGCCCTCAAACGCAGCATTGCCGAGTTTTGTAACATTTGCGCCAAGTTCAACTGTGGTAATAGCAGAGTTTCTCACAAATGCGTAGCTGGAAAGATCAGTAATATTATCCCCCACATAAACTCTTGTAATAGTGTTTATATAATCCTTCCATTTTGTTTCTGTATAAGAACCGTAACCTACGTTTGTACCGTCTTCGCTAAGGTTCTTAAAAGTAGTGCCCTCTCCAAAAACATACATTGAGTATCTCGGAGAGCTATCCGTTCCGTCATCATTCGGAACGATCTCCCAATATACCTCGCTACCCTCTCCGCAATCGCCTGTGAGAACCGCATCTGTAGAATACTGGGCAGATGCGCAGGAGAGAGCAAGTATTGTCGACAGGATAAAAATCATGCCGAGAAAAGTTAAAGTTTTTTTCATTTCCGTTCTCCTTTACATTAATATACTGATTATACAACAATTTACAGATTTTGTCAATAGCGTTTTGTGCAATATTTATCAAATTGATTCGAGTATTGCATTGCTTATATTTTCTGCGATATCTCTTGCAAGAAGTGAATATTCGGTAAGCTTCTCTGATGCGATAGTACCCGCTTTTCCGTGAAGAAAAGCACCCGTGCAGCTTGCCTCGAAAATATCTGTTTTCTGTGCGGCAAGTGATGCGATGATTCCCGTGAGAACATCTCCGGAGCCGCCTTTTGAGAGGGCGCTGCAGCCGCTTTTGCATATATAAACACGGTTGCCGTCACTTATTACGCTTGCGGCATCCTTCATACAGCAAATAACACCCTTTTCCATCGCAAATGAAAGTGCGCTTTCGATCGCATTTGATTTAAGAGATGCGATGCTCTTTCCCGTAAGTCTTGACATTTCGCCCATGTGAGGGGTAATTACAGTATTTTTGCCGATATATTTCCAAAGCACCTCGTTTTCCGAGATCAAATTCAGCGCATCCGCATCAATTATCAGAGGACAAACAGCACTTTTCAGCACTGTTTCAAGTATCAGACTTGCCATGGAGCTTTTTGAAAGTCCCGGGCCGATGACGAGCGAATCCGAGCTTCTTGCAGCCTCGGGAAGCAGAGCTTTTATATCTTCCTCGGTTGAATAGGTGATGAGAACCGCTTCGGGAATGAGAGTTTGGAGAATTATCCTGTTTTTCTCGGAGGTGAATATGCGGACAAGCCCCGCTCCGCTTCTGTATGCGGCAAGTGCGGAAAGATAAGCCGCCCCCGCCATGTTTTCAGCTCCCGCAACAATAAGCACTTTTCCAAAATCTCCCTTGTTTGAGGAAGGCGATCTTCGGAGCATAGGGAAGGGTATTTCTTCGGAGGAAAATACTGTGCTTTCGCCATAAAGAGCCTCGGTTTCGATGCCGATATCAACCTTTATCAGCTTTCCGCATTTTTCCGCTCCGGGATAAAGAAGCTGTCCGATCTTTTTTCTCGCTATTGTGACGGTAATATCCGCTTCTACAGCTATTCCCATAACAGCTCCCGTATCTGCATCTATTCCCGACGGGATATCCACAGAAACAACTTTTGCCGAGGATTCGTTTATCCTCTCGATGAGAGCGGCGATATCGCCTTCAATATTTCCTTTCAGACCTATACCGAAAATGGCGTCAACGATGAGAGTTGAAGCTTCGATATCGGGATTTGATACCTCGGGGATGCCGCTGGAAAGTGCTTTTTTTCGCTGATAGGCACATTCCTCGCTTTCTCTTCCGTTCACTCCCGCAAAAAATGTCACGATGGAAGAATCAATGCCCCTCTCTCTTGCTCTCTGTGCAAGAAAACGGGCAATGGCAAATCCGTCGCCACCGTTGTTTCCGCCGCCGCAAAGAACAGACACACGGGAAATATCAAGATGCTCATTCAATATTTCGCATACTACAGCCTCTGCCGCACGCTCCATAAGAGTGCGTGACGGGATGCCCTTTTCTTCCATTGTATATAGATCGCAGCGCTTCATTTGCTCCGATGTAAGTATTTCTTCAAGCATTTTTGCTCACTCCTTTTGTCTTATTCTACCATATTTGACCTCTTTTGTACAGTGTTTTAAGGGAAAAACATAAAAAATCGCCTTGAAATCGGTAAAAAATTTCAAAAACCCTTGACAAATTTGCTCGGACGGAGTATAATTATTACTGTCGCATTTTGCGCCGTGGATTTTTATGGGGGTAAGAGGATGATACTTGATCTCAGACCGCTTCTCAGAGGAGAAGCAGATCATATTGATATTGATTATTATCTCACGCCCGATCCGATCGACGATATTATCTTCGATTCGGATGCACACGTTTTCGGTAAGATAACAGATAATGCAGGATATATGAGGCTCACGCTCAGGGCAGAGCTTTCATATAAGGGACAGTGTGCAAGATGTCTTGACGAGGTTGAGGGGAACTTTGAGATCGACTTTGAGAGAACGGTGTGCGAGGAAAAGACCCTTTCCGAGGAAAAGGCGAGAGCAGATGAGGACGATGTTTACAGTGACGGATATGCGATCATTCACGACGGAATGCTCGATATCGACGAGGAGCTTCGAGAGGAGCTTGTGCTTTCGTTTCCGTCAAGGCTTCTTTGCTCGGAGGAATGCGAGGGACTTTGCCCCATGTGCGGAAAGCCCAAAAGAGAAGGCGACTGCGGTTGCCGTAAAAAGGAGATAGACCCCAGGCTCAGTGTTCTTGCAACTCTTCTCCACAAGAACGATGAGGGCGGGGAAAATCAATAAAGTCAAAAATAAAATTATATATAGCGAGGCCCCATGGGCGTAGCATACACTAAAGGGAGGTGTAGGTAAATGGCAGTACCGAAGAAGAAAGTATCAAAAGCACGCAGAGATAAGAGACGCTCAAATGTTTGGAAGCTCGACCTTCCCGGCATGGTTAAGTGCCCCAAGTGCGGTGAGTATATCCTCGCACACAGAGTCTGCAAGGCTTGCGGATATTACAATGGCAAGGAGATCGTAAAGAAGGAGGCTTAATTGCCGCCTCTGATCTCGAAAAAGACAGCATGAATTTTCATGCTGTCTTTTTTCATGCTTTTTGTTAAGTTGACATTAAGTTGATTTTAATAATATAAAATTATAGTGTAAAATAGGAATCTATTTCTTTTTGAAAGGAAAATATATGCTCACACTGAAAAAAATCGTAAAAGAATATCCCGCAGGCGATACCAAGGTTTCGGCACTGAAGGGAATTGACATCGAATTCAGAAAAAGTGAATTTGTTGCAATTCTCGGTCCCTCGGGCTGCGGAAAAACAACACTTCTTAATATCATCGGCGGTCTTGACGGCTATACAAGCGGAGATCTGATAATAAGCGGAAGATCAACAAAGGAATTTGTCTCCTCGGATTGGGACAGCTATAGAAATCACTCCATCGGATTTGTTTTCCAGAGCTATAATCTCATTCCTCACCAGACCGTTCTTTCAAATGTCGAGCTTGCCCTCACTCTTTCGGGTGTTTCAAGAGCGGAAAGACGCAGAAGAGCAAAGGAAGCACTTATCAAGGTGGGTCTTGGAGATCAGATGAACAAAAAACCCAATCAGATGTCGGGCGGTCAGATGCAGAGAGTTGCGATCGCAAGAGCACTTGTAAACGATCCCGAAATACTTCTTGCAGATGAGCCGACGGGCGCACTCGATACGGCGACGAGCGTTCAGATAATGGAGATACTCAAAGAAATTTCAAAAGATAAGCTCATTATCATGGTAACTCACAATCCCGATCTTGCAGAGGAATATGCAACAAGAACGGTGAAGCTTCTTGACGGATGTATAACAGAGGATTCAAACCCATATTCGGGCGAGGAGATTGAGATCCTTTCCAAAAAAGAGCAGAAGAAGAGAAAAGATAAAAGGGAAAGGAAGCCTTCGATGTCTTTCTTTACAGCGCTTTCCCTATCCCTTAACAATCTGATGACAAAAAAGACCAGAACATTTCTTACCAGCTTTGCAGGCTCTATAGGAATAATCGGTATTGCGCTTATTCTCTCTGTTTCAACAGGTGTTCAGACCTATATCAACCGTGTTCAGGAGGATACTCTCTCAAGCTATCCAATAACCATTGAGAGTGAGACCGTTGAAATGGCAGAGCTTGTTGAAGCTATGCTGCAAAACAACGATAATTCAACCGAGCATGAGCTTGATAAGATCTATGTCAGCGCAATTATGTATGACCTTGTCAATAAGCTCAACTCTATTGAAACAAGCAAGAATAATCTTAAGGCGTTCAAGGAATATCTTGAAAGCGAAGAAGCCTTCCGCGACTGCGTTTCTGCGGTCAAATATACCTATGACCTTGATTTTGGTATCTATACAAAGGATACCGAGGGGAAGGTCATCAAAAGCGATGTTATGGAGCTGATCTCCGAGATATACGGTATGGATATGTCTGCCATGATGCCTGCTCAAGATTCATCTTCAAGCGGTGGAATGATGGGTATGATGGAGGCATCCTCGTCCTCGTCCATGATGAATATGGGTCCTATGGCTGTTTGGGAGGAGCTGCTTTCGGGAGAAGGCGACGAGCTGATAAATTCCACCCTCAAGGAGCAGTATGATGTAATTTACGGAAAATGGCCGGAAAATTATGACGAAATTGTTCTCGTTGTGAATGAAAACAACGAGATAACAGATCTGACCCTTTATGCTTTGGGACTTAAAACCGCTGATGAGATGAAGGAAATAATCAGAAAGACATATGAAGGCGAGCAATTTGACACATCCGCACTCGGAAGCTGGAGCTATGAGGAGCTTTGCGGAATGACCTTCCGTCTCGTGCCCGATGCAAACAAATATCAGAAGCAGGAAAACGGCACATATGTTGACCTTTCTTTATCCTCGGCAGGACTTGATTACCTTTATAATAATAAGGACAGTGCTATTGATCTGAAGATTGTCGGTATAATCCGTCAGAGCGAAAATGCGGTTTCCGCAATGGTAAAAGGCTCACTCGGATATACCGCAGCACTTACACAGAAGGTTATCGAGGCGGCAGAGGAAAGTGAGCTTGTTAAAGCTCAGCTTCAAGATCCCGAAAAGGATGCAATTACCGGACTTCCTTTCCCGAAGGAAAGCGAAAGCACACTTACAGAGGAAGCAAAGGCAGAGCTTTTCACTGAATATACAAAGCTGATCTCAAATGCTGAAAAGGCATCGTACTTTATTGCCCTCTCCTCAATTCCGAGCGAGGAATATCTTGCGGGCGCACTTTCAAATGCGTTGGCAGGCATGGATGATGAGACAAAGGATCAAACCCTTGTAAGTGCGTTTGCCGCACAGATGGGTGTAGACGAGACACAGGTTGCAGAATATGTTTCAACTCTCGGTGAAGAAGAAAAGGGCAAATATCTGACAGAAATCCTCACATTTACAATAGCAGAGCAGTATGCAAAGGGAGTTGAAGCACAGCTCAGTGCGCTTTCCTTTGATCAGCTTGCAATGCAGTTCGATAACACCGAATATCCCGTATCGGCGCTTGCTTATGCATATGACAATCTGATGCCGAGAGCTATTTCGGAATCAACCTATGAGGAAAATCTCTCTCTTATGGGATATGTTGATAAAAATGATCCCTCGTCTATCAATATTTTTGCTTCGACCTTTGAAAATAAGGATGTTATAGCAGACCTTATCACAAAATATAATGAGAGAGTTCCGGAGGAGGATCGGATATCCTATACAGACTATGTTGCGATCCTTATGTCCTCGATAACAACGATTATCAATGCAATTTCCTATGTTCTCATAGCATTTGTTGCGATCTCTCTTGTGGTATCGTCCATAATGATAGGAATTATAACATATATTTCGGTGCTTGAAAGAACAAAGGAGATCGGTATTCTCCGTGCCATCGGTGCATCAAAGCGCGATATTTCAAGAGTTTTCAATGCGGAAACTCTTATCGTGGGCTTTGCTTCGGGAGCTATCGGAATTGTTATCACTCTCGTTTTCAATGTTATCATAAATATCATCCTTCATGCGCTCACGGGAATCCCCACTCTTAATGCGGTGCTCCCTGTTGGCGGTGCAATAATTCTCGTTGTTCTCAGTATGCTTCTTACGGCAATTTCCGGACTTATCCCCTCAAAAATTGCTGCTAATAAGGATCCCGTTGTTGCTCTCAGAACGGAATGATTTTAAGGATGATACGAGCACATTAAAAGTGAAGCTGCGGCAAGCCGCAGTGAAGTTATGCCTATGGCATAGTGAAGTATTGCGCCTTTGGCGCAATGTGAAGTTAAGTGTTCCGCAAAGCGGAACACTTAATATCAAATCCTGCGGATTTGAGGGGCTCAAGTCGTGAAAAGCTCATGCAACATAAAAGCACACCGAAAAGGTGTGCTTTTGTGTTGGTGGGGCATTAGTGACGAAATCCGAACTTTTATTGTTCGAATTATTTGATTCTGCATTGGTTAGTTCCTCAAGATCTTGTTTCATCTCGGGGTAAGTCACCTGTTTAGTTTCCTTTAAATTATAATAGATGATAAGCTTGTCGTCGAACAAATAAATGGCATTGACAAATGTATCAATAATCTGCTGTCTGAAATCTTCATCCTCAATACTTCCCTTTTCAAATGCTGTGAGCCATTTTACATAATCTTTTTTAGAAAATGCGTTTTTGCTCGTTATCTTAAGGTTAGCAAGATCAATTTTCATTTCGTCGATTTGAAAACTCAAATTTTCAATCTTTTCGTTGAGCTTTTTTACTAAAAGAGCATTGCCTGCATTTTCTACCATCAAATCGACGGAGGCATTCACTTCTCGTTCGGCTTTTTCAATTGCTCTTTCGAGTTTGGAAATATTATCAGATGAAAAATCTTTTTTATATTGCTCTACAAGCTTATCGGCAATATAATCAATTTTCTTGGGAGTGAGCACATAGTTCAAAGTGTTTTCAACTACATATCTTTCGAGAAATTCTTTTTTCTCATTCCTTTTTTTACAGGTATGATGCTTTTTGCGGGTGGCGCAGGTGTAATAATGATGAACAGTTCCGTTTTTGCTTTTACCGCTTTCACCAATCATATTAGCTCCGCACATACCGCAAAACAATTTTCCTTGAAGCTGGTATCTTGCTTTTGCCTTGGATGCTGCAGGTGCTCGTTTGTTTGCTTCGATTCTCGCATTTGCGGCATAAAATGTAGCATCATCTACAATTCTCGGGTACATTTGCGGGAGTTCTTCGCCCTCAAATGAGTATTCACCGATATATTTTTTATTTTTCAGAAGATTATGAAGGCTTCCGGGACTGAAATTTGTATTAAAGCGCGGCTTCAGATTTGTGGAATTTAAGTGATTCACGATATCGGTGAGGCGAGTTCCCTTTGCGTATTCCGAAAAAACATATCGAACTGCTTCAGCTTCATCTTCGTTTATGATGATTTTTCTATCCTTTACCTGATATCCATACGCCACTGTTCCACCGGTATAAGTACCTCTGCTTCTTGCAACCTTCATACCTCTTTTGACATTTTGCGAGAGGTTGGCAGAATAGTATTCCGCCATTCCTTCGAGCATACTTTCAAGAATGATGCCCATTGGATCCTCAGAGATGTTTTCCATAACCGAAACGACCTTGACATCGTTCTTTTTCAGCTTTGCTTTATACATTGCGCTGTCATAGCGGTTTCTTGAAAATCTGTCGAGCTTATAAACGAGAACCACATCAAACTGCTTTCGGTCCGAATCCTTCACCATCTGCTGAAATTGCGGTCGGTGCTCGGCGTTTGTTCCCGAGCAGGCTCGGTCAATATAATTTGCTACAATTTTAATGTCGTTCTGCTCGGCATAGCGCATACAGTCCTCTATCTGACCCTCGATACTTCTTTCCGTTTGGTTATAACTCGAATATCTCGCATATATTACTGCGTTCATATTGCTCCTTATTTTTGCTTTTCAAATTCGTAATCGTTTGGGATTTTGAATTTACATTATTTTCTCGATTTTGTAAAAATGGTAAAATCATTTATCTAAACCAAGCGCTTTATTGGTTATCCAAACACCGAAATAACGTTGAGTCATAGTCGGCATTTCTTCCATACCGGGAACATCATCAGGAACCATACTTCTAAAGTGCAGTGATTCGGTCTTCCTGTACTTGGACATTTCACCATTTGAATTAACAGATTCATATGTTGCTTTTTGATTTGCGTCTATAACGGTTGAGACTTCAGAGCCAACAAAAGAATATCTTGAACCATCACCGAAAGGAGTGCAATATATATATTTATAAATTCCGTTTTCGTAGTCGCAGCATCCAACAAAATCCAATGCGTCAAAATCATAGAGATTATCTTCACAAGTTAAATATAAATCAATTTCCAAATCCTCTTTTGTAAGCCAATGCAACTCGCTTTCGGGTAATTCATTCATAGATAAAGTAATAATTGCAATCAATGCATATTGATAATATCCCGAATAATAGTGTTCATAAAAATCAACATCAAGCAAAGTGAATTTATTTTCATTGTATGGGATATCTATGGGTGTTTCATCGGCAAAAACAGTATTACCTCTATCTGAAACAAGCACAGAGTTATCATTTTCATCACGGATAAAATAGGAGTCGTTTTGAATATCTTCATCTTTACACGCAATTAAATTCAAAAGAAAAAGCAATACGAGGAAGAGGGTGATTTTTCTCATAATGATAATCTCCTGTTAGAAAAAATTATTTGTCAAGCATTTTGAAAAACTCATCTTCTGAAATGATCGGGATATTGAGTTCTTTCGCTTTTTCCAGTTTTATACCGCAATCTTCACCGGCAATTAAAAATGTTGTTTTTTTCGATACAGAACCGGACACCTTACCTCCTGCGCTTTGGATGCACTCTGAAATTTCATCTTTTGACATTGTGTTAAATGTTCCGGTAAGTACGAATGTCATATCTTCAAAAATTTTATTGTTATCGGTTGCATCATGCTTTTCAGACTCATTTCCAACCGTTTCATTTTCGGCAAATTCGGTATGTTCGTCTTTTTGCTGTGTTTGCCGGTGCTCGGGAAACAATGTTATCTGCTTTTCCTTTGATAGTTTGTTGAATTAAGATATTCAGCTATGATATCTGTATATGTTAATCGCTCGGTATTCAGTTCTTGATAAGTATCACAAAATTCTGTATATGAGCCGTTAGGCTCGGTAACAAAGCGACAGAATATCATGTATGAAGAATGACATTTTATCATATTTTCCATGAAATCTTCACTACAGTCAGATATTATTATTTGTTCATATAATGATTCCAATCGTTCGTTTAATTGCTCGATTGTACTTGAAATATTATAGCTTTTATACAGAAAAGAGAAAGTTTCTGTAACATCTTGACTTTCGGGGTATTTATAAATGGTGTTCCACATCAAATTGTAATTATCGGTGAGAGAAGTGAGTAGAGATAAAGAAGTTTCTTGATAGTATAAATAGTCATCAATAAGCTCAAAAAATTCCGAAGAGTCATTATTTTTCACTGCTTTTCCACTCTCGGCGGTTTCGTTGGTTTCAAAGATGGTATCAATTTGTGACACTGTGTCTACCACGTCATCGGCCGGTGAAGAGTATTCGCAACTCAAAAGGAAAATAGTCAAAAGACAAACGAGAAAAAATGAAAAGATTTTCATACTGGTGTTACCTCCAAAGTTAAAAAATTGATATTAAGTCCGAGAGGGCTTTTAATTTTAAATTTCTTTAATTACTTTTCGCACCAAGCCGAGGATTTTAACGCGCGAAGCATCTTTGCCGTTATATCTCTCGGTTTTGTACATTGGATTGATGGAGTGAAGCTCTATCCAATCATCTCCGTAAACAACTTTTTTTACTCTGCCTTCTTCACTATCAATAAGGACAACGGCAATTTGTCCGCTTTCTACCATATCCTGTTTATGAACCTGAATTATGTCACCGTTTTCGATCTTTGGGTACATACTGTCTCCTTTAACCTTTATGCAAAGGGTATTTTCAGCCTCATAAGGATTGGAAATGAAAAGCGGCATATAGTCAATTATGCAGTCGGTTGCGAGAGAGCCGAAGCCGGCAGAGACTGTTTCAAAAACAGGGATAAGATGAATATTTTGAGTTTCTTCAACGTAGAGCCCCTGGGGAGGCTCTTCTTTTTTTTCTTCTTTTCCCAAAAGGTAATCTACCGTTACACCGAAATAATCAGCTATTTTATGAAGAGTTGCTTCTCTTGGAATTGTCGTATTATCCCATTTTGAAAATGAAGTTTTTGAAAGTCCGATGTTTATGCAGACCACTGTGGGAGCTTCCCCTTTCTTGTTGCATAACTTAATAAAATTTTCTTTGAACATATTTCCTCCAAATTCAACAAATTCAACCTGTGCTTTTTGTCAAACATTTACAAAGTTGAAAAAGTTGACCAAAAAGCATTGACAAGTTGAACAAGTTGAGTTATAATGTTATTGCAAACAAAAATTGTTTTACCGTTGATTTCATTATACAGTAAAAAACAGTTTTTGTCAAGAAAAAGTAAAGGAGATAACAAAATGAGCTACCATGAAATTAAGGCAGCGCTTGCTTTGCTCGGAAAGACAGGACGAGATGTTATAGAAGAGCTGCAACGCAGAGGGTTGAATGTCAGCGACTGTACCTTTAGTAAGGCAATCAAGAATGTTGATAACTCCCCTGCGATTCAGAGAATAAGAAAAGAAACGATCGCCGTTCTCGAAGAATGGCAAAGCAAAGGAGCACAATAATGTACGGAAATGCGGACAGATTGGTCAAGGGAGTTGTTTGCTTTAGAAACTCGGACGGTTCTTTCAGTGACGACATTAGAGAGATATACTGCGACGAGCCACAGGAAGAAATGACCGATCTCGAAAAAAGACAGCTTGAGCACTTTGCTGCTAAGGTTCTTGCACCCATGTTCTATGAAGACATGAAGAAAAAGAAGCGAGAGAGGGCATGCTAATGGCGGATGACACCAAGAGCAAAAAATTCACGCCGCTGTCCTATAAGGAAGCGGATGAAGCTATCAGAAAAATATACGCAAGATTTTTTGAATTGCGTAAAAACTTAAAAAAATAACGGCAACAGCCGAAAAATAAAGGAGAGAAAAAACATGAAAAACATTATCGGAAACATCCGCTTTGGCGGAAATGCTCTGAATTTTAGTTTCAGCGAAGGCAAAATGGATATGGATGTTTTGACCGAAAGAGCCTTTACCGAGGATGAGGTGAAAACAGTTAATAGCGTCATTGATGATCTTGTTCATATCTGCGTTAAGCTTGAAAAAAACATCAGAGACTACAGTGAAGTGAAGGGCAAGTCATTTACTTGGCTTAGAAAATTTATTCTTACGAAAAAAGAACTTAAAAAAGAAGAAAATTATACTTTAGGTGCTTCTGATCTCAAATTCAGCTCAAGAGCAAGAAGGTTTCCTGCTCCCGACAGCGCCGGTACATTTTATATCGAGCTTAACGGAATAAGACTCATAGAAGAAAACGGCGAGATCGTCGGCTGGATGCTTTTATAAGAGAGGAGAATCAAAATGAACACTTCAAGCATTACTATGAATAAAGCCATGGCCGAGAGGGAGATGCGTGAGCGCAGAGTGATGAGACGGGAGAAGTTCTTTGACGCACTTTCAATCACAGTTGGGTTTTTTTCCGGTTGCCTCCTTATGTGGCTTTTTATCTCATTTTTCGATTTCTGCGTCCATGATCTTGCCACGGATTTTTCACCACTTAAGGATCTTTGGCTCGGAAGAGCAAATCTTGTTTATCTTATATGTAGTTTGCCGATATGAATTACGATAGCTTTCTTAAAAACAAGGCAATAAGCGCTCCCATATCGGGCTTTGATGTTTCTCTCGATGAGATAAGTGATATTTTGAAGCCGCACCAAAAATTGGCGGTTCAGTGGGCGGTAAAAGGTGGCAGGCGTGCACTTTTTGAAGCATTCGGTCTCGGAAAGACAGCACAACAGCTTGAATACTGCCGACTTGTAACAAAACACACAGGCGGCAGGGCGCTTCTCGTTCTTCCTTTGGGA
>JAFXAN010000121.1 GCA_017517035.1 Clostridia bacterium
CGGAAAATTCCTTCATTGTAAAGGTATCTCCAAATGCGTCGGATGCAGTATAATCTGTTCCCTCGGTGAGGGTGACAACGCCTGTGAGAAGAGTGCTCCAAACTGCGGCATCGTCCGAGTTTTTAGAGTTTACTGCACCGCAGACATACATATCAAGTGTTGTCTGATAGAGATTTATAAGTCTGTATTCGGGATATGCGTAATCCGCATAGGAAATAACCGTTTCACCGTTTGGTGCGGTATATACAGAATATGCACAGAAATAAAGATTTTCGTTAATTCTTGTCTTAAAATCGACAACAGCGAGACAATAGCTGATAACGCCGTCCTTATCCTCAAGAATTCTGTTAACATATTTTCCTTCGCTCCAAATTGGCGCTTTATAGCCTTTTGTTGCAAGTTCAAGGGTTTCGTGATCAATCGTTGCCTTATTTCCATTTTCTGTATAAGCAGATTCGGGCATTGCTATTGCGCCAAACTCAACGAGAGTATAGCCAAGCTCATTTTCGATCTTTTCGCTATATGCCTTATCAAAGGTGAAAAGTCCGCGGAGACCGTTATATTCCTTGAGTCTTATAGAGAAGCCTTCCATTGAAACACCGCTCTCAAAAACAGCATCCTCGGTGACATTCAATGTTACGGGATCGGAATAGAGGATATAATTGACCTTCCCCGCCTTATAATTATATGCAACAGTGAAGGAAACCTCGCCTGTAGCTTCTTTGAATGTGATATTTCCCCCGTCAATGCTCTTTACAAGCTCCTCTCCCTCGATTATCTTGATCTCAAAATCAGAAGTGGGAACGCCCAGCTCAATTCTCTTATCGATAACAGCACCAATTTCGATGGTTCTGCCCGATGGAGCTTTAAGATCGGAACTTAGTCCCGTGGGAGAAACAGAGAAAACAAGAGGATCGGTATTTGAAATATAATCTGTTTCAATTCCCATTATACCATAATGGAGATAGTTCTCGGGAGTTGTTCCAAGTCCCCAATATACCTGAAGAAATCCTCGACGGTTCATGGTTCTGACGGTTGCAGGGCCTAGATCAAGCGGACCGCCATACCAGATGGTCATGCCGTATCTGGAGCTTGTGGGACCGACAAGCTTTCTGACCTTTATCATATCCGCTTCAGCAGTTGAATCGAGAATACAGGTCTGCTGAACCGAAAAATTGGTTGGAAAAGCGGGATTGATTTCCTTTATGCGGTCAATATAGCTTTTTTCAAATGTCGATACCATTGCCTGCTCAAAAAGATCGTATTCCTCGATCATTTCCATAACATAATCAACGATAACAAGCTCGCTTCCGGGCTTTATCTCAAGAGTGATAACTATATCAAGAACTCCACCGTTGTTTTTCTTTTCCTCGGAGAAATATTCAAGCACCTCATCAAGTGAGTTAAGTCTGTACTGATTTCCTTTTGAGGTTTTATAAAGTACCTTTTCATAAAGAACCGACCAAGGAGTTTCGCTTATGTCATACTGAACACCGTCGGTTGTGTCTTCCACCTTTGTTACACCATCGTGATAAAGCACCAATTTTCTTGTGCTTCCGTCACCCGGATCATCTGCCTCGGGTGCTGTGAGATGAAAATCAAATTCAAACCACTTTGCTCCCTTGCGGTAAGCATTTATGATACTTTCGGTGGTGTTCTCGAAATAAACACCGTCGTCGGTATCACCTCTGTGAGCGCAAACATAAGGAATCCTTGTCATAGAGTTTTCCGGAAAGGAAAGAGCCATATCGATAACAGCATCGCTATCATCCGAAACCACCGCAACAGCACCGCTGTTTATGGCAGAAAAAACTTCTGTTTCGGTGGGATTATCGGAAATATCTGCCCAAACAAGAAGCAGAGATCTGTTTTTGAAGGTGTTTACAACATCCTGTGTGCAAAGCTTGCCGTCAAGCATGAGAACAGTTGCATAGCTTCCGTAAAGCTCACTTCTGATCGTTTCATAATCCTTTGCAGTGATCTCTGTTTTTTGTGTATAATCGGCAACCATACCGAGAAGAGGACAAGACTTCTTTGCTGCTGAAAGAGCATCGAGACTATCACTCATAACAAATGCGTCAACAAAATTTTCCGCAAGATATGCGCTGATAGCGGTAGCTTCAGCTTCATTATCCACATAATAAACCGGAATAACATTGAAATTGAGAGCCTCTATAACGCCGTAAACGGTGGAAAAGGCATTTCCGCTTTTATCAAGAACATTAAGAGATGTATCAACTTCAAAAATTGCAATTGCAGGCAAATTCTCCTTTGCCGCAACCGTAAAAAGCTCATCTGCACTGTCTATTCTGACTGCCGCAGAAAAATCACCGTAAATATTTGAAACAGGCTGCTTTACCGTTATGTATTCGGGGTCTGCAGCCTCGCTGGCGAAAATCACCGTTGGAATTGCTATGATCAAAACGGCTACAATCGCAATGAATAGTTTTTTTAGTTTCATTTTTTCCTCCGATTTTAAAAATCGGCGGTTACGGCATTGAATATAGAAAGGAAAAGACTTTTCGCCATAACCGCCTCGCGTGTGTAATTTTATTTTTTTATACTAATGATTAGGAATATACGCTGTCCTCGCTTGTTTCAACATCACCCGGCTCTAAAAGAGGATCTTTATATTCATTGCCCGAAAGGTCACAGTATGTAATGCCGTTTGCACTGCAATAATCAGCAATATCATCATTAAATGTTGCCTGCTTTACTGTGGTAAGACCAGTATAACCGGTATATGGAGTAAATGCACTTGCATCTATGGAAGTACACGAATCGGGAAGAATAAGAGTTTTGAGTGAGGAGAAGTTTAAAAATGCCTGCTTGCCGACAGAGGTGATATTTCCACCTGTAAGGTCAATAACACCATCTGCAGGCTCTGCTGTATCTCCGCACCAAACCTTTTTAATGAAATCACGGTTTCTTCCCCAGTCATCATAATAGAACTGAGATGCGATCTCTGTGATATTAGCGGGAAGATGAATTTTTTGACCCGCTCTTACATTACGGAAAAGCGAATTGGTGTTTATATTGCTTATATGGGAGATATCAATAAGTCCATCCTCATTATTCTGCATCTGACCGTTTGCTTTTGCAAGATACATTGTATTGAGGGCATAGCAATAATGGAATGAGCCTGTTAGAGTTGTAAGGCTCTCGGGATATACGATGGTATCAATCTTATTCATAAGAGTGAATGAATAGTTGGGAACCGATGTAATTCCGCTGTCAAGGATCACTGTTGTGATCTTGTTAGAATATGTGCTGTCAAGAACAGGATTAGGTATTTTTGTGTGACTTGCATCAAGTTTGGAATAGAGTTGGCACCATCTTCCATCGTATGCCTTTGAAGGAAGAGCGCCTTCTCCGTGATAAATAGCTACCCATTCATCATTTCTAAAATCACTTACAACTGTAATGGTAACAGTTTGACTTGTTTGCCCTACACCGCCAAGAGCAGGTACATTTTTGAATGTAAATGTGTCTCCGAATGCATTGCCGTCCATATCGGTATAGCCTTCAGCAGTATAGTGAGTACCCTTCTTGAGGGTTACAGCACCTGTAAGAAGTGTATTCCAAACCGCAACATCATCTGTGTTTGATGCGTTTATTGCACCGTTCAAATACATATCAAGTGTTGTCTGATAAAGATTTATCGCCTTATATCCATCAATTCCGTAATCACTTATCGTTACAATAGTCTCTCCATTAGGAGCTTTATATATCGAATATGCTGCATAATAAATATTATCTGAATAATTTGCTTTGTAGTTTACGATGGCAACACAATATGAAACTATTCCATCCTTCTCATCAAGGAAGCTTCCGACCATTTCTCCGTCCTTCCATACGGATATCTTCTTTCCCGATGTTGTAAGCTCTCTTGTTTCGCCGTTTATTGTAACAACGCTTCCTTCTTTTATATACTTTGCTTCGGGAACAACAATTGCTCCATATTCAAGAAGCTCGTAGCCACGTGCCTCAAATGCGGTATTCTTGTTTTTATCAAAAGTAAATATTGTACGGAGTCCGTTATATTTCTTAAGTCTGATAGAGAATCCTTCGGTTTTGACCGCACCGTCAAAGAAGCCCTCTGCATCATAATTCTGCTTTACCTCTTTTTCGGTAAGAGCACGGTTATAGAAGCGCATTGATTCGTAAACACCGGTCATTTGTGTACCAAATGTAACCCACGGGCTGCTCGTACCGTCTAAATAGAGTGTATCTTTGCCTGTGGACATTGTTCCTTTAAGCTGACCATTACAGTAAAATTTGAGTTCTCCCGAATCAAATGTCAGAGTAACGAGCGCACCATCCTGAAGCTTGCTGAGCATATCGGTTATATTAATTGAAAAACCCGAGTTTCTATCCAGAATTCTTATATTTGATGCACCGGAAGGAACATATACAGAGAACTTATCATTGCCTTTATGAATAAGAAAAGCATTTCCAATTCCAACAAAATCACTGATGCGAGCCTCAAATGTGAATGAGCTTGTCTCCATGAGAGCATGAATTGCATCGGGAAATTTCTGTGTGGAAGCGTTCCAAGCACATTTCTCACTTATGACATAACCGTATTTGTTAAATTTGTTATTTGGGTTTGTAAGATAAGTAATATCATTGTCTCCTGCAAGGTCTTCCCAGTATGTTTTGCCCTCGTTGCCGCTTCCTCTGTAATAGGAAACAAGACCGTTTGTTACAAAACCAGCCATAGATGCGGGACTTTCCTCTTCTGCTATTTCAACCGTTATTGGCTCTGAGCAAACATTATATGAATAAGCATCATAATAGCCTTCGCTTGCGGGAACATCATATTTGCTCTCAAGAATGAAGGAAACCTTTCCTTCATTTTCACCGAATGTAACAGTGTTTCCGTCAAGGGTAGCAAGATCTGCACCGTCAATGATCTTCAAAGTACAGTCGGATGCTTCGATTCCGCCCGCAGAATAGGTTCCCAGTAAAGCAGAAACCGAGATTGAGGAATTCGGAGTAACCGAAGCGCTTATATTGTTTTCGGCATAGACAGAAGTTGGGAAATTATTCAGATTTGGAAAATAGTCATTCATAAATGAGGAATAACCGTACTTCACAAGGCCTCGCATAACATTTCCGCTGTAGTTCCATGTGCAAAGATAAAGTCCTCTCTGAATCACAGTACGGTTTCCGATATCTGTAAGGGGATTTCCCTTGTTGGGAGGGCCACCCGCAGCATTATAAATTCCGCAAGACTCCTTTGTTGCGAATATTCCGTCCATAACAGAAGCATCCGAAATCGCTCCGGAAACTCCTACGATGGGAGCGTTGGGAAGCATCTCTCTTATCATTTCTATCATATAGGGAGCATAGGTATATCCTGCTAAGAAAACATTGTTCTCCAGACCGTTTTCCTTTACAAGATCTATGGAAGTCTTCACCATCTGCTCTGTGAGAGCCTGTGTTTCTTCCACCTTAATATCAAGATAAAGAATGCGGTCGGGGTTTGTTTTTACATATTCGCCAAAATATGCAAGAACATCTTCAAGAGTGGAATAGTGATATTCCGTATCGTTATATGTAATGACAAGCTCCTTAAGAATGCTGCTGTCTGTTTCCCAGATATTATATGTTGTTTCCACACCTTCGCTGTCGGTCACCTTGACACTGGCATCATGGAAGAGCATGGGGACGCCGTCCTTTGTTATGCGAAGGTCTATCTCAACTGTTTTTGCGGAAAGATTTTCAAAAGCACTTTTCACAGATTCAAGAGTGTTCTTTGGTGCTTTATAGGTTATTGCCGCATGAGAAATATTGAGAGGTGCTCTTGTAAGAGTTTTTTCGGGAAGCGCCTGTGCCGCTTCAATTACAGAAGCAAAATCATCTGACACAACGCCTGTTGCACCGCCAATAACAGCGCTGAATGCCTCTGCCTTGCTTGGAGAATCTGAAAGGCGTGACCAAGTGAAGATCAGTCTGTCATGAAGATACTGAACATTATCGTCATTTGCAAGACAAGCGGGTAGCATAACCATGTGAGACATATTGGAATGCACTTCATTTGATATTGAGAGTAGCTCTGCACCTGTAAGCTCTGTTTTATCTGCATATGCTTCGGTATAATCTATAATACCGAAAACTGTGGGAGCCACAGACTGAGCGCTCCTTATAACAGAGGGAGAAGCACTCATAAGGAATGCGTCGGTAAAATTGTCATTCAGATATTCTGCAACAGCATTTCCCTCTTCCGTATTCTCGATATAGTAAACGGGAATAACAGAATAGTCAAGCTCCGCAATAACAGAAGCGACAGTAGAAAAGGCATTGCCATTTCCATCAACAACATTGAGTTCTGCATCAACGCTAAAAATGGCAGCAGCAGGCTTTATATCTGCCGACTTTATTCCGGCAAGCTCTGCGCCGTCATCAACAAAAACTGCGGCGGAGATATCGCCGATAACATTGGTTTCGGGCTGTGCCACAGTCACATAAGCGGGGGTTTCGGATGCTGAGACTGCTACAGTAAAAATCATAACAGCAAAGATCAGCATAAGAAACCAATAGTAATTTCTCATTGTTTTTTTCATATTCTTTCCTCCAAAAATATGTTTTTTAGTTTTACAGTTTTATTTTATCACAGTTTTATACACATGTCTTTGGGAAACAAATACATTGTGTTACAAAATGTGAACTAACAAACATAATTATCGAAGAAGTAAAAAGTTCCCAATCCCTTTTATTTCTCAAAAATTTAAAAATGGTATTTTTTTCACATTTTATGTAGTTTTTGGTATATTAGCACCTTGATATTCTTAAAATATATTTTTTGATAAACTATTGAAAATAGCTCTTTGATATGGTATAATGTAAACAATCTCAAAATGAAGAGAGGTGATTTCAAATGTATAAATCAGTATATGTAAACAAAGAGCTTACCGACATCAATCCCAGAAAGTACGGCGGAAACGATATAAGCGTATCTACCTCCCTATTTTCCGGACATACATCTCTTTATTATATTTCAAACGGAAAAGGAACTCTCGAAAAAGACAATAGAACATTTGAAATTTCAAGGGGTAATATTTTTGTCACAAAAAGAAACGAAACAGTAACATTGACCCCCGACCGTGATTCCTCCATTGCATATTACTTTGTATGCTTTGACGGTACACTTGCGGCTGATTTTGAAGATCTTCCGCCGATTTTTCAAGGTGAGGAAAGGCTTTTTAAAGAAATATATGCCATAGAGGATACCTCAATCAAAGGAATTTCACTTCTTGCCGCCTGTATTTTTGAGCTGTACTCAAAATACTGTCTCGGTGAAAAAAGTAATTCCGATGACTATGTAGAAAATATAAAGAATTATATTGCTTTGAATTACCAAAATAATATAAGCGTTGGGCAGATCGCATCCATTTTGCATCTTTCAAGAGCTTATATAGCAAGAATTTTCAAAAAAAATGTCGGAATAAGCATTATTGAATATCTTATCACCTACCGTGTAAAAAAAGCAGCAGAACTGATAAAAAACGGTGAAAGCATAACAAAATCGGCTTATCTTTGCGGTTTTGGAGACCTTTCCAATTTTTCAAAAACATTCAAAAAATATATCGGTATCTCACCAAAGCAATATAAAAAATCAATAAACTAATCGGAGCGTGAAAGCTGATGCCAACAAGCGAATGGATATTCAATTGTAAATATCACGACCTTAACCCAATATATTTCGGTAAATCTACCGCTGAACTAAGTACGGGAACAGGAATTCCTCGTACTGCCATCCATTCTATAATACACTATGTGGAGAAAGGAAGCGGATTTTTCATAAAAAACGGTGTTGAATATCAGGTTCAGGCAGGAGATTTTTTTACCATCTCTGACGGAGACTTGATTCATTATTTTACAGATTCTGAAGATTTGTGGACGTTAATTTATATTGGATTTGATGGAAATCTTTCTAAAAACTTCACAAAGCTCCCCGATGTTTTCAGAGATGAAAACAATTTTTTGAAGGATTTTGATAAAATTTCTTCTTACAATGGTAACAAAGCCGCTCTTTTGGCTTCACACCTTTTCAGGTGGCATTCCAATATTGTAACTGAAGGTCAAACACACCCAAATGACTATGTCAGCTTCGCAAAAAAATACATAAACGAAAACGATATGGAAAACATAACGGTGGAGGAAATAGCTTCTGTTTTGGGTATCAGCCGTTCTTATCTTCTGAGACTTTTCAAAAAGGAAACCGGCAGAACGGTTCAGGAATATATAATATCTACAAAGGTAAAAATGGGAAGAAAATTTATCGAAAAAGGAAAAAGTATAAAAGAAGCCGCTTTTCTCAGCGGATTCAGCAACTTCAGAACATTTTCCCGTTGCTATAAAAGATATTATTCCAAGCTTCCCTCTCAGTATAAAAACGAGATAAAGCAAAAAGTCAAAAAAATTGTTAAATAACCTTCAGACATCTTCGTTTGAAATAAATTTCAGATTAAAATAAAAAGAGGAACAGCGCTTCAAACAGGGCGCTGTTCTTCCATTAAAATCAAAATATGGGTGAACATATATGCCAATCTCTTATTTTTGATATAACAAAAAAGTATTAGATACGACGCTTCTTTGCAAACATACCGAGACAAAGCATTCTGTAGCATAAAGAAAAAATCAAAATATTTTGAGAAAAATCATTGACAATATAGGATAAATCCTATATAAAATAAGTACAGGATAAAACAATCTTATTTTTGAGAGAGTAACCAATGAACGAAATCAAAATTAAATATTCTAAAGATTCATTGAAGTTTTATCAAAACTGGATAAAAAATCGGTCGGCAGAATCCGTGATGCTATTGCGGGATTGACTAATAAAAAATAGGTCTTTTTCGTTTGAAAAAGACCTATTTTTTATCCGAAAATCAAAACAGTTCAATTCCTTTTTCGTTAAGTACTTTTTGTACTTCCTTATAACCAAGAGTTTTATTGGTCTCGCCATTCTTTATGCACAATGCAGCGGCAATTCCGGCTGCTTCAGCAACATTGAGTACAATATTCATAACTCTATATGAAGCGTGAGCTCTGTGTGTTCCGCTGATACATCTTCCGGAAAGGAAAAGATTTTCATTCACAAGAGGAACGATACATCTATATGGAATATCGTATTTTTGTGTGGAAACAGGCAGCGTTTCGCTTTCAGCCTGACCTGCTCCTGCGGGATTGTGAATATCAATGGGAAAATCAGCCTTATGTACGATAACATCCTCAAAAGGTCTGCCATCTATAAGTGAATCAGCATCAAGAACATACTGTCCCATAACTCGTCTTGATTCCCTTACACCAACAATATCGGAGCTATCCTTGATAAATACATTTTCAAAGCCCTCAACATTGTTTTTGAGAAAATCAACCACCATTTTCATCTGTCTGCGAAGTGCAACCTGCGCTTTATTATATTCGGAGAGCTCAAGAGGGTTATAACCGTTTGTCTGTGTTGCATTGACAACTCTTTCATCGGAATTTTGTCCGGGATAAAGTCTTATTATATTGACCTCCGGAGGCAGTTCACCATTTTTACAAGCATCTCTGCACATTTGCAGATAGCCGCCCTTTTTCAGAGGCGTTTCGTCTTCTTCATGATAGCAAGTCAACTTTTGATCAGGGGCAATACCTCCGATGGTAAACATTATTGACATCGGCTGAACAAGCCCGTCTTCCCTACCGTATTCTGTTTTTTCTCCGGCGAGATAGGAAAGTACACCGTCACCCGTTCCGTCAATAAACACCTTTCCATTTACAGCTTTTAGACCGCTTTGAGTTGAAATAACGATAGATTTTATCTTGTTATCCGCTCTTATCACATCACAAAGAGAAGTATTCAGATAAACATCAATCCCCTTTTCGTCAAGCAAAGCAGTTAGCCTTATCTTAGCTTCCTCCGCATTGCAATCAGGCTTGTTATCATCAGAAAGATAGCGAATAATATAATCTGCCATCGTATTTGGAATGTAACGCCCCATAAGCGGCGATACATGACCGATGGTTATATTTCCGCCGACCACTCCTGCTCTTTCTATTATGAGAACCTTCATGCCCATGTCTGCCGCAGAAATTGCCGCACCGATACCGCCAGGACCTCCTCCGGCTATAACAATATCATATTCCCCTATCACATCAAGTTGCTTAATATATTCCATACCGCACCTCATTTGTATTTTTTTATAATTATAAAATTTTGTATTGACAAAGTAAATACAATGATTTATAATTTATTTATAAAAATTCTAAAAGGTGATTTATATGATATACAGTATTATGGAACGGGACAGCTTCATCATTTCAAACGGTTTTCATACAGAAAATGTACTTATGGTTGTTCTTGACGGAAGCTTCGAATTGGTTATAGATGAAAAAAGGTATATTGCGGATAAAAATAGTGTTTTGTTCTTCGAAAAAGGAAAGATTTTCACAAGAAAAATCATTTCACCGGTTAAGTTCATTTATATAATAACAGACCTCGACTTCAGGATTGAAACCGGAGTGCTAAATTATATTGATACCGCAAGAAAAGACAGCACCGTCGTTTTTTTAACCGATGCCGTAAACTCACGAAACAATCAAAATGTAAGACATTTTTCAAATGATCTCATAATGCAGTTTTTGATAGAAAACCACAATGAAAAATCTGCATATTCCGATGAAATTTTGACGTTTTTTGAATATGTTGATAAAAATCACAGCAAAAAAATCAAAATACAAGAGTTTTCAGAAAAAATCTATATGTCACACACAGGTTTTTTGTTAAAATTCAAAAAAGAAGTTGGCACAACACCGAGTGAATATATTTCAAGCTTCAGACTTGAAAAATCTGTCGATCTGCTGATAAATACAAATTATTCGATCGGTAAGATAGCAGAAGAAGTGGGATACGAAAATTTATATTATTTCAGCAACGCTTTCAAAAAGAAATACAATATGTCACCTTCTGATTTCAGAAAAAATAAGATTTAAAAAATTGAAATAGATTTGTAATGTATTTTTTCTTGACTTTTTGCCAAAAATGTTATATAATATTATTCGCTTACTTTGGATTTCATAAGCTCACAAAACGGGGGCGCAATGGTTTCGACAGGGATTCTGAGGTATGATAAGCGTGGCGGGCCGGCTAACCCCGTCAAAATGGCCAAATTAAAAAATAAACGACAACTCTACAGTTGCTCTGGCTGCCTAATCTGATGCGTCGCAAGACGCATTTGATGGCAGTGCTGCGGTTCATTTAATACCGCCCGTTCCGCTCGGGAATACTGCGCCCCGAGCCTGAGCGTCATTTACAGCAGTGAACTTGCATCGGTCTTTCGCCCTTGAACCGATCAAGCATAAAAGGGCTACCGCAAAGGAAAGTCTGTTTGCCGACGCTCCCGCACGGGAATTTCTAAAAGACAAACTGCCCACGGAGAAGGTCATATCAACGGGTTTTTGGACACGGGTTCGATTCCCGTCGCCTCCACCAAAAAAAGAAAAGGGCCGATGGCTCTTTTCTTTTTTTAGATTGGTGTTACGAATTCTTAAAAAAAACATACGATAAAAGTCTTAAAGAATATACAACATATATTCAATTGAAAGAGGCACGCAGTCTGCTGAATCGTTGAACAGGAGCAAAACCGCGTGACGAGCCTCACTTACCTGCCTATTGCTTGAAAAATTCCGCAGAATACGGGCTTTCCGATATGCAGTTAAAGAAGCATATCGAAAAATATCGAAAATAATATTTTTATTTGAAAATTACTATTGAATTTTGATGATGTTTATGTTAAAATGTGTTAAGATATTTATTCATTCGAGGTAATCATGAAAATCAAAAAATCATCCGAGCTTTTATGGCTTATGGGAATTGTTTTTGTTGCGCTGGGAGTTTCAATTTGCAGTAAGGCTGACCTTGGCGTATCTATGATAGCTGCGCCCGCTTTTGTCGTAAGCGAAGCTATATCTCCTATCTGGAGCGGATTCAGTGTCGGGGTCACAGAATATATGATCCAGGGCGTTTTGCTTATAATTCTATGTATTTCAGTAAGAAAATTCGATGCCAGATACCTTCTTGCTTTTGCTGTTGCGGTTATTTACGGCTATGTTCTTGATTTTTTTGTTTTCATCACAGCCCCAATCAGCTTTGATTCACTTTGGCTCCGATATGTGATGCTGATAGTTGGTGATATCATTACCGCATTTGGCGTTGCTTGCTTCTTCCGTACATATATGCCTCTCCAGGTCTACGAGCTTTTCGTTGACGAAATTGCGAAAAGCTTTAAGCTCACAATTTCAAAAACAAAATCTTCATTTGATATTTCACTTCTTCTGATTTCGGTTCTCTTAAGTCTCACTCTCTTTGACGGAATAAGGATGGAAGATATTACACAAATAGCATTTAAAGGTTTTCACAGCATTGGTCTCGGCACACTAATTACAACAATCATCAACACGCCTCTTATCGTCATAATGGGGAAATTTATCGACAAAATATTCGAGCCGACACCACTCCTCATAGGATTTGAAAAAGCATTGAAGCGCAAATAAAAGGAGACTTAAAATGAGCAAAATAATTATCGAAAAACAGAGAATGAGATGGCTATTCGGAGGTATCGGATTTCATAACAGTGAATCGACCATGTCAGCTCTTATGAATGAAGAATTCATGAACGAAATTGCTCTCAAAAGCTTTCGTGAAATTTCTCCGACCTTTTCAAGAGTTTTCGCAGGCTATGCCGATTGGACCCGTGAAGCAATGGACTCTTTTGCGGATTATTATGACAAGACCTTCAGAGATGCAAAAACCTTACTTTATATAGTTCCCGGAAGAATGCCAATGCCCGATGAGGAATTCGACATTCATGAATATGCAGAGAAGGTTGCGGAAAACCTTGACTATCTCATAAATGTGAGAAAATGCACGAAGATCAGATATTATTGCGCAACAAATGAGCTTTCCTGCGGAAATACATATGCTTATCTTGCAAATCATCTTGATCTCCTTAAGGAAATTCACACAGAGCTTTACCGTGCGTTCCGCCGCCATGGACTTGACATCGGTCTTCTTGCAACAGACTGCTCGGGAGTTCGCAATTTTGGACAGATAGATTGGGCGACAGAAAACATGGACGAGATCACAGAAAGCTACTGTGCTCATCTTTATAACTATGATTATCCCCCAAGCGACCCAAAGGGATATGACTACTATATCGAGTCATTTTCAAAGCCTGTTGAGGCTGCAAGAAAAAAGGAAAAGCGATTTATTTTAGGTGAATACGGAATCAACTGCCCCGGAAAATGGGACAACGGAATGCCCATGGGCAATGACAGTGCATATCCTATAGACAGACCAGAGGAAGAAGGCATTTATGCGCTTGCACTTGTGGAAATGTCGCTTGCCTGCATAAATTCCGGATGCTTTGCAGGTTGCTTCTGGACGATGATAGACTATCCCGATCCGATCATAAGAGAGAACGGGGATTCTAAAGAGGAAAAGGCAATTTATGACGCTTCACGCTTCTCGGGCCACGGAATGTCATACAGATATAACAAAAACGGTCTCATCAAATGGTGCGATGACGAGAGTGACTATTCCTCAAGAGCTTCGCTTTACACCATGGGATATATGGCAAAGCTCTTCAAAAAGGGGTCCAGAGTGCTGAAATGCTCGTGGGATAATGAGAATATCAGATGCGGTGCCGTTACAAATGCCGACGGCTCGGTTTCTATTGCCATTGTGAACCGTGGCAAGGATACAGACAAGGCTGAAATTTTGCTTGAGCACGATTGCATAAAACCTCTTCGCAAATATGTATACGAGGCAAACAACATCCCTTACAACGATTTTTGCGATCTTCAGGCACATTCCGGTAAGATAAGCGCAAAGAACGGAAAAATCAAGATCACACTTCCGCCCGAATCGGTTATATTCCTTACCACCGATTATACCGACAGAAAGCCAAGTGAAATACTTTCTCTAAAGAAAAAAGGAAAAACTCTCTCATGGAAAAAATGCGAGGATGCGGAACACTGCTATTACAGGGTTTTCGCTTCTGACAAGGAAGATTTTATTCCCTCATATGAAAATCAGATCGCTTCGACGGTTGCCGAGTGCATAACATTAAAGAAAATTATGCCCTTCTATAAGGTGCTTTCGGTTGACAGATGGGGAAACACAAGATAAACAAAAAGGAGAGACAAGATGCTTTACAATAAGAATCGTGAAAAAACTCTTTCGGATGATCTTTTTAAAAATCCCACCTCGGAATACCGTGGTGCTCCGTTCTGGGCGTGGAACACCGAGCTTGATGAAGCGGAGCTTCTCCGTCAGATAGATATTTTCAAGGAAATGGGCATCGGCGGATTCCATATGCATGTCCGCTCGGGCATGGCAACAAAATATTTAAGCGACGAATATATGTCTCTCATAAAATCCTGCACCGAAAAGGCAAAAAAAAAGGATATGCTTGCATGGCTTTATGATGAGGATCGCTGGGCTTCGGGCGCTGCGGGAGGATATGTTACAAAAAACTATATCTATCGCAGAAAATCAATGATAATAACTGCTTTTGATCCCGATAATTCCTCTCTTAAGCTTTGCAAAAATTATTCCGAGTTCTGCGATAGTGCAAACAAAGGGATTTGTCCTGACGGATATCATGTCGCTCGCTTTGAGATCATTCTCGATAAGGACGGTTATCTCATAAAGCACAGGCAGAAAACCGAAAGCGAAGACGCAGATGAAAACACATGGTATGCTTATATAAAAGTTGATGGCAATGACCCTTGGTTCAACGGTGAGGCTTACATTGATGCAATGAAGGACGAAGCTGTTGACAAATTTATTGAGATCACGCATGAGAGATATGCCGAGGTGGTTGGCGATAATTTCGGAAAAACCATTCCAGCTATCTTTACAGACGAGCCTCAGGTAAAAAAGCCAAAATATCTGACAAATTCAACCGAAAAAGGTGAGGTGATCCTTCCCTTTACAGATGATATGGAGGAAACATATCAAAAGCACTATGGCGAAAGTCTGATTTCAAGACTTCCCGAAATCGTCTGGCAGACAAAAGATGATTCTTCTGCCGAAGCCCGCTACCGCTATATTGACCATCGCTGTGAGCGATTCGCTTCCGCATTCTGTGATAATATCGGTAAATGGTGTCATGATCACGGAATTGCTCTCACCGGTCATCTGATGGAAGAACCGACGCTAAAAAGCCAATCAAATGCTCTTGGCGAAGCCATGAGGTGCTATCGTGAATTTGAAATTCCGGGAATCGACATGCTCTGCGGCTTTGTTGAGCTTTCAACGGCAAAGCAAACTCAATCTGCCGTTCATCAATACGGTAGAGAGGCTATGCTCTCCGAGCTTTATGGTGTTACGGGCTGGGATTATGATTTTGGGGGACATAAAAGTCAGGGAGATTGGCAAGCGGCTCTTGGTGTCACAATCCGTGTTCATCACCTTACTTGGGTCTCGATGAATGGCGAAGCAAAAAGAGATTATCCGGCTTCCATCGGATATCAATCTCCATGGTACAAGGAATACAGTAAAATCGAAGACCATTTCGCAAGACTTAACACAGCCCTCACAAGAGGAAAACCATCTGTCAGAGTTGCGGTCATTCACCCAATCGAGAGTTATTGGCTCCACTGCGGTGTCAACGACAAAACTGCTCTGCGCCGCAGCTATCTTGATAGACAATTCAATGAGCTGACAAAATCTCTTGCCTATTGCGGGATAGATTTTGACTTTATCAGCGAATCACTCTTCCCCTCTCTCTCACCCGTAGCATCAAATCCCTTGAGGGTTGGTGAGATGGAATACGATTGCGTTATCGTGCCTGCTCTTGATACCATGAGAAGCACAACCCTTGAAAGACTTCAGAAGTTTTCAGCCGAAGGCGGTAATGTTATCATACTCGGTAAGCCTGCTCAAATGGTTGACGCAAAAAGATGTGACAAGGTAATTCTTGCTTCAAAGGAATGGAAATGCCTTGATATTGACTATACTGCTCTTATTGATGCTCTTGATGAGTACCGCTTTGTTGATTTCACTGACAAAGAAACGGGAATCAGATACGGTAATTTCCTTCATCAAATCAGAAATGACGGAGAAAATGGCGAAAAATGGTTCTTCATCTGCCACGGAGAAGCATCAAAGGATCGTGATAGGTGCGAAAATGTCCATATTTCATTTGACGGATGCTTTGATATTCTTGAATATGACACCCTAAGCGGAAATATTTTTACTCCTAATTATTCAATAAATAATGGTAAAACTTATCTTGAAAAGAGTTTTTATTCCGAGGACAGCCTTCTTCTTCGCTTGATTCCATCCGCAGAAGTCAAAAAGAATGTAACAGGGGATGCTAAAGCAAACTTTTCCGTTTATTGCGGCGGAGAAAAAATACTACCTATTGACAATGTTCCCTATACTCTATCGGAAGAAAATGTTCTTTTACTCGACAGATGCGAATTTGCATTTGACGATGGAGAATGGGAGAGCGAAACTGATTCGCTTCTCGTTTCCGATAACGGAAGAAGCCGCTTCTATAAAAATCATGTGGGACAGCGCAGAGTTCAGCCTTGGATCGAGCTTCCCGCAGATGTTAAAAACGATCTCACTCCCCATGTTATGAAGCGGAGATTCACTTTCAGAAGCGATATCCCGCTTAACGGAGCACACCTTGCAATGGAGCTTTCGGATATTTCAAAAATCAAATTTGACGGCAGAGAGATTTCTAACATTTCGGACGGATATTTCACCGACAAGTGCATAAAAACTTTGCTTTTGCCTGCTTTTAGCAGCGGAACTCACACCATCGAAATCGAAACTCCTTTCGAGCTTCGCACCTGTTCCGAATGGTGTTATATTGTCGGTGATTTCGGCGTTGAAGTCAAGGGCAAGTACGCAAAGATCGTCAAAAAGCCGGACAGACTCGTTTTTGGCAATGCGGTAAACCAAGCACTTCCCTTCTATACAGGTAATATCACATACCACACTTCTTTTACCGAGCCGGAAGGAAAAGAGCGAACTCTGCAGATCCCACATTTTTCGGGTGCTCTTATAAAGATCGTTCTTGATGGAAACGATCTTGGTCACATAATGACTTCACCTTTCTGCATTGAACTTGGTATGCTCTCAAAAGGAGAACATACATTGGATATCACTGTTTTCGGCACAAGAGGAAACGCATTTGGAGCAGTTCACAATACAAAGCTTGAAGAAGAGCATTATTGGTACGGTCCGGGAGCTTGGCGAACACATAACGAGCCGGAATGGTCTGATGCTTATGTACTAAAGAAAACAGGACTTATTGATACCCCGATAATATTTTAATAGAAAAGGCTGAGCAAAGCTCAGCCTTTAATTATTTAATTATTTATAGTCTTTCTCCTTCGGAGAAGAATATTAAAGGTCATTTTTTTATTTTGAAAAAACCTCTTTTTCTCTTGCTTGTCTTTCCTTATAAATTTTATAAAGCTCCTCAGCAGCAAGTCTGGTTTTTGAAACCACGCCATCTTTCTTCGGGAAGCAATAATATAGGCAATTCTTATCACCGATACAAATTATATCGCCTATTTCATACCAATAATAATCTGCATATAGACCATATGAGGAAAGAGGCTTTTGTTCATATTTAAGCTTTCCGTCACAGCCGGTAAGCTTAAACCCGCACTCGTCGTGGAGAAGCCTTCCCTCTCCGACCATATAGATCGCCTTGTGGTTGACCATAATTCCGATCTCAACCTCGGTATCAAGCTTATATTTGCCCGAGAGAAGCTCATCTCGAACACACTCTCGTTCCCACAAATACCAATCGGGAATATGATCAAAGCGTGCATTTTCTCCGCCTTCAAGAGCCCCAAGCTCGGTCAGATAATGGGTACATCCGCATTTTTTGCATCTGATTTCCGTACCCATTCCTATCATTTCACCCTCGGATTCACAAGATGAGCATTTATAAAGTATTCGCTCAAGTCCCTCTGCTCTGTCCTTTTCATCTATCACAACAGAATTTTCTCTTTGCCAGCGGAAATTATCAAAATCATATGCATTATCAAGAATGTTCTGAATTTCATCGGCGGTTTTTGAGGTGATTTCATCGGCAGAAAGCAAGCATTCAACCTCTGCGCTGACATTTACCTTTCGTTTTTTAAGACAATTATAAAGCGGCTGACGGGCAAAGGCTCCGTATGTACGGATATTGACAACGGGCACGCCCAGCTTCTTCACGAGCATACCAAGGCTTTTGGGAAGTGGTGTTGCAGTTCCGTCAAAGCTATAGCTCGCCTCGGGATACATAAGAACGCTTGTGTTTTTCTTTTTGATCGTATAGATAATATCCCTTATAAGTGTCATATCGGTTACAAATTTCTGTGTTGGAATACAGCCTATAAATCGCATCAAAAGATCCATTCCCACAAAGGCATCGGAGGTGCAGACTATACACATAGGGTGAGGATACATTATTCTGTGAGCGATCTCAAGATCAATAAAGCTGGAATGATTCATCAGAATAAGATATGGTCCTTTCCCTGCCTTCTCCATATTCTTTTTTGTAAAGGTAAAATTCGTTGCAATAAGGTCAAAAATAGAAATTACTCTTATAAGAGTTCTGAAAAAAATCGAGGGTTTTATCGGCTTTCTATGCTTTTCTCTCGGAAGAGATATCGCCTTCTCATATGAAAGCTTTTTAGTCTTTATCTTCATTTTTCGACCTCTTTCGTTTTTTATGTAATTATACTACATATAAAAGCTTATGTCAAGATACAAAATTAACCGTCTCATTGCATTGCAATTATGCTTTTAATCTGTAAAAATAGCTGTTTCCTCTTTTTTCAAATGTCAAAATTTCTTCTGATGACAATTCCATTAAAATTTCCAACGCCTTTTCTCTTTTGATTCCAAGAAGATCGGCAATATCTCGGCTTGTAACCTCGATTTTCTCGGTTATATGATCAAGCACTGCCTTTTTTCTGCTTTCAATGAGAACATCGCTGCCCGAAAAATCCGTCTCACCGCCGAAAAAGCTCAAAATCACGGTAACCTTATCGGGAGAAAAGCTCTCGATGACTTTTGGAGGCTGCCATTTTTTCTTTCTCCAGACCTCATATATTCCCTTGATGCCGCCCGAGCCGATCCCTGCAAATGACAAGAGCCTTGAAATAAACTCATTTCTACGGTCGGTTATTCCGCCTTCTATAATAGCGTCCTTTGAAAATCGAAGCGAGCCGGCATTGGAAAGTGAAATCTGATCATCTGAATATTCGATTTCAATGCTTGTCTTTGACCTGTAATCCGAATGTATCATTGCATTTGCGATAGCTTCCGAAATCGCATCAAAAACGATCTGTCTGTCTTTTGCGTTGAGACAAAGCTCGCATAGCCTCTGCATTATGATTTTTTCGGAAAGTAAATATAGCTCAAAAAGATTTTCGGATTCATGCCTTATGATACTGCCCTCGTGCTTCTCTATAAAGCACGGTGCAAAATAAGGAAAAAACTTCTTGATTTTTTCTTTTTTTCCAAACATAAGTAAAATCGCTGCGTTTATTTGATCAGCAAATTTACTCTCAATATCAGAATAATCTCTTAACGAAGCAACCTTTTTTCTAAATTTTTTAAGGGTTTCGGTTGAAATATCGGAAAGTGTCAGATCGGGATAAACAACCGAGTCTGCCGAGGCTCTTTCCGCATCCCGCTTCATACTCTCAATTTCCTCTTTTTTACACTTATAATCTCCCTCGCCGCCTCGTCTGTATGTTCCACCGTTAATATTCCCGTCGATATATAGGGGTTTATCAAATCTGCTTGCCTTTGGAACATTTATCGAGATAAACCTTTTTCCATTATATTTTTCGATTCTTATATCTCTTTCGGAAAGTATATTTGCGCTCACTCTTCTCTTATCGTTCAAAATTATTTTAAATTTTTCGATCATTCCTTCGGGGTCCGGCAGATCAAGCACATGAAAGGTCTTATCCCTATATTCCTCAACACCTAAAAGAATAACTCCGCCGAGAGTGTTGGCAAATGCCGAATATGTTTCCCATATGCTCTCCGGCAATCCTCCAAGGGCTTTTTTAGCTTCTATTCTGTTGTTTTCTCTATATTTCTCAACATTTTTAAAATCAATCAAAAAGCTCACCTCTTCTCTGTTTTTAGTATAGCAGATTTTCGCAAAAAATTCAATAAAAAATTCTAAATTTATTGACAGTTTTGATCTGTCATGTTATAATTACTAAAGTCAAAAATAACACTTAAGGTGACTGAAATGAATAACAAGCAAAATTTACATATGCACAGCACATACTGCGACGGAAAAAACACTCTCAGAGAAAGCGCAGAATGGGCGTTCTCTCACGGGTTTGATTCCATCGGCTTCTCAGGTCATTCCTTTATGTATTGGAACGGCAGAGGAATGAATCCCGATAAAATCGAAGACTATAAAAGCGAGATAAAACAACTAAAGGAAGAATTTAGCGGCAGACTTGGTATTTATACCGGAATTGAATTTGAAATGTTTTCCGAGGTCGATCTCACGGGGTATGATTACATAATCGGCTCAACTCATTATTTCAATATTAATGGAGATCTTATTGGCTTCGACAGTACACCTGAGTGGTCAGAAAAGCTTACAGACACCTATTTTGGCGGTGACGGAATGGCATTTGCGAAGGCTTATTACGAACTGATCCCGATGCTTGCAGAACGGGCAAAAATTAATATTCTCGGCCATTTTGATCTTTGCGCAAAGCACACCGAAAGCGTTTATCTTTTTGATCCCGACAGCAAAGAATACAAAAATGCAGCAATAGAAGCACTTGAGGCTATTGCGGGCAAAATCCCTTTTTTCGAGGTCAATACGGGCGGTATGGCAAGGGGCTACAAATCAACTCCATACCCCGATGCATTTATTCTAAAGGAAATGAAGAGGCTTGGGTTTGGTGCTGTTATTTCATCCGATTGCCATGATATAACCAAAATGGATCACTGCTTTGATATGGCATCAGAGCTTCTCAGGTCCTGCGGATTTAAGGAGCGATATATTCTCACAGACAGTGGCTTCTCGGCTGTAAAACTTTGAGGTGACTTATGGTACTTAATTACATTATCGTGGCATTTTCCATGCTCGGAGCACTTGATCGGATTTTTGGAAACAAGCTCGGCATAGGCAAAGAATTTGAACGCGGGCTTTTGTTTTTCGGAAACATTGCACTTGCAATGATCGGAATGCTTGTTATTGCCCCCTATCTTGTTGAGCTGATCAAGCCTGCACTTGGGAATTTCAAGGACATTTTTCATATTGATCCGTCAATCATTCCCGCATCTCTTTTTGCCAATGACATGGGCGGAGCTTCGCTTGCTACCGAGCTTGCGCTTGACGAAAAAATAGGTCTTTATAACGGTCTTGTGGTTTCATCAATGCTCGGATGCACGATCTCATTTACCATCCCCACATCACTGGGCTTGGTTAAGGACGAAAAGCAAAAGCCCCTTCTTATCGGCCTTCTCTGCGGAATAATTACGATCCCCTTCGGGTGCTTTGTTGGAGGTCTTGTTTATAAAGTTCCTTTTGGAGAGCTGATGACGAACCTTTTGCCTATTATCATCTTTTCCGGCATTCTTGCGATCGCACTTTTTCTTTTCCCAAACGGATGCGTTAAGGTTTTCAAGGTCTTTGGTATTTTTATAAAAATGCTTATAACAATAGGACTTGCTCTTGGTATTTTCACTTATCTTACGGATATCGAGCTTATAAAAGGACTTGATTCCTTTGAAAATGCGGCTGCGATATGCGTAAAAGCCGCTGTCGTTATGACCGGAACCTTCCCTCTGATTTTCGTTCTTTCAAAGCTTCTTGCCAATCCCCTAAGGTGGCTTGGAAGCAAAATGGGAATAAGCGGAAGTGCTGTCATGGCGATGATCTCATCCCTTGCAACAAGCTATCCGACCTTCGAAATGATGAACAACATGGAAAACAAAGGAATTTTACTCAATGGTGCTTTTTCGGTCTCGGGCGCATTTATACTTGCGGCGCATCTTGCTTTCACAATGTCCTTCGCTCCCGAGCTTTTACCTGCTGTTATGACAGGAAAGATCGTTGCAGGACTTCTTTCAATATTCCTCGGTCTGTTCGTCTACAAAAAATTAAAAAAGGACTTATAAGTCCTTTTTTAATTTTCTCAAATATTCTTTTTTATCGTCATCAATACGGTAGCTTTCAATAGCTTTCCTTATGGTTTTATTATGAACCCACAAGGAGAGCTTTTCTTCTTTTATGAAAGGTAATGTTTCATCATAATTCGTCGCAAGTGCTGTTGCAAAATACCATGCCTGCATCATTTTGACATAGTATTCATCACTCTTTACCGAGGCAACCCGCTCCGCATATTCAAATTTGAAGCTATCACCAAGAAAATGTCTCATAAGAAGTCCGATACCGTATCTGACGGTATATGTATGTCCCGATGAAATATATCGGTCTATAATCGGCAAAAGCTTTTCTTTATGCTTTGAAAGCACCTTTGGATTCATTGAGTCACAGGTTGCCCAATTATCCACATAAGGCAAGAATTTATCCAGAGCTTTTACGGTTTCATCAAAATCTCCAATTCTTTCCACAAGAAAGGCATGGAGATTATTTTCTTCATAATATTTATGAGGAAGCGAAAAAAGGAAATTTTCCGATTCCTCCTTTGTCAGCCCTTTTGCGTATTTACGAAGCACCGGAACTCTTATGCCTATTATATTTTCTTCGGGAACTGTTGGCATAAGTGCTGAATGAAAGCTCTTATAGTCTTCGTCCGCCATCGAAAGAAGCTCTTCTCTAATATCATGCAAGCTGCGCATCTTTTTTTCTTAATTTTCTGAACTGCAAAGCAAAAGCAATTGTCAGTGCTGTGAATGTGAGTATCCATGTTATGGGATAGACTATGTAAAGAGTCAAAAGACCGGGATAGAGCTTGAAAACAGTTTCTATCCACAAAACTCGAAGCACGCAAACTCCAAACACGGTGATAATTGTTGCTGTCAAGGATTTTCCTATAGAGCGAAGCATTGCAGTTCCCGTGTCCATAAGTCCACAGGTGAAATAGAATATTCCCATGATGAACAATCTGTTTTTAGCTTCGGCAATAACCATGGGATCCGAATCAAATATGCCAATAAGGGTATCTGAAAAGAAAAAGCAAGCAAGTCCGATGGCAAGTCCGCACACAATATTGCAAGCGCAGTTGAGTCCGAATACCTTCCACATTCGGTTGTATTTTTTCGCACCGTAATTCTGGGATGAAAAGTTCAGTGCAACATGATAAAATGCGGCAAGGACATTATAAATATATGAATCCACATTTGAAGCGGCAGTATTCGCATTAACATATACGGGACCGAGGCTGTTATAGCTTCCCTGAAGAAGCATATTCGAAAACGAGAACATCATTCCCTGCACTCCGGCAGGTATTCCGATTCTGACAAGACTTAAAATCATTGGAATATCCAAACGGAGCTTTCGCAGAACGAGCTTACATTGACCGTCAAGCTTTGTAAGATAAATAACAGCAAGAATTGCAGAAATATACTGCGAGATGATCGTTGCAATGGCAACGCCCTCAACACCCATTTTAAATACAAGCACAAAAATAAGATTGAGAACAACATTCACAACTCCTCCGACAGATGAAAACATCATAGGTCTGGTGGAATCACCGTTTGAACGCAATATTCCCGAGCAGAAATTAAAGGTTGCACTTCCAATTGTTCCAAAGAAATAGATTTTAACATAGAGCGTTGATTGATTTATAAATTCCTCGGGAGTGTTCATAAGCTTCAGGAGTACAGGAGCCAAGAAGAGGCCCGTAATGCCAACGATCACACCAACAATAACAGCCATTACTATAGAAGTATGAACCGCTCTTTCAACACGCCTTGAATCCTTTGAGCCGATGCTTTGGGAAACAGTTACGCTCACACCTGCGCTCATTCCAAGCATAAGCCCGAGAATAAGGTTGATTATTGAAGATGTGCATCCAACAGAGCCGAGAGCGTTTGGATCATCGCAAAAATTACCCACAACGAACATATCGGCAGAATGATAGAAAAGCTGAAGCAGATTTGTTAACACCAACGGTATCGCAAACTTTATCATTTTGCCGAGAAGCGGCCCTTCTGTCATATTGATCTTTTCTTTTTTTAACTTAAACATTTCTTCTCCCAAAGATATTTCTTTTATTCTTCAATCGCAAGGCTGATCACATGATCGGAGCATCCATAATACAGCCTCCATTTTCCGTTCCATTTCACAAGAGAATTGCAAACCACGCAAGCTCTTGCAGAATGACCGTACATTTCAAAATCATATTCCGGTATAAGGAACGGATGATCAAGCTTGTCAACGACCTTTGTAAGATCGTTTGGGTCGATCAAAGCTTGAGAAAGTGTCCAAAACATTCCCCCGTCTCGCAGATGCTCGCATCCCGGCACAGCACCGTAAGCATTATAAAAATATACTATTCCGTCATCCGTCAGCAGCGCACAAGCACCCGCTTCATGAGAAATCGCATCATACCCCAAATCGTTTCCCTTTTCAAAAAGCTTTCTCGGCTCTCCCTTATCATCAAGCTCAACATCCCATTTTATAAGATCGTCTGAGGAGAGCAAATATCCTTCATGAGTAGCATACATATAATACTTACCGTTTATCTTTGCGGCAACAAGCTTATCGCCAACTTCACGACAGATCACACATCCGCTTCGAGAATGATTATAATAGCTCTTCCATTTATCATTAAGAGCAGGTCCATGCTTTTTCCAATGAACAAGATCATCGGACGAGGCACACATCAGAACATCCTCCCATTCTTTTGAGGAGCTTTTGCCAAAGCCTGATCCGTCGCGCTTGTAATGTCCGGTCCAGGTATCATAATTCATATAGTACCTGCCGTCCTCACCCTCGACTATATGAGGATCGGAGCATCCGCCCCACCATTCAAACTCCTCAAATTTCTTTTCGGGATAAAGAACAGGCTCAGGATATCTTTCAAAACTAATTCCTTCTTCACTCACCGCATGGCCTATTCTGCAAACTACCTTTTTATTACCGAAAACATCATTTCCGCCAAGTGGCTTGCCGTCTGCACGGTAAAAGAAGTGTAGTTTTCCGTTTTTTATGATACAAGCGGGATTATAAACATTTGAAAATTCCCATCTGGTATCCTCCCCTTCAAATGGGCAATCAAAAGATGAGGCTCCATCCGGCTCAAATATCGGTCTGCCTACTTTCTTAAATGGACCAATTTCCCATTTTTTCATTTCATCGGCTCCGTTTCATATAGTGAGATATGTATTTCGTTGATCCGAGAGGCAAGTTCACGAATAAAGACATTATCCTCTCTGCTTCCGTTTTCAAGCTCTGTCATTATCACAAGCAGATACGGATGCTCATCAAATACAATTGCCATATCGTGATATGCATCGAGATCCCAGCCATATTTATTGGCGGCAACAGAAGGATTTACGGCAGAGGGAATCATGATTCTATGATTCGTGCCAAGCATCCAATTTTTAAAGGCTTCTGAATATTTTCCGCCACTCTCGAAATATTTATATATCTCGAGCATATATGCGCCCATTTCTCTCGCATTTGCGCTGAAAAGCTTTTTCTGCGGATTTATTACTCCGATGCTCTCGGAAAACTCATTGAAGCCTTTTCTGCCCCAAATATTGCGAATCTCGGAAAAAGCAACATTATCGCTATGTGTTATCGTCAGCTTTAGTAGGTCAAATGATGTATATGATGAACCAAAATCGCTGTTCTGAATTATTCCCGAACCGCTCTTGAATTTATCCTCGGTATATATGAATACCCTATCAATGTCAAATTTTGTGCCCTTGACATCGCCCTCCGACTCTGCTCTTTCAATCTCTTTCAATGCCCAAAGAACATAAGGCGCTTTGATCACGCTCGCCGTATAGAAAACATATTCGGAATTATATTCCATTATGTTTCCGCTTGCAATATCCATATAATAGAATGCAACAGGCGGCTTATAGCTTTCGGGAGAGGAAAGCGTGTTTCCCGATTCATCGGTTTCAGCCTCCGTCTTATAAATTGGGGTAGATTCCTTTATCCATGCACCAAGCTCGGAAGCATATTCAACTAAAAGCTCACTGCGTTTCTCATCATATGAAAGCTCTGCTGTTTCGCTTTCAGGCGGAGATGTGGTTTCTATTATAGGAGGTTCTGTTTCTGTGTCAGAAGAAGTTTCCTCTTTAGTCTCATAAAAAGTCTCACTTTCTGTATCCGCAGTAACAGGAATATCGTCACTGTTTTGCAAAAAAAGATAAATTCCGACAGAAAATGCCGCAATCACTATTACTATGAGTGCGGTGAAAAGTATTATATTGGATTTTTGAAAATTACTTATTCTCATTTTATCAAAGTATTGCCGATGCGTGTCTGTGAACATGGCAGCAAACATTTACAGCCACGGGAAGACCCGCAATATGTGTTGGAAATTTTTCTATTTTTACCGAAAGTGCAGTGGTGTCTCCGCCAAAGCCTTGAGGACCTATGTCGAGCTTATTAAGCTCAGAGAGTATCCTTTCTTCAAGTTTAGCATATTTTTCATCGGGATTGACATCATCAAGCTCTCTTGAGAGAGCTTTTTTTGCAAGCAAAGCTGATTTTTCAAAAGTTCCGCCGATTCCGATACCGAGCGTTACGGGTGGGCAAGGATTGGCACCTGCTTTTTTCACCGTTTCAACAACAAAGTCAATAATATTCTGTTCAGTTGCCGATGGATTGAACATTCTGATGGCGCTCATGTTTTCACTGCCAAAGCCCTTTGGCAAAGCTGTTATCTTAACTCTGTCCCCGGGAACGATATCAATATTCACAATGGCAGGCGCATTATTCTCGGTATTTATTCTTTCATAGAGCGGGTCGCCGACAACCGAAAGACGAAGCTTACCATCAACATATGCTCTTTCAACGCCACGATTTATCGCTTCATTAAGTTCTCCGCCAACAAAATGCACATCTTGACCTATCTCAAGAAAAACAACAGCCATTCCCGTATCCTGGCAGATGGGGATATCAAGCTCCCTTGCTGCCTCGATATTCTCCTCCATAATAGAGAGCACATTTCTCGCCAGGTCATTTCTCTCCGAGCATCTTGAGCATCTGATCGCTTTGCAGGTACTTTCGGGCAATATCTGATTAGCCTTTACAAAAAGCTCTGAAATTTTATCTTCAATTATGCTTACATCAACTTCTCTTATATTCATTTTTCCCCCAAAGGTACAGACAGACCGCCCGACAAAAAGCGCGGGCGGTCTATGCATATTTAATCAAGACCGTTATAATAAACGGCTTCGCTCGGCAAGCAAAGATTGAGCTTATCTTTCGCAATTCTTATAACATATTCATCATCAAACTCGCACCCAAGCTCATATTCGATGCGTTCGATGCTTTCGGAATATTCGTTTTTCTTATATTCAAGCTCTTCTATCTTATCTCTGTAATCATTATACTTCATAAGATTATGAGCCGAAAGGACAACAGAGACAGCTATAAATAAAACGATGGCAATTCTGACAAAAATATTCAGCTCAATATGCTTTGAAGAACCGTTCATTTTAAGCGTCCTGTCCTTTCATAAAATTTTGGAGAAAGCCATTTGAAGCATCATTCAGCAATTTTTTCATTTTTCGCTCCGTTGATTTACGATGTATTTTGCACAGCAAAGGAGCAAAAACAATGCCAAAGAGCCAATTATATAGTTTAATAAGTATATTATACATAATTTTAAACGGAAATGCAATAGAAAACAGAAAAATTTTTATAATTATTTTCAAAAAAATGCAAATTATTTCTGCGCAAGCAATTACAAGCCTTCCAAATGTTAGATAATAAGAAAAAAAACCGACAATTACCGCAAGTAATGATTGAAAACGAAATGTGCCATCATTTGTATAATATATGAATACTGTGAATATTAATCCGCAAACAGTAAAATAGATTATATCGCCGAATATCACCATTGCCGTTAAAAATCCGGTTTTAAACTTTCCCGTCTTTTTTTCAAGCTTGCCGATCAATGGGTATTCTCTCTCATAAAGATATGCAGCACTTCTCCCGCCATAGCTATGTCCGATAAAAGCTCTTGAAATTCTGACAGCATCATAAAGAATACCAAAGACGATGCCAAGAAAAAAGGCTAAAAGAGTCATATTGGCAAGAGAGGACATTGATGCTACCATTAGCCCATCAGTCTCCCAAAAAATCCTTTTTGCGGTTTTGGTGTCGAAGTATTATAATAGATACCGTTTATCTTCCCGGTCAGCTTTACAACTCCTTTGTCCGTATCAAGAGTGCCAACATTAAGCTCTTCACCTTCGATCAAAAGCTCTCCCATAACACTTTCGAGACAAACGCTCTCCTCATCAAAGCTTACCACCGTTTCAACGCCGCATATTTCTATATACTCACGCGATCTTATAAGTATATCATGTTTATTTGCCTGCTCGTTCATATTTACCTCCAAAACAAAGCTCCGCATCCACCGGATGCGGAGGCTTATTATTATATATGCGAGCAAACAAAATATTATGCCTTATTAGATTATTTCGTATAGTGACGAAGCGTCCGCCTTTGCAGCGTGCTCCTTTACATCAAGTACCTTTACTCTGAGCGGCTTTTGTCCGAATGATATTTCAATTATATCCCCAACTTTGACATCATATGAAGCCTTTGCTTTTTTTCCGTTTACGCTGACATGCTCTGTATCACAAGCATCGTTCGCAACCGTTCTTCTTTTGATTATTCTTGAAATCTTCAAATACTTATCGAGTCTCATTTTATCCTCCAAAATAAATTTGGCAGACTTTATTCAAAGCCTGCCGAATTTATGGGTAATCAGTTTACGGAATCCTTAAGAGCCTTGCCTGCAGTGAAGGTAGGATGCTTAGAAGCGGGAATTGTGAGAGTCTCACCTGTTCTGGGGTTTCTACCCTGTCTTGCTTCTCTGCTCTTAACCTCAAATGTACCAAAGCCAATGATCTGAACCTTTTCGCCTGCCTTGAGTGCGTCTGCGATAGCGGAAGTTACTGCGTTAACAGCCTTCTCTGCTTCGTTCTTCTTGAGACCTGCTGCTGCAGCAACTGCCTCTACGAGCTGTGTCTTGTTCATAGTTTTGTCCAATCCTTTCGAATTTAAATTATTTTAACAACAATCGGCAAAATTTGCCGTCGCGTTTATTGACATTTCATATTATATCATCATTTTACACTAATTTCAAGGGGTTTTTCAAATATTTTTCTATAAAAACGATAATTATTTGATTTTTTTTGCTTCCCAAAGCTCGTCAAGCTCTTTTTGTGACATTTTTTCGACATTTTTGTTATTTTTTATCGCTTCATTTTCGATCATTTCGAATCTGTCAACGAATTTTTTGGTAGCATTGTTCAGTGCAAGCTCCCCATCAATGCCGCATTTCCTTGCAAAATTGGCAACGGAGAACAAAAGATCACCGATTTCCTCTTCGAGCTTTTCCTTATCTCCAAGATCCAGTATCTCGGCAATTTCGTTCTTTTCCTCCTCGATTTTCATAAAAGCCGATGCTGCATCCGGAAAGTCAAAGCAGGAAGCTCTCTTTCCTACCTTTGCAGCCTTCATAAGCGCAGGAAGAGACGGAGGCACGCTGCGAAGTCTTGATGTGACGGTTTCTCTTTGCTTTTCCTCATTTTTTATCATATCCCAGTTGGAGAGAACCTTTTCGCTGGTCTCGGCAACAACATCGCCGAAAATATGAGGATGGCGGTGGATAAGCTTGGCGCATATCTCTGTTGTAATGTCCTCCATAAGAAATGTACCCATTTCCTCTTCGATCCTTGCATGAAAAACCACCTGCAAAAGAAGATCACCAAGCTCCTCGCGAAGAAGGTACGGATCCTTTATATCTATGGCTTCAATGACCTCATAGGTTTCTTCAATCAAGTCTCGTCTGATGCTCTCGTGTGTCTGCTCCCTGTCCCAAGGGCAGCCGCCCTCACTGCGCAGAAGCTCCATTATCATGCAGAGATCGTCAAAATTATATTTCTTTTTCTCATTAAGATATGAGATCTTTTCACTTCTGTTCATTTTAAATGTCCTTTCAGATAAGCTTCATTCTGTGAAGCAAAGAATAAACTCGCTCGCCCTTCGGAAGCATTTTTATATCATCCTCTTCAACCGCCTTAAATATCATTGCAGCAAAAACATACAAAACTGCCGCAAGTGCTATCGAAGCAACAGTAATAAGTCTTGAAGGTCCGAGACTTTGAATTAAAATTATATAAATTCCAAACGCTGCTCCGATAGAAATAACGGCAGACAAAAAGGGTCTGTAAAGAAGCTTGAAAATTCCGTCAAAGCTCGAAGCATATTTTTTGATGAAATAAAAATTCAGTATCATAACGGAGGCATTGCAAAGGAAAGTGCTTATGGGTGCTCCGTAAATATTGATCTTATCAATGCCGATGAGCAGATAATCAAAGACGATCTTAACAACAGCTCCCACCGCCATTGAGATTATCGGCTTTCTTTCCTGCTTATAAGCTTGAAGAATAGCATTTGTAACCGTCATAAGGCAAGCAAAGATCACAGAAATACCAAGTATTGAAAGCAATGGATAAGCGATCTCTATCTCCTCATTTTGTCCCGAAAAGATAAGCTGAAGTATTGGCTTTGAGAAAAGACAAATTCCCACTGAGCAAGGCATCGCAAAAAGCGAGCAGATACGAAGAGAGGAAGAAAGAACCATTGATTCCTTTTCTCTGTTTTTTGCCTCTATTGCAGCGGTAAGCATAGGAACAAGGGAGAGCGCAATTCCTGTGATTATTGCCGGCGGAAGATTGAAAATCGGTACAACAAGCGTACTATAAACTCCATAGAAAGAATTAGCAACATTGCTTGCATAACCGATATGCTGAAGTCTGTTTGAAATCATTGCCGTATCAACAAGGCGAGCGATTCCCATAACAGATGAACTGATAGTAATCGGAATTGCAATTTTCACAAGATTTCCGATTATTGAAGAGCTTCTGTCAGGCAAAAGTCCGCTATCCTCGGTATAAAGAGATTGCTTTCCGCTCATTTTGTAAATAAGCTTTGTAAGCACGAGATAGAGCATCGAAACTGCAACGCCTATGGTCAGACCGAGAACGGCAAATGCAGCCACCATCGGCAATGAATAACCGTTTTTCTTTGCCCAAACAGCAAGAAGAAGACCGATGAGAAGCTTACCGAGAGCTTCTATGACCTGGGACACCGCTGTCGGAGTCATGATCTGATGTCCTTGGAAATAACCTCTGAGCGCACTTGAAATACATATAAGGAACAGAGTTGGAGCTATGGCAATAATGCAATAAGAAGCATCTTCAATGCCAATTCGGTTAGAAAACCATTCCGAGCCAAGTATCATTGCGAGCATTCCGACAGTACCGATTATAAAGAATATAATAATCGCTATACGATATATGCGCTTGATATTCCTGACATTACCACGAACTCGGTTTTCTGAAATCAGAATCGACAGTGCCACGGGAAGACCCGCAGTTGACACCATATAGAACATAGTATAGATATCATAAGCAGCATTAAAGAAAGCCATTCCCTCCGCTCCAAGATATGAGAGCATCGGGATCTTATAAAGCAGTCCTATGATCTTCACTATTGCTGTTGAGAGCGTCATCACAGCAACGCCCGAGAAAAACAGCTTTTTAGAATTAGTTTTTAATGACTTATCTTCGGTCATTATGACCTCCGTAATTATAAATTTACTCGGCAAAAAACTCCTCGAAAGCCCGTGTTATCTCATCGTTATTATCCTCTTTAAGATATTCAAATGGATATTTGGGGCTGAAAAGGCGCTTGATGCGCGTTGTTCCCTCTCCTGCCGGCTTATATTCAACAAGCTTTGTGACCGCACCTGCACCTGCCGCAAGAATAGTATGGACCTCCTCCATCATGTAGATATTATAAAGTCCTTCGGAGCCGGGCTTTGCAAAGCCTACATTTTCAAGATTTCCCACGGTATTCTTCTGGCGATACATATAATAAGGCTTATATCCCGCCTGCATAGCACGAAGCTGAGAATAATCAACGCATTTAACAGCGTCACCGCCTTGCCTTGAAAATATGGATGGACCTTGATTCATAAGATCTGCAGATTTCTTTACGCAGAAGGTATGTACGGTTATATTATCGGGAGAAAGATCAACGATCCTATCAAAGGATGCAGAAAAAGTCTTGAATGTATCACCGGGCAATCCCGCAATAAGATCGGTATTGATATATTTTATGCCGGACTTTCTCGCAATATCATAAGCTCTGTAAAATTCATCAGCAGTATGATTTCTTCCGACACCCGAAAGAACATTATCACAAAGTGTCTGAGGATTTACGCTCATTCTCGTAACACCGTATTTTGCCGCAACCGCAAGCTTTTCAGCATCAATGGTGTCCGGTCTGCCTGCTTCAAGAGTGTACTCCTCAAGGGATGAAACATCAAAGCATTCAGAAATTTTAGAAAGCAGAATTTCAAGCTGATATGCATCGAGTATAGTTGGTGTTCCGCCGCCTATATAGATCGTCTTTACATTAAGACCGAATCTTTTTGCTCTCATGGCTGTTTTCTCAATATCATGACAAAGCCTTATAAGATATTCGGGAATAAGAGAAAGCAGTTTTTTTGAGGTATAGGAAACAAAGGAACAATATGCACATCTTGTTGGGCAGAAAGGAATGGAAATATAAACACTGCAATCCTTTTTATCTGGATTTCCGATTATTTCCCGCTCTGCAAGTGCAACGTCTGTTGCAAGAGCCGCTTTTTTGACAGTTACAAAATAATCATTACGCAGCATCTTGCGAACCTTTGTTTTACTGTTTCCTTCAAGAAGTCTTTCCATCGCAACCTTTGAAGGGCGAACACCTATGAGCATTCCCCAAGACGGCTTATAAGAAAGCATTTCTTCACCGACAGCAAGCATTGCCGCACCGATGGCGAGCTTTGTTGCTCTGTCAAGGGTCATCCCCTCGGATATCTCTCTTTCTCTTTTGGCACTTCCCTCTTTTCCCATTGCCGAAAGAGTGCATTCTGCTTCTATTGCATTTTCTTTTCTGAACACAGAAACAGAGAGTGCAAGTCCGTCATCCTCCGCATTCTCGTTTTCGGAAAACTTCACACCGGGAAAATAGATCATGCAGAGCATCTGCACATAATATCTGTTTATTGGAACCTCACCCGAAAGAATGAGCTTCATTTTTATGACCATGGCTTTCTCTCGGAAAGCCTTCCTTTCTTTGGGAATTGTGGCAGGTTTTGCTCGCAAAATCGATGGTGTTCAGCCATCGAAAGCCACAAAACCATGTCTGAAAATTTATTTTCAGACTTCTCACCTACTCTTTATAAGATCCGAGGAATCCATAACAATGGTAACCGGACCGTCATTAATAATGGTAACCTCCATATCCGCACCGAAAACACCGTTTCCAACATGTGAAAGCGAGGTGCGAAGAAGGGATGAAAAATATTCATAGAGCATATTTGCCCTCTCGGGCTTTTCGGATGCAAGATAGTCGGGGCGATTTCCGCTTTTATAATTTGCAAGCAGAGTGAATTGCGAAACAACAAGTGCCTCGCCGCCTATATCCATGATGCTTTTATTCATTTTTCCGTTTTCGTCCTCAAAAATGCGAAGCTTCAGTATTTTTGCGGCAAGCGCATCCGCATCTTGCTCAGTATCGCCCACGGCAACTCCAAGAAGGATCATAAGCCCCTTTTCGCAGCTTCCCACAAGCTCACCGTCAACTTTTACCTCGCTTTTTTTGACTCTTTGAAGTACAGCTTTCATTTTTTAAGAAAATCCTCTCGTTACATCCTCGACATTTTTAAGTCCCTTAAGCCTCGAAACGATAGATTTATAATGATCAACATTTTTACAGCTTATTTTGAGGTTGATTATCACCATGTCATCGGATTTTTTCTGTGAATTTATTGAAAGTATAGAGACCTTCATTTCCGCAAGCGTCATCGAAATATCCGCAAGAATACCGATCGCATCAAGGGCAAAGATCTGAAGAAGAGCTTCATAGCTCTCGCCCTCTCTGTTGACAGCACTCTTCTCCCATTCGGCACTGAGCCATCTTTCCCTGCTTTCGGGATTATTAAGCCCTGCAATTACATTCGGACAATCCTTTTTATGGATAGAAATACCATATCCTTTTGTGACAAATCCGATAACAGGATCACCCGGAAGCGGATTACAGCATTTTGCAAACTTGACCATGCAACCGTCTGCACCGTCAACAACGATTCCGCTGTTTGAACGAATATGCTTTGTCTTCTTTGCGATCTGAACATTTGCCAGCTCATCTACAGGAGCAGGAGCCTCGGTTTTTACGATTCTATCAAGCTCATCATGAAGCTTGAGCGTGATCTTTGAAATCGAAAGACCGCCATATCCGATGGTGTTATAAAGATCCTCAGCTGTCTGAACGCCGATCCTTTTTGCAACATTTGTTACGATCTCAAGTCTCTGCGCATCCGTATAGCTCTTGGCAAACTTCTTAAGCTCCGCATCAATCATTGATTGACCGACAACGATATTCTCTTCTCTCTTTTCCTTCTTGAACCACTGCCTGATCTTGTTTTTTGCTTCACCTGTTTTAACTATCTTTAACCAATCTCGGCTTGGTCCTTTTGACGCATTTGAGGTAAGAATTTCAACAATTTCACCGTTTTGCGGTGCTTTGTCAATCGGAACTATCATTCCGTTGATCTTCGCGCCGACCATCTTGTTTCCTACAGCGGAATGGATGGCATATGCAAAGTCGATAACTGTTGACCCCTGCGGAAGCGCTATGACATCACCTTTTGGGGTAAACACAAAGGTCTCATCATGGAAAATGTCAGTTTTAAAGGCGTGCATGAACTCCTCGGGGTCGCGTGTTCCGTCCTCTGTTTCGATAAGACGGGCGATCCATTCGAGCTTTTTATCCATATCAGCCTTTGAACGCTCTCCGGATTTATATTTCCAATGGGCGGCAACACCATATTCTGCCACATGGTGCATCTCCCATGTTCTTATCTGCACCTCAAACGGCACACCGTCACGACCGATAACGGTCGTATGGAGCGAACGGTACATATTGGGTTTAGGAGTTGATATATAATCCTTGAAGCGTCCGGGGATCGATTTGAACATCTCGTGGATGATACCGAGAACTGTATAGCATTCAAGCTCTGTATCAACGATCACTCGGAGCGCATAAAAATCGTATATCTCGTCAAAGCTTTTATTCTGATTATACATCTTTTTATAGATGCTGTAAACAGACTTGATTCTACCTTCAAGGGTAAAGGAAATATTATTCTCTCTGAGCTTTGAATCAACTTGATTTCTGAGATTTTCGATAAGACCAAGATTCTGACCGTATTTTTCCTCTATATGTCCCGAAACCTCTTCATATCCGAACGGGTCAAGATACTGAAGCGACATATTTTCAAGCTCATGCTTGACCTTCTGCATACCGAGTCTATGTGCAAGAGGCGCATAGACCTGCATTGTTTCAAGGGCGATTTTTCTTCTTTTTTCATCACCTTTTGCAGAAAGAGTTCTGATATTGTGAAGTCTATCGCAAAGCTTTATGAAGATAACCCTTACATCCTTTGACATTGCAAGAAGCATTTTACGAAGGTTCTCAATGTGAGCCTCTTCCTTATCCTCGACCTGCAGCTCAACAAGCTTTGTAAGACCATCCACAAGAAGTGCCACATCATCGCCAAACATCTTTTTGATATCAGACAGGCAGGTTTTATCAGAGCAATCTTCAACAGTATCGTGAAGAAGCGCTGCGCAGATCGCATCGGTATCAAGCTCAAGCCCCGCAACTATCTCCGCAACTGCAATAGGATGTGAGATATAGGCATCTCCGCTTTGACGGAACTGCCCTGCATGAAGCTGATTTGCATATTCAAAGGCTCTTATGATCTTTTCGGTATCATAATTTTTGCCGGTTGCGCGAAGAATCCCAAGAAGCCTGTCAACATCGGTATGTACCGCTGTTGAACTTTTCTCTATGGAATTAACATTATCACTGTTCATATATAAACCTCAAAGTCAAATTCGGTCACTGCACTGTGCGCGCAGCTTCTTAAGTATATATGATTTATCAAGATTGGCTTTATCTGTTTTATAGAAGATCTCGAAGCGGTAATAACCGCCGTCTATCTCCTCAATTCCGCAAACATTAAGCTCACGGAAAACAGCCATCACAAATTTCATCTTGATATATCCTATTCCACCGTCCGTGCCATGTAGCATCGAAAGAAGAATTTTTTCGTTTATTGTATCATGTCCGAGACGGTATTCACGACGAAGCACATTATATACAAGAGCAAAATCCTCTCTTGTCGGAATAACAACATCCGCATCGTCAAAATCTCCGCCGCCTCTTATGTATTCATATCTGTACATTTCGTTTTTAAGAGCATCCTCAAAGGCAATCGATGCCCTCATATCCTTAACGATCATCTGAACACTTTTGACATTCTGATATTCATTTATATCAATATTAAAGAACACATCAACTCGGTCGCCCTCGCAAAAATCAAATCTTTGGGAAGCCATTCCGAAATACATAGCAGTGATGCTCCTATTGTCCTTTGAGAGAGTAAGCTTTGTGTGCTTACCGGCACCGATCGAAAAAATACGCTCGATCTTAACATCTCTCAAAATAAATGCAGGAATGGGATTTGCTGTTCCAAATGGTTCAAGAAGTCCTATCTGAACTGCATTTTCAAGAGTTACATCGCTCATTTCAACCTCAAGATCTGCATCAAGGCGAATATTCATCATTTCCTCGGAAATATTCTTTATTGCAAATTCATTGATCTTACGCTTGAAATCCTCAAGCTTGCCTCTCTCAACAGTCAGACCCGCCGCAAGCTCATGACCTCCGTATTTTACAAGACAATCCGAGCAATAGCTGAGAGCTTCCACAAGATTCATGCCCTTGATACTTCTTCCCGAGCCTTTTCCGATATCATCATCTCCCGGAAATCCTCTCGTTGCTCCGTCGAAGGAAACAAGGATCGAGGGAAGTCCGAATTTTTCGGTTACTCTCGATGAAACGATACCTATGATTCCCTGCTGCCAGCTATCGTCATCAAGAACGATAACTCTGCCGTTTTCAAAATCAAACTCCTGCTCTATCTTCTTATATGCCTGCTCTGCAATTCTGTTTTCCTCAACCTGTCTTTGCTTATTGATATCGCAAAGCTCAAGGGCAAGAGCCATGGCTCTCTCCTCGGAATCCGTAAGGAAAAGCTCAACAGCCTTTGAAGCGGAGCTGATCCTTCCGGCAGCGTTGATCCTTGGTGCAATACCAAATCCTATATATGAGGAAGTTATCTTTCTCTTCTTTTGAGGTAACTTAGCGGAAGGGACAACAGGTTTTACATCTCCCGATGTATAATTTGCAGATGCCTCGATAAGAGCTGAAAGACCAAGACGCTCGGTATTTCCAATCTTTTCAAGGCCATACATAACTATAAGTCTGTTCTCATCCTTAATAGGCATAACATCGGCAATGGTACCGATCGCCGCCAGATCGGCATATTCTCTGAAAACCTTTCTGATTCCTCCGAGTCTCTCCTCTCCTCTTTCTTCAAAAAGTCTGCCCTCAAAGGCACAAAGGAGCTTAAAAACAACTCCAACGCCCGCAAGCTCTTTAAATGGGTAAGGGCAATCTGGTCTATGAGGATTCACAACAGCCGCTGCCTTTGGAAGCACATCTCTGCATTCATGGTGATCTGTTACAACAACATCAATGCCAAGCTCCGCAGCATATTCTGTTTCCTCGCAAGCAGTGATACCCGTATCAACGGTTATGATCAGCTTAACTCCTTCTTTTGCCAGCTTATCTATCGCTCCCACAGAAACTCCATATCCCTCGCCCTCTCTGCTTGGAATATAATAGGAAACATCTGCGCCCTTATCCTTAAGGTAAAGATAAAGACTGCTGACGGAGGTCACACCGTCAACATCATAATCTCCGTATATTACGATCTTCTCATTCTCAGAAAGACCTTTTTTGATTCTTGAAACCGCCTTATCCATATCAGCCATAAGGAACGGATCATAAAGTATAGTTGTTTCATTTCCGAGAAATTTTTTGACCATCTGCGGAGTAGTATATCCGCGGTTATAAAGGAGCTTCGCTGTAACGTGGCTGAGATTTTCCGATTCGCAAATGCTCCTTACGGCAGAATCTGCGACCTCTGAGCCATGATAGAGCGTGTTCCAGATTTTTTCACGCTTATTATTCATCATTTTCCACTTTCTTCGGTAGCAAAGTCATCTGCCCCTTGAACCGACAATTCATTATTGATTCTTTCTTGAAATAATATTTACGATCTCAACATCGTATTTTTTTGATACACGGAATTTTGAATATAACCAGATACCGAGAAAAGTCAGCACAAAGCCAAGAAGGGTTACACCGTATCTTATCGGCTCGGTAACATCAAATAATCCCATGAGAGCATAAATGCAAAGCATCACCAAGAGAGGAAGAACAAATACGATCATTGCATAGAAAAGCACCGTTTTGGTTTCGGTCTCAATCTCAACAACATCACCCACATCAGCATGAGCGGTATTTTTAGCCTTTGCGGTAATCTTGTTGTTACCGCCCATAAGTGAGCACACAGAGCATCCTTCGGCATGCTTGTGGCATCCTTCACAGGCTGAAAGTCTCTCGCTTTCAACTATTGCAATTTTTCCCTCAACACTTTTTACTGTTGCTTTAACTCTCATCAATTTTCTCCGTTTTTTATTCTATTGGGGCATATTTTGCCATAATGGCAAGAGCGGTTTTGATTCCATCGACAGCCGCACTTGTAATTCCGCCCGCATATCCTGCACCCTCACCGCATGGATAAACGCCTTCTCTGCCGATGGCGCACATATCTTCTCCTCGAAGAATACGCAAAGGTGCGGAGGTTCTTGTTTCAAATCCCGAAAGGACAGCATCGCGGGCAGAAAAGCCCTCGATTTTTCTTTCAAATCCCATAATTCCGCTTTTAAGCTCTCTTGTCACAAATCTCGGAAAAAGTGCGCCAAGCTCGGCTATCTTGAATTTACCGCCGCCCATATAGGTCGGCATGATCCTCTTCGGCTCACTTATCGCTTTATCTTCAATAAAATCCCCAAAGGTCTGGATCGGAACATTATAGTTTTCACCGCCTGCACGAAAAGCAGCTCTTTCAAGATTTCGCTGAAATTCAATAGCTCCCATAACGCTTCCGCCATAGTCCTCTGTTTTAACAGATACAGCAACTGCAGAATTGGCATTTTTTCCGTCTCGCTTAAAACGGCTCATTCCGTTTACAACAACACCGCCCTCTTCACTTGCTGCTGCGACCACCTCGCCGCCCGGACACATACAGAATGTATAAACTCCTCTCTCTCCCGTAGTATCAGAAAGAGTATATTCGCCCCTGCCAAGCTTTGGGTGACCTGCATATTTTCCGAAAAGTGCCTTATCTATATCAGCTTGAAGATGCTCGATTCTGACACCCACGGAGAATGGCTTCGGTTCTATCACAAAGCCCTGCTCTAAAAGCATTTTATAGGTATCCCTTGCGCTATGCCCAAGGGCAAGAACGATAGCACCGCAGTCTATGCTTCCGTCTGTGGTTTCGGCACGGAGACCCGAAAGCGAAGTGAGTCTTGTATTATATCTTATCTCACCACCGCACTCAACGATCCTTGCAGCTGCACGCTCAACAACATCACGGAGGATATCTGTTCCGATATGAGGCTTTGCTTTATATAATATCTCATCGGGTGCGCCAAATTCATGAAGTCTGCGCAGCACATATGAGCATTTTTCGTCGCTAATTCTCGTTACAAGCTTTCCGTCGGAAAATGTTCCTGCACCGCCCGCACCGAATTGAATATTTGTATTTACATCAAGCCCTTCCCCACGGTAAAATGCCTCAACCGTCTTGGTTCGCTCGGCAACGCAAGAGCCTCTTTCAAGAACGATCGGAGCATATCCGTTTTCGGCTAGCAAAAGCGCACAGAATATTCCCGCCGGACCAAGTCCTACGACAACAGGTCTTGAATTTAGTCTTTTTGAACCCTTGAGGATCTCAAGATCATCATTTGCCGCCTCGGAGATACCGTACTTTTGCAATCTCTCAAGCGGGATCGAAATATTCGATTCACTTTCAGCAAGAACCGAGCAGACACAAACGATGGCATCTCTCTTCCTCGCATCAATAGAACGCTTATAAAGCCTGAAAGAAAAATCACGGCTGTTCATTCCCGCTCTTTTGACCTTAAGCTTGGCTTCACTTAAAAAATCGTCATCCGGAGCATCAAACGGCTTCTTAATATTGTTAATTACAAGCTTTTTCATAATTATTTATCTTCATCCTCAAAAATCTCAACATCCATCTTTCCTGTTGCGATAGGATAAAGAGTGAATCCAACATCCATAGGCTTCACACTCGGATAACCGGAATATGTGCCATCCGGGTTCTTTTTCAATGTTGACAAATCAAACTCGATTCCAAAATTATCAAGCTTCACCTTCTTCGCAGAGCTGGAATCAACTATATATCTGAAAGAAAAACCGCTATCTATAAGCTTGAAATCGTATCCCTCGGGATTCTTTATCGCGATCTTATCTGCAGGAACTTCGATAGAAGCACCCACATAATTTTTAAGCTCTATATCAACCGAAAAATTCGTTGTCTGATTCACATCGACAACTCCATTCGGAAGCTTCACACCAACGAGCATTTCGGTGTTTCCGCCTATCTTGGTTTCATCTATCTCGGTAAGATGAATGTTATCTATCTGACCGAGAATGGTCGGATCGCCCCTGAGAGTAATTTCAGAGGGTGTCAAATTGACCTTGATATTTTTATCGTAAATATATCCGTATTTATAGCTATAGGTCAAAGGCACTGTCTTTTCGGTGAAAACATCAACCTTAACAAAAAGTGTTTTAAGCGAAGATGTTATGTAGGTTGAATTAATTTCCGAACCGTTTTCATCGAGAAGTACTATAGGTGCGCTCGCTGTTGTGCTGGTAGTAAGCTCACCGAGATCAGGAGCACTGCGAGCTTCTTTCACCTTTTCAGCAATGCTCTTTGCACCGGAAACCGTCACGCTGTCCACATTGGCGCTCAGAACATGGGAATATTCTGAAATGATAGAATATGTGGGTATTACCGACACAGGAACATCTATTTCCACTCTCTGATCGATGAAAGTTTTGACACTTGACGGAGAGACAACAGTATCAAGCTTATCTGTTCCCTTTACAGAAACCGATAGTCTGACAGTTCCGGCTTTGTCAACATCACCAACATTTATATATGCAACGATATCATCCTCATCAAGAGAATCAACCTTATTTTTTGAACCTGATGCGGTTACGCTGACAGTCTTATCTATAAGCTCAAAAACTGCAAGATCATTTTTGGAAAGTGCCGCTTCACCTTCTATCACAACGCTGACATTGTCAAACTTACGGGTTGCCGTTTCAGCATTCTCATCATAAACATTCAGCCATATAAAAACCGCACAAAGAAGGCAAACAACATATGTCAGGATCGACGCAAGCTTTATATAAAGCTTTCCGATCTTAAAGGTCTGCTTTTCGAAGCGTGACTTCACCTGATCGACCTTTTCACGAAGATTATTATTCTGATTCTTCATATTATTGCCCCTTTCTTATTTATTTGATGACATCTGTTCCTTGTTTCTTTGCTTATTTTCATCATTTGAAACAATAAGATTCTTTCTAAGCACCTGAAATAATGAATCAGCGGTCACATCCTGTTTAAGGTCACCGTCAATGGCATATGAAATACGACCCGTCTCCTCGGAAACCATGATAGCTATGCAATCATTGCCGCCCTCTGTTGCTCCGACGCCTGCCTTATGTCTTGATCCGAGGTCAAGAGGAAGCAATGGGTTATTTGAAATCTCATCAAAAAGCACTCTTGCCTTTGCTATTCTGAAATCATTTATTACAACTGCTCCGTCATGCAGTGGCGAATTTTTAAAAAATATGTTTTCAATAAGCTCGCTTGTAACATCACTGTTGAGGCTGACAGCCTTCATCTCGTCATAAGCATTAAGCTCCTTCTCCTTTTGGAAAATGATAAGCGCCCCAACCGAATGCTTTGACATATTATGAATGGCACGGCAAATATTTCCGATCACAGAAAGCCTTTCATCGTCCCCAACAGAAGCCTTCTTTGAACCAAATCTTTTGCTGGCATATCCAACATTTTCAAGAAGAGTTCTGATCTCCGGCTGGAAAATGACAACGATCGCAATAAGACCGAACTGCATAACCGTTTCAAGGACATAAAATGTAGCCTTTAGATTAAGCAAATACGATATTAGTGTGAGAAGCAAAACGGCAATGATACCAACGAGAAGCCTGCCGGATCTTTTCTTCATGATTCCGATGAGGAACTTTGCGCAAATATAGAGGAGCACCGAAAGCACAAAAATATCAAAAACATTCAAAACCGCACGAAGAATTGCGGAGCTTGAGCTTATCTCCGATATCCAATATGACAAATTATCCCTGATACTTAGCATTTGTACACCTCCAAAATAAGGATATAATATGCGATTATAATTATATAATATATATTATATCACATATTACTCAATTTTTCAAATAAATATTTAAAATTTTTTTGATTTTTTCAAAAAAATAATATCCGACCCACAAATTAATGCGGGTCGGACTGAATTATTTTTTAGAAAATTATTTAACGAGATTTTCTCTGAATTTCTGAACATCGAGCCAAGAGATGTTAGCTGAAAGATCTCTGCCGTCATCTATCATGCCCTGACATACAAATTCGAGATTTGTGCTGTTATAAATTGCGTCGTCATCACCTATAAGGTCAGCATAAACAACATAGTCATTGCCTTCCTTATCCTCATATACGATATAGCCTCTGAAGGTTACATTCTTTGTATAGTTGGATTCGTTGAAATATGTAACAGTACAAGCATACTTAATTGCTGTCTCGCTCTCGGAGAGGATCTTGCCAACTCTGAAGCCCTTCTGATAGATGGGAGAAACAACCGCAAAGCCGTGAGAAGCATATTCTCCGTCAGCATTCTTTGCAATGGTAAGCTCAACACCTGCATCATTCAGTTTATCTGTTGAAGCAAGCAAGCTACCGTATTCAACGACCTTAAGTCCCTTTGCCTCAAGAGCCGCCATTGCAGCGGGATTTGCAGTGAAGATAGAACGGAGACCGTTATAGTCCTTTTCTCTGATCTCATAGCCATCAAAGGTGAGGAGACTCTCTGTTTCAAGAGGAATAAACTCAAGACCGTTAGCATTTGCATATGTTTCAGCGGTCGATCCTCTATAACCGATGATTGTCTTAAGACCTGTACAACCTGAGAATGCAGATGCACCAATCACAGTTGTCTTGCTCTCAAACAGAACGGTATTAAGCTTGCTGCTATTATAGAATGTTGTTCCGTCAAGAGAAGTTACGCCTGTGGGAACTCTGATATAGAGGAGATTATCGCAACGGAAGAACAGATTCTGTCCCCACGCACCGGAAAGGTCATCATTAAGAAGGATCGTATGAGCCTTAGCGGAAGCCATGCACATTGAACCGAGAGAAGTGATATTGCTAAGATCGATAACACCTTCTTTTATGGCATTACCTGTGATATAAAGCGTAGTAAGTCCGGAACCGTTAAAGCCGCTATCAGTAATTGCTGTTACAGATGCAGGGATTTCAACGGTTTTGAGATTCGCATGAGTAGCAAATGATGAATCGATCTTTGTAAATCCAGGATTTACATAAATAGCTTTTGTGATGAGGCTCTTATACTTATCCCAAACACGCAGATGACCGTTCTTATCCTTATTTACAGCGGTATCATAGTCAGTATAGCCCATATTAAAGTATGTTGCAGAGCCTGTCGCATATGCTGTGACATTCTTATCATCAACCTTATCAAGAAGGATAACGGAATTGCCATTTGAATAAACTGCAACTATTTCGTTGATATAAGCACTATCAATGAACTGAACTCCTTTTTCTTCGGCCAAAGTTACAGCGGTTGAACCGGTCTTTCCTGCGATTGTTACATCAGCACAAATTCCGGAGAATGAGCTTGATGAATATGTAAAGCTGTCAGCACCAAAACTAATATATTTAAGTTTCGAAGCATTAATAAAGGCATTAGCACCTATAGATGTAACCTTTGCGGGAATCTCAATCATTTCAAGCTTTGTAGCATTACCGAAGGTATATGTTCCAATGCTTGTTAGATTTTCATTGAGAAGAATCTTAACAAATTTGTTTTGATAGAAAACATATCCGCCAATTTTAGGAACATTTGTAAGATTAGCAACTCCGATTTCAGGTGTCTGTCCTGTAGTATATACGGTTGTAAGCGTTGTGAGACCATTGAACGCATCATTATTAATGTTTGTCATATTGGGATGAAGCTCAAGAATCTGTGCTCCCATCGCCTGGAACAGGTAGCCTGAAATTTTTGTCAAATTAGGGGCACTGAATTTGATCTTTGAAACCTTACCGCAGTACTGATAATAATTGGTCTCTTCATATTTTTTATTTTCAACAAAATTAGGATATCCGCCGGCCAGATATTCACCAGATGTACTCATAGCCTGGGCGGTTGTACCTGTACCGTAAATGTCAAAGATATATTTTCCGTTACCATCATCAAGAATGCGGAAATAAAGATCTTCACCGATAGGCATTCCGCTTGCAACGGTGCCAATTGCCTCGAATGTGATGGTTCTGTCGATCTCATTCTCTGCAAAATACTCATTTGCCCAGTTTACAAAGGTCTCTGCTGTTGAACCTACAGTACCCTTAACAGTCTTAAGGGCAGACATCCATGTTACAAAACCTTCATAGTCATTTGCCGTTGCATTTGTTGCAATGGCAAAGAGAGCATTAGGATTCTTAACTGTGATCTCAACAACTACATTATTGGGGAATTTACCGCTATCTGATGTACCGTTATTTCCGTAGAAGGATTCTGCAGGAATAACAGACATACTTGCCGGGAATTCAACAGAAGCTTTTTCCCAAACTCTGTCATCTGATGCATAATTGTTGGTACCACTTACAAAGGACATTTTACCTATCTTTGCACCTTCAGAAATGATAACCTTGGAAAGGTTTCCTTGCCAGAACAGTGCATTTGAGGAGAAGTTACAATTTTCACCAACAATAATAGTATCCATCATGTTGCGTACAAGAGCATATGATGCAACACTTGTGATGTTGGAAAGATTGAATGTTCCCTCTACCATTTCCTGACCGGTTGTGTAAACGGTATGGAGCTTACGGGCATCATTAAGAGCACTACCACCGATAGATTTGCAGCTTGTTGGAAGCTCAAGTATCAGGGCATTGGCAAACATATCCTTAACTGTGGCATTAAGGCTTGTTATAGGAGCTTCAATAACAACCTTTGTTACATCAGCCTTATAGGAATCAAGTCCCCAATCGGAGGATGCAGCAGGAAGCGATGTGACATCACCACCAATTGTGATAACATACTTTCCGTCTTCGCCTGTTGTGAGAGTCCAAGTTGCACCGCTGTAGCTACCGCTTGCAACATTTGCTCCGCCAATGCTTACAAACTCGATCTCTCTGCCGTTTGCATTAGCCCATTCTACCATAGCCTCTGCAGTTGAGCCGGAATAGCCCTTAACTGTTGTGAGTGCGCCCATAGCATTAAGGAATGCGGAATAATCACTTGTTGTGCATCCTTCAAATGTTGCATCGGGATTTTTAATAGTTATTTCCAAAACATATGCGTTTGGAGAGAACGTACTGTTATTATCAGTCATCTGGAAAGGAGCATAAGGAATTGTTGCAAGGCTTTCGGGGAAGCTGATACTTGTAAGCTTGTTTTTAGACGAAGAAGTATAGAAGCCGAAAGCTCTTGAGCCGATAGTTACGCCCTCGGGAAGTTCGAGAGTTTCAAGACCGGTGTTCCACACAAAAGCATAATTTCCGATTTGAACATTTTCTTTCAAAATCACCTTCTTGAATGCGCTCTTAACAAGCGCATAATCAGAAAGTGAAGTAATATTTGAAAGATTTGCAGTTCCAGCCTCGGGAGTCTGACCCTTAGTATAAATGGTTGTAAGCTTATCCATATCGTTGAAGCAACTTGCACTTGACAGAGTTGTCATAGATGTCGGAAGCTCAAGAGTATGACAATTATCAAATTTAGCGAAGGTGTATCCAAGAACCTTTGTTACAGGAGCTTCGATAACCAACTTCTTGACCTGAGAAGCGTAATCTTTCCAGTCATATTGAGTGTGATCTTCGTTCCAAGCTATACTTGTGTCGAATGATCCGGTTGCAGTAATATAGGGCTGTACATATGTTCCTGTACCCTGAATGTACATTACATATTCGCCATTCTCATTCATGATCTTCCATGTGAGGTTCACGCCTGCCTTACCTTCGGCAACAGCCGGCTCTTCGAGTGCAGAAAATGATACTCTGTGGGTAACGCCAATTTCTTCATATTTAGCATTGGCAGTATCTACCCAAGTCTGGATACTTGTTCCCTCTTTAGCATAAATAGTATCAATATATGTCTTATATCCCTTTGAAATATTATTCTTATCTACCTGTTCATCGGCGTTAAGAAGGAAATTGTCCGGAATTGTAGGATTGCCAAGGAATGTTACTTCCTTAAGTGCAGTGCACTGATTAAAGGTTCTATATGAGAAGCTTGTGACACCTGCAGGAATAGTGATACTCTTAAGCGAGGAGTTATAGCTGATAAATTTATCGCCAAGTCCTCCTGTAAGGTTATCGGAAAGCTTAACTTCCTTAAGAGTTGTCTTGCCCGAGCCGTCAAATTGATAACCGCCCGTCATACTTGTTACATATGTAAGGTCATATGTTCCCGTAACAGGCTCATTTCCCTTAACATAAATTGTTGAAAGGTTAGCACAGTTACCGAATGCATTGTTTTCTATAGTCTTTATATTGGGAGTAAGCTCAACTGTTGTAAGACCACCGATATAATAGAAAGTTTTTGAACCAATATTGGTTACAGAATCACAGAATTTGATAGTCTTAATCTGATCTTTATAAGGATAGAATACAGAAAGCTTTTCCTTAGAACCATCAGAACTCCATCCGCCTGAACCGGAATATGTCTTTGTTCCTGTACCTTCGATGGTAAGAACACCCGAATCAATATCGAGAAGCCATGTAAGATCCGTACCTGCTGAGCCTGTTGCACCAAGGTTCGTAAATTTAATACTATTCTCTTTTGCAAAGGTCTTTGCATATGCGTTATCATATGAAACGATCGTTGCGTCAGCACTTACTGCACCTACCTCAATTGCAGCTACAGAAAGAGGAAGATTTACAGTTACTCCGCTGATTGCAAAAGCATTTGCACCGATAGCTGTTATGCCATCGGAAACAACAACACTTGTAACAGTGCTTCCTGCCCAAGGAGTAGAAGCATAGCTATCATATGCAGGGATAGCACCTGCACCCTTAATGGTGAGAGTGCCATCATTGCCCATAACCCAAAGTCCAACGCCTTCGATATTACCGTAATCAGCCGCATCGCCAACTCCGGTCATATTGTAGGATGCGGAATATGCGGGTGCGGAGAATGTTACGCTTGCTTCATCAACGCTTGTTGAAAGCATACCGTCCTTAAGTGTTACATTTTCAGCATCAACGAGTATTCCCTGTGCGGAAACCCAAAGAGGTGTTGCGATAACTGCATAAGGAACATTTGCGCCGAGAACAGAGGTCTGTCCAAGCTCACCATCCTCGGTATAGAGCTTGATAGAACCGTCAGCTGTGGGTCTGTCGCCCCAGTTCATGCAGGCATCAAATGTGATTGCCGCATTTTCGCCGTCAAGGGCATTATTATTCTCAATTACCCAAACCTTGCTGTTCACATCATTATGAAGTGCATATATTTCAGCAAGCTTTGCATTGATATTTGTAAGTCCTTCGCCTGTGAGAACGATACCGATTCCGTCAGCTGCGCTTGAAGCTGCGAGTGCCTTGAAATCTATATCGGTGTTCTTATCAGCCTTATAAAGATCGACGCTTACTACATTTGTATCGCAAACCTTTTCCCATGCAGCCTCAAAATCATCCTTGAAGGAAGCTTCAAAATCGGAAACATAGTTGATAGTATGTGATTTTTCGGAAGTATCGACGGTCTTTGAGATCGACTGAGAATACTGACCGCTACCGCCATGTCCCATATTCTGATTGAACTTAAGTGTAACATTACAGTTAAGAAGATCATAGATAGACATTACAGTTGAGGGAGGAACAAGAGTGTCTTTAAGACCTGCGTTGATCGTAACACTACAATCCTTGCTGATTCTTGTTGCAAGATTTGCTGTATCAACATAGCGAAGTCCCTCGCCATAGGGGAAGTTTCTGGGAGATGTGGGCTTATATCTGTCAGAATCCGCACTTGTAACGCCCTGGTCAGCAAACCACGGAACACCTGCGGAAACCGAATTTACATCTGAATCAAGACCTGCAACAGCAAGAGCCTGATAACCACCCTGGCTGCTTCCGCTTGTGAGGATGTTCGCTCCATCCCAAACACCTGCAAACACGGATGTATCAACACCGTTTACCGTGCTTGTAACGCCTGTTTCGTTAAAATACAGCTTAAGGAAGTTTACAGCCTGAACATCACGCATGAGCATATACTTGAAATATGTAGTATAGGGACTTGCGTTCTCTGTTTCATTCTTACCGTGATTATTGGTATATTTATATGTATCGTAAAGATATCCGCCGGAGCTGTTCTTATAATAGCTACCAATATATGCTCCGTCTGAAACCCAAGTTGATGAAGCATCAGCCTCTGCAACATTATGAGGAGCGGGAATAGAATGAGGCGAAACGCTGATGGTAATATAGTTAGGGTTACAAATACCCGACTGCGGCACAATTGAGGTATGCGAGCCGCTTGCACTTATCCAGTCATAGCCCTTATAGAGGAACTGTGCTTTAAGGTCTGTTTTTCCCTGAGGAATGGTAAGATAAGCCGCAACATGGTTGTCGCCGCCCCAAGAATCCTTATAGTTTGTGTCCTTCGGGCAGTTGATCTCAAGCTCATAGCAATCGTATGTCACGCCGCTGTATGTAACATCAGCGCATTTATAAATATAATTGATGCTTGCTTCGCCGCCATCGGCATCGAGTTGAGCGAGAGTTTCATCCCAAAAGGCATTAAATTCACCGAAATCACTGTATTCATCCGGAACACCGTATATTGACTGTATCTTATCAACATCAGCACCGGCACCAAAACCGTAAGGCTCGATTTTAGGAGTTGTGTTCTTTGTATACTTATTACCGTTTGCATCGCAAGCGCTGACAGTCATAAGCACAAAGCCGGGACGGCGAAGTCCGCCCTTAAGCGTGATGGTGTAAACACCGTCAACGGGAGAAACATTACCTGTGAGGGTTCTGCCGTCGTCCATAACAGCACTGTAATGAACCGAAGGTGCCGTCAGAACTGTTGAACCGTTCTTGATTTGGAATTGGGCAACGATATCCTCGCCCACCTCATAATCAAGAGGGTTACCTGTGTTGATTTCACTGATAGTTGCGCTTGACACCGTTGAAACATCGGCATAGCTTGCAGCTGCTGCAGTGAAAGTGAATGATGCGACCACCATCAATACTGCGAGAACGCAGGACAGCAGTCTTTTGAAATTTGCTTTCATGTCTGAATTTCCTTTCCTTTTTTATATATTTTACTAAAAATGGGAACAAAATGTAAAGATATTATATCATATGAGCAAAAAAACAAACTATAAAAAATTTGTTCTCTTTGTGTCATCTGTTGACATTATACCGATAATATATATTTTTTACAATGCAAATTAGGGAAATACTGAAAAAAAGAGAAAAATACTTATTATATTGTATCACAAAGGGCAATTTTTTACAATAATATTTATTAAATTTTGCGCAAAAACCGCATTTTGCACAAAATGCTATACAAAAATTCGTGCAAAAAAGCAAAAAAGAGGAAGGCATAAAAACCTTCCTCTAATTTTTTGTTATTTAACCAAGATTAACTGTGCATCCTTCAAGTGTGAAGATAACATCCTCAAGGTTCTGATTTGTGTTATCTCCGATGTTAGAAACGAGGCTCAGCTCTGTTTCGCCGCTTGCACCCTCAAGGATCTCAAAGGACATAACATAAAGAACACCGTCACCCGTGAAATCGGTGGGGTTAATATATAGAGCGGTTGCAAATTCAAGATTAGCAACAACATCGCCGCCCTGCTGAATATTTGAAACGATATTCGAGGGTTCAACAAGCTCTGAATCAGTGATCTCAACGGGTCTCAGCTTTGTGTTGTCATAATGAAGCTGAATGTTGAATGCCGCAAGACCCTGATTACCGGAAATCGCAACGCTTGCAAAAAGCTGATTTCCAACAACCTCTGCCGAAACGGAAACAACGCCGCCATCAACCTTTGCATCGGTTTCGGGAACATTTCCTGTTATCGCATCTGTGTCGGTACTGTCTGCTCCGCCTTCAACCTTTTCTCCGCAGGAAACAAAGCAGGAAAGCATAAGAACGAGCGCAAGAAGAAGTACAAAAATTCTTGTTTTCATAATAAATCCTCCAAAATTTTCTTCTGTTTTTTCATTATAACATATTTTTTTGTATTTTGCAATAGGAATATTGATTTTTGATAAAATCGGCTGATCCAAAAGCAGATCAGCCGAAAAAATCATATCAATTTTGCAACATCTTCAAGTCCGAGAATGCCTTCTGCAGACATGAATTTTTCACCTCTGCCCATTTCGTTGAGTGTCCAAGGGGATGTCCATGTAAGCATATATGCTGCGCTATATCCGTCTTCCGACATACGGCGAACAAGAGACAAAAGATCCTCACCGTTAAAGAGATCTTCCTGCTTTGTTCCAATCTCGGCATTTGCCCTTATCGCCCCGGAAGGCCCCCATTCTGCAATCGAAACGGGCTTTCCGGTGGATGCGAGATCCTTATATGTGCTGTTGAGGGAAATCTCATAATTTCCGCCGCTGTACCAGTCCATTGCAACAAAATCGCACATATCACCCGGATAACCGTAAAGCGCACGAACCATGCCTTGGCTATCGTCTGCAACAATATTGGGACTGAATTCCCAGAGAAGATTGTCAAGCTTTCTTTCGCTTGTGAAATAATCATAGATATATTTCCATGCTGCAACAAATGTTTCTTCCTTAATCGCTCTTCTCTCCTCTGTTTCGGGATCTCTTTGAACCATGCAGAACCAGAACCAGCCGCCGTTTGTTTCATGGAGAGGTCTCCAGATAACGGGGACATTGTTGTCATTCAGCTTTTCAAGAAAGTCAGCAATTGCAGACAGCTCGATCTTGAAATACCTGTTAAGCTCTGTTCCATCGCTTATCATTTCGAGCCAAGTTTCATCAAATCCGAAAAAGCCGCGGTATCCATCGACATCGGGGTTTTTATTTTTGGGATTTGCAAAATGGGCACTGCAAGTGACAAGTCCGCCCTTTTCGGCATATGCTGTGATCTCCGAAACAACCTGCTCGATTCCCGCCTCTCCAAGTCTTGTCAGATTGGATTTTCTTATATCAAATCCGAGTATGCCCGGATATTTTCCGTTGTTTTTTTTGAATCTTTCAAGTGTTGCATTTACCATTGCGGGATGATTTCCCATTTCCTCGCCAAAAATCAGAAGATCTTTATCGGCATATACTTTTTTAAATAATTCAACAAGTTGCTGCTTGGTATACATAGCTATTTCTCCTTATTTCAGATTCTTTTCCATAAATATGCTCACATTATCATATGTAAGCTTATTGGCGATTTTTCTGCCAAATCTGCTGCAAAGCATTTCATATATCATCGGGATGCTTTCGATGCCCGAGACACCGCACGGCATAGGTGCTCCGTCCATATCAGCTCCAAAGCAGGTGAAATCTTCCCCACTGAGTGAAAGATAATGTTCGAAATGGCGCATGATATCATCTGCCGTACATTTTTCTTTCTTTTCCGTAAGATGGTAAGCGCAAAGGCTCAAACCGACTATTCCGCCAAGCTCTTTTATTCGCAAAAATTGCTCGTCACGAAGATTTCTCGGGTGTGAATAAACAGAATAAGAGCAGGAATGTGATGCAATTACCACACCTCCCTTTTCTTCAGCCATATTCAATATTTCATCAGCGCTTTTTAAAGAGCAATGTGAAATATCGGGGATGATTCCAATTTCAAAGCATCTTTCGATGACAGCTTTGCCGAAATCGGTAAGCCCCGTGTCTGTATCAAATGCACCGCCTATTATGCTCTCGCCCTTCCACATGGGGATGAGAAATTTAATTCCCATTGAGTGAAGCAGATCAAGTCTTTCAAGATCACCGCAGAGAAGCCTTGCGTCCTCAAGAGAAAAGGCAAAAGGACCGAAAGAAGCGGGAACGGGACTATGGCGAAGAAAATTTTCGTGCATTTCGAGAAAATCCGCAAAGCATTCCTCATCCGTGCGATCATTTCTGCACCACAGCGCCATCACCTGCTTATATTCACCTAGACATTTTGCTCTCTCAAGAGAAATTGCAAGATCGTTTTGTTTGAATCCTTTGTTTTGAGCATACATTTCATACGCTGTATCGCAATGCAGATCAAAAAACCTCATTTTTCCTCCGTTATTTAAGAGCGTCAAACATCGCCTTGACATCAGATAGACCGAGAGTCATTTCATGATCCATAAATTCTTTTGATTTTCCAAGCTCGGGAATTGACCACTGCCCTGTCCATGTGAGGAAATATCCGAATTTATAATCGCCCATACGCTTCATTTCGTCAAGCATTGCAAGAATAGATTCGCAGGAGAATATATCCTCTTGTATTTCGCCCTCTTCATCGGCAATAAGATCTCCCGATGGTCCAAATTCATTGATATTGATCACCATTCCGAGGGACTTCAAGTCACGATATGTAGAGGATTCTTCAATATCATAAGCATCTCCGCTTCCGGTATACCAGTCAAAGCCTACAAGATCTACATATTCCTTTCCGGGAAAACCGTAAAGAGGTGCTGTCATATACTGACTTTCGTTTCCGATATTGGGGCCGTACTCCCAAAGAAGATTATCAAGTCCACGCTCAATTGTAAAATAATCATGAATATATTTCCAAAGATTACTGAAGGAAGCCTCGCTTACCTTTGTGTCGCCCTGAACCATGCAGAACCAGAACCAGTTACCGTTCGCCTCGTGCAACGGACGCCAGATGACGGGAACCCCATTTTCCTTAAGTGCTTCAAAGAAATCAGCAATGCCCGCAAGCTCTTTTTTAAAGGCTGTATTATAATCCGTCCCCTCGGTTATAAGCTTTGCCCAGGCATCATCACCACCAAGTCGCCCTCTGTAATTTTCAATTGACGGGTCGCCGCCATTCTCTATCGGATTTGAAAAATGTGCGCTTGCAGTTATAATTCCGCCACCTACCGCATAATTTGTCAGGTCCGCTATCACCTTTGTTCTTCCGGCTTCGCCAAGCTTATGAAGATTTGCATATCTCACATCAAGACCGAGTATTCCCGGATACTGACCGGATTTTTCATAGTAGTTCTGAAGTGTTTTTGAAACTTGATTTGCTCCGTTTGAGATCTCCGTACCAACGATGATCTGATCGGAATTATATACCTTTTCGAGAACGGTCATAACATCTTCCTTTGAATATATGCTGTCGATCTCAATCACAGCATCGGTATTATGATATGATGTTATATCAAGCTTTCTGTCAACCGCACCGGAAAGAAGCATTTCGATATATTCTGTGCTCCAATCGGCATCATAATATGAAGGAGTTATCTCAATATTGCCGTTATTTACAACAAAGGATGACTTTTTAACCTCGCTTCCCGGCTCACCTATTTTGATCACATGAGCACCTTTGGAAATTGTTGATTTAACCTCAAGCTTTATATCGGCTATATCAAATATGACATTTGAAATCTCAATTGCTACATCAGCGAAAATATCCGATTCATAAACAATATAATAATCAGAGATAGGATTTCCTTCAATTGTAAGCTGATCCAGCTTCTTTGTCTCGGGAGAATAGATATATCCCTTTTCGTCACCGGGAATGCAAAGTTTGCCGGATTTATTCACCATTTTTGTTGTCCAAAGTTCGATTGCGTTCATGAAAGCCTCGTCCGAGCCTGCGCAGATAACGATTTTGTCGCCGACTCTGCGAATCAGATATTCACTATATGATGTGATATCTTCCATCGCCTTCTTACTCTCGGCACGCTTGGTTTCACCTATAAGAATTTCTTTTGGCTTCGTTCCGCTATAATCTGTTCCAAGCTTGATATCCACACCGAATTTTTCGTTCAGAGTTTTGCGAAGAGAAACAGCAACATTTTTCTCTTCCTCTGTCGCCTTGTCACTTCTAACGATCGTAAACTCTGCAAGATCATCGATGGCACCAAGTGCTGCGGTATTATTCTTCTTTGGTTCATCTTTGTTTACATTTGGAGTTTCCTCACCGCAAGAGCTTAGAAAAGCGGCACAGAAAACCATAGCAAGAGTGAGAAGAAAGGGTAAAAATCTCTTCATTTTAAATCCTCCGTTTGAGACATAAATTGGATTATAAATACCAATAAAATTATACATTAATAAAAGTGAAATGTCAAGTTTTGAACCGTTTCTTTCTTTTTGAAAAATTAGTCGAAAGAAACAAAGTATGCTCTGATTTTTTATTGATATTTTCCCGTTTTTTCAATCAAAAATCCTGCCCAAAAGCAATTTTTGTAACTTTTTAACATTATATGCTCGACTTATTTGTTTGTTTTTACAAAAATACGCGGAATCAAAGATTCCGCGTATATAATTTTATCAATTTTCAGCCCAGTATTTTGCAAGGTCTTCTCTTGAATACATAATAGGATCCTGCATAAGCTCCTTACCGTTTTCAAGATTATAAACAGTTCTGCTTACCCATGTTGCAAAATATGTCACATTGAGACCTTCATCGAGCATGCTCTTTATATCATTGAGCATATCGATAGCGGTATAAGTATAATATGTGCTGCCGTCAACACGCTTCTTTGCAAGAGAATCGCCGGGGCCCATTTCAGTAAGCGCTGTAGGCTTACCGAGGCTCATAAGGTCGCTATAGCTATTCTTGCTGTTATATTCCTGCTTTCCGCTTGTATACCAGTCGATACCGACAATATCCACATATTCATCGCCGGGATATGCGTATTTTACATCGAAAGCGCCGTTGAATGTGGTTGAATATACCCATATTGCATCCTTGACGCCTCGTTCCTCTGTGACGATCTTATAAAGATATTTCCACATATCGTTCATAGCAGATGCGCTGAGGCTTCTTCCGCCACCCTGATTTGCTGTCCACCAGAACCAATCTGCATTGATCTCATGGAAAGGTCTGATAAGAACCGGAACGCCGTTCTTTGAGAGTTCTTCGACAACTCTCACAGAATCCTCAAATGATGCTCTGAATTTTTCATTAAGCTCTGTTCCCTCAGTGAGCATTTCCTTCACAACATCGTCATTTCCAAGATAGCCTCTGTACCATTTACCGTCATCGGCATTCATCAGAGGATTTCCCGCATGGATAACGATCGCCATAATACCACCGTTTGCAGCATGAACAGTTCCCTCTGAAACGAGCTGAGAAAGATCGTACTGAAGAAGCACATCCTCACCCTCATGCTTGAGATTGAACGGACCGAACTGACCAACATCTATTTCCATGATAGCGCAGGATTCGCCTGTAGCATCAATGCAATTTTGAACTGTTGCGGCAATACCGCTTCCGTTTGTCTGATCACCGTAGGTATGTGTTCCTGTGATCACCATGTCCTTTCGGCTGTCGGCTTCGGCAAAGAGAGCAAGAAGCTCATCCTTTGTATATGGAATGGTAAGTCCCATTGTTCCTTCATATGTTTGGGCTGCAACATCAAGAGTTTTCGCCTCTTCCTCCGCTTCAGCTCCCTCTTTATAGCCGAAAATTTCGGAAATAAGATAGTCTGCAGCTGCGTCAACCGATGCAAAGCTTCCCGTAAGATAAACATTTCCGTTTTCTATCTTAACAGAATACTTATTTACATCAAGAGATGCGGAGCTGACGATGATCTGCTTGCCTTCCTTATTCTTTGTCTTTGCAATCTCAAGGCTTCTACCGAAAAGCTTGCCCGCAAACAGCTCATTGAGCCTTTCAGCAAGCTTCTTTGTTTTCTTATTATAGTTGATGGTGGAATAATCGCTCTCATCCTCATAGAATGTGAATTCTGTTATATCCGCGCCCTCGATCGTAAGCTTATCAAAATAGTAATCAAGCTCATAGCTATATGCTGTATCTGTCGGAACAAGTAAAGAGCTTTCCTTTCCTCTTATGAAGTTGCGAATGAACATATCCGCCGCCTTTGTGAGAGCTTCAACCGAGCCACCGGAAAGGTAAATCTTACTGTTTTTAGCCGTGATGTTATATTCAGGCTCGCCAAGACTCTTATCAATCTTAAGAACGATCTGCTTTGCCCCCGGGCCGCCGAGATTTGTCTTGATATCAAGCGCTGCGCCCGCTTTGTTCTGAATATCGGCACGCATTCTGACAACAAGATCTACAACCTTTTTTTCGGCATTATCATCACGGACAAGAGTATATGAAGCAAGCTCTTTATCCTCGATAAATTCCACAGAGACAGACTCTCCGCTCTCCCCCTCAAAGGTAACTTTTCCGTCAAAAGCCACCTTATTATCGGTCACAGTGCTTTCTCCGCATCCGAAAAGAGCCAAAAGAGAAAGGACAAGTACAAAAGAAATCAAAATAAATCTTTTCATTTTTCCTCCAAAAATCATTTGTTTATCTTCCTCCAATATTCCGAAATATCCTCAAGGTTCATAACGATATCACTCTCAAGAAGAGCCTTAGAATCAGGCATCGTTCCCGTGGAGCGATTATATGTCCACGTGAGGAAATAGCATATCTTCTTGCCTCGGCTTCTGAGATTTTCGAGAATTTCAAGGAAATCATATCCTGTAAAATTGAAGCTGACAAGCTTTCCTTCTTCATTTCTCACCGCATATTTACTATAATCACCGGGGCCAAATTCAGTGAGCGCAATGGGCTTATCGGTAGAGGCGAGATTTTCATATGTGCTGTTCATTTCGATCTCATAATTTCCGCCCGTGTACCAGTCACAGCCAACAACATCAACATATTCGTCACCGGGATATGCATAAAGGTTGCTTGGTTTATAGGAAGCATCCTTATCGTTTCCGCTGGGAGAATATATCCAGACCGCATTGTCAATGCCAAGCTCCTCTGTTACAAGAGTATAGAAGAACTTCCAGAATCTCACCATTATCTCTCTTGAAAGGTAAACATCTTCTTTCTGGTTTATGCACCACCAGAACCAGTCACCGTTGATCTCATGAAGGGGACGGAACATAAAAGGAAGTCCGTTTTGCTTAAAAGCTTTAAGAAGTCTTATTGTGGGGTCAAGTGTTTCATAAAGCTTTTTATTGAGGTCTGTTCCCTTTGTAAGAAGCTCATCCGCTACCTCGTTGCTTCCGAGCCTGCCACGGTAGAATACATTATCTGCCGCATTCATCAGAGGGTTCGACATATGGATACAGATGGAGATGATGCCGCCTGCATCAATGAATTTTGCGCTTTCCGCAACCATCATTGAAAGGTCAAAATCCGAAAGAGTATCAACGCCTGCATGAGGAGGACAGTAAACGCTGAATCTGCCCAAATCAAGCTCAAGAATTGCAGCACAGTGACCGCATTTCTCGATGCTATATCCCCAAGTATCACCAACCTGTGATCCATTGCCCCAAGAGCCCCATGTGTGAGTTCCCGAGATTATCATATCTCCTCTTTCCTGTGAAAGCTTGAAAAGATCCTTAAGCTGCTCGGCACTATAAGGAACGGTATATCCCATCGAACCTTCAAAGCTATCTTTTTCGGAAAGATCAAGCTCTCTTCCTTCTCCATCTCCGAGCATTTTCTCGGTAAAATACTCAAAGGCTTTTGTTACGGAAAGGAAATTTCCTTCGATATGAATATTTCCTTCTGCGATCCTTACAGAATAAGCATTTGCATCGGTGCTATGACCTGATAAAACGATATAGTTTCCGCCATCCATCTTATCGGCAATGGGAAGCGAGACACCAATATATTTTTCTTCAAAAAGCACAGAAAGCTTTTCCGCATATGTAACTGTCTTTATCGGAACTTTTGAATTTACCGATGAATCTCCGTCAACATAAATTGAAAATTTTTCAATATCCGTACCGCAAACCGTAAGCTTCTTAAAAACACTCATTTCTCTTCTCCGTTTCTTATTTTTTCCAAAATTTTGACATAATGTCATCACGCGTCAGGATCAGATCATCTTTCATAAGAACATCTCCATCTCCAAGTCCCGCAATTGAGCCTTTCCCCGTCCATGTAAGAAAATATGATATCTTGAAGCCATCCGAGAGCATTCTCTTCATGGATGATAACAGATCAAGGCACGTCCAATTATAGCCGATGATCTTTCCTTCCTCATTCTTTATCGCAAGAGGACCGCCCGATGCGGGGCCTACCTCGGTAAGCGCACTTATCTTACCCGTTGACATGACGCCCGAATAAGAATTATTATTATTCACCTCATAATTTCCGCATGTATACCAATCACAGCCAACGATATCAACATATTCGTCACCTGGATAAGCATAGAGAACATCAGCACAGCTTCCTGTATTATAGTTTGGCGAATAGACCCAAAGAACATCCTTTATATCAAGCTCATCAGAAACAACCTTATAAAAGAATTTCCAGAATTCAGCCATTGTTTCTCTTTGCAGCTTTATATCGCCGCCTTGATTCACACACCACCAGAACCATCCGCCATTCATCTCATGAAGAGGTCTGAACATAAACGGTATACCGTTCTGCTTCAATGCTTTAAGAAGCATAAATGTGGATTCAAGAGTTTTGCGAAGTGCGCCATGAAGCTCGGTTCCCTCTGTGAGCATTTCTCTTGCAAGCTCATCGCTTCCAAGCTTTCCTCTGTACCAAACCTTATCTTTTGCATTATTCAAGGGATTTGACATATGGATGCAAACCGATATGATGCCACCCTTTGAAGCATGCTCAAGGCATTCTGAAACATAAACAGAAAGATCATATGGGCTGATTGTATCGCCCTTATAATAAAAGTCAAAATAAACGCTGTGAAGTCCGAGATCAATCTCGATGATTGCGGGAAATTCACCGCATTTCTCCTTTGTCTGAAGAAGCGTTGAGCCGATCTTTCCCTGCTCTTTTCCCACCTGATATGCGTGAGTTCCGGAAATTATCATTTTGTCGCTCTCGGATGCAGTCTCAAAAAGCCTGTAAAGATCATCCTTGTTATAAGGAACACCAAGCTCAAGCGAGCCGCTGAAGGAATCTCCCTCACAAAGATCAGACTTTTCTTCGATCAGCTTCAAAAATCCTTCAAATGCTCTATCCACCGAAAGGAAGCTTCCGCCGATCTCGATTTTCATTTCCGAAATTTTGACCGAATATGAATTTACATCGGTGGATGAGGCTGAAACAACTATATATTTTCCATCTCCCATCTCCTCGGAGATCGTGAGTGAAAGCAGCTCTGAAAGCTTTTCGGCACATACCTTTGATTTGATCACTTTATTATCGCAGCTGATCTTGTCTGCGCAATATACGGAAAATTCTCGGATATCAAAACCGCAAACAGTTATGTTTTTCATTAAAGAAGCCTCCGTTTTTATTTTTCGGAATTCCATCTTTCCATAAGGTCTTCTCTTGAAACAACGATATCATCATACATGAGAACATCTGCCATTCCAAGCTCTGCTATAGAGAGTTTATTAGTCCATGTGAGGAAATAGCTGACTTTCATGCCGTCCTTTGCCATGCGCTTGATGGACGCAAGAAGATCCTCATTTGTCCAGAGATAATATGTGTTACCCTCCGCATCGGTTGCAGCAAGACCGCCGCCCGAAACAGGGCCGACCTCGGTAAGTGCAGCAGGCTTGCCTGTTGACATCACCTTGGTATATGAATCCTTGTTATTTATTTCATAGTTACCGTTTGTATACCAGTCACATCCGACGATGTCAACATATTCGTCGCCGGGATAAGCATAAAGAACATCTGCGATAGAACCCGAATTATAGTTCGGGGCATATACCCAGATAGCATCTTCAATTCCCATTTCTTCTGTTACAACCTTATAGAAGAACTTCCAAAAATCAGCCATTGTCTCCTGGGAAAGGTTGAACCCGCCCTGACCGACGCACCACCAGAACCAGCCACCGTTCATCTCATGGAGCGGTCTGAACATAAAGGGGATTCCGTTATCGTCAAGTGCTTTAATGAGCATGAATGTGGATTCAAGGGTCTTGCGGAGTGCCTTATTCATCTCGGTGCCGTCCGTGAGCATATCCTTTGCCATCGCTTCACTATCGAGATGACCTCTGTACCAAACCTTATCCTCTGCATTGTTAAGAGGATTTGCCATGTGAATACAAACGCTGACGATACCGCCGTTTGATACATGCTCCGCACATTCAGCCACATTTGCTGAAAGGTCATAGGGAGAAATTGTATCGCCCTTGCTATAAAAATCATAATAGACACTGTGACGACCGATATCTACCTCAATGATAGCAGGGCTTTGACCTCCGCTTGCCTCATAAACCGCATCAACCGTCGAAGCTACCCAGCTCTTGCCCTTAAAGCCCTTATAGGCATGAGTTCCCGAAATCACCATTTCATCATTCTCATAGGCCTCTGCGAAAAGGTCAAGAAGATCCTGCTTTGTATAAGGAACTGTATAATTCAGCGAGCCTTCGATATTATTCTTTGCATCAATGGAAAGCGTGTCTCCGCTATGCGCTCTATCCTCGGTATAGCCGAGAATTTCGGTCAAAAATGCGTCATAAGCATTATTTACCGTTGTGAAGCTACCATCAATATAGACATTTCCGTTTTCTATTTTTACAGAATATCCGTCGGGATCAATATTTGATGCGGTGAGGACGATATAATGCCCATCGCCCATCTCTTCTGCAACGGGAATATCAATTCCAACAAGCTTTTCCTTCATCAGAAGAGAAAGCTCCTCAGCCATTTTATGAGTTTTTATGTTGGAATGGTCGACTGTGACCTTATCTGTGCAATAAACAGAAAACTCGGAAATATCAACACCGTCAATTGTAAGCTTATCGAAAATAAAGCTTTTAAGGAAAGTATATCCCTCGTCGGCCGGAACAAGAATAGATTTATTCTCTCCGTAAATAAAGCATTTGACAAACAGCGCTGCTGCCTCACCCAGTGCCTCATCCGAGCCACCGAGAATATAAATCTTTCCGTTTTTCTCTGCGATCTTGAAATCATAATATCCAAGTCCCTCTGAAAGCGAAGATGAGTTTGCGTCCTTTGTCACGCCAACAACGATCTCCTTAGATGAGCTTCCGCTTGCATTCCAGTCGGTAACAAGATCAAGCTTAATGCCTGTTTTTTCAAGAACAGCCATTCTGATCTCAGTTGCAGCATTCTTGACAGCATCTCTTTCAGTGTCGGAGCGGATGATTCTATATGAGGAAACATCGATATCCTCATTCACATCAATATCCGCCTTTTCACCGTTAAGATCTGTAAGAGTTATTGTTGCATCCGATGTGGGTGCGCTGATGCTTTCTCCGCATGATATGAGAACCAAAGCCAAAACAGATATAAAAACTAAACAAACCAATCTTTTCACTTATCGACACCTCCGTTATTATGTTAATTATACATTACCATCCACAAAAAAACAAGCAGATTTGAACAAAAAAACGATTTAAAACATCTACTTTTTGTTTATTTAATTATACATCCGAAAAAAGACAATTTCAAGAGCCGATTGAATGCAATAATATAAATAATCAACACTAAAAAACAGAACCCAGCAAAAGCTCGGTTCTGTAAAAATTTTATTTTTCTATTCTGTCTATCATAACTCTTCCGGTTTCACACATAAAGCGAAGCCCTGCCGGAAGCAATTCATCAGGCATTCTGATAAGGAAACTCGATGCTTCAAAGGTGAAATCACCGTCATAATCAATATCTTTGAGTGCACTTAGAACAGCATCCCAATCAATCTTTGAAAGATAAGGAAGAGTATGAAGATCGGAATGACCGTCAACATCATGAACATGAAGAGCCTTCAGTCTGTCATGACCGAGAGCGTAAATTATATCCTCTACCTTTTCATCTACAAGTGCTGCGTGACCAACATCAAGGCAAGCGATAAGATATGGACTGCCGATACTGTCAATATAATCAACAAATTCATCGGGAGAAGCGCAGGTGCTGTGAACGATTTTGTCAAATCTTGAATCGTGCTGCCACATATTTTCACAAGCAACTCTTATATTGTATTTCTCCGCAAAAGGAAGCAGTCTGCGATAAAAATCAATATTTATATCCTTGAGGATCTCCGGGTTTCCCTTCTCGGCATAGGTAAGGTGCTGGCAAGGATGAACAACGATATCACCGGCTCCAAGAATTGATGCGCACTCCATCGCACGAACTATAAGATCGAATCTGTCCGCATCCTTCTGGGGATCACCGAAGCTTGATCCGAAGGGGGCATGAGCCTGATTGCATTTGATTCTGATCTTATCGGCATAGGCACGAAGCTCCTTTGCGTATTCAAGATATCCTTCACTGTAAAAAGGATTTTCATCCACATTCTGATTGTCAAAAAAGGACATATCATATGCATCAAATCCGGCATCAGCGATCATTTCTATGGCCTTTTTATGACCGAATTTTCTGGCTAAAAAGCTTGTGTTTGTTGACAAAATCATGTTATTTCTCCTTTAATTTCCGTGATTCTATTCAATTTTACAACAAAATGTCCCCATTGTCAATAGATTTTCTGAAAAAGTATTTACATATGCAAAAAAATATTGTATAATAAGGAAGAGGTGATAAGATGGAATTCAAGGATCTGAGAGTAAAAAACATAGGGGCTGTTCTCTATCATAACACTAAAAATGCCAAGTGGAAAGAGGATAGAAAAAAATATTCAACCCTTCAAATCAAGATAAAAGGAAAAGCCATTCATGATTTTGGAGACAGGAAGATCGTTGCCACCGACAACTGCATATATTTTTTAAACCAATATGAAGACAATGATGTTCAGACCTTTGCATGCGACACCGATGTTTCATCAATTGCCGTTTCCTTTACGACCTATGAGCCGATTGAAACACCGAGCTTTTGCATAAAACTCAATAATATCACCGAATGTGTCAATCTCTTCAACAAGATGAAAACACAAAGGGCACTTTCAGACAGAGGAGATGCCATGGCTCTCAGCTATTTTTACAGACTCTGCGCAATTTTTGAGGAGCACAGGCAAAAAGAATATTCTCCGAGAGATCCGAGAATGATCGCAGCAAAGGAATATATTGATCTTCATTTTGAGCAAAAGGACTGTCTTGACAGATCTGCTGATGAAAGCAAGATATCCCGCAGAAGATTCAATGAGCTCTTCAAAAAGCAATTCGGAACAACACCGAATAAATATTTGACAACCAAAAGAATAGAAAACGCTATAATTCTTCTTACTGAACACAAAATTTCAATATCGGAAATCTCTGATATGTGCGGATTTGGAGATGTTTATTATTTCAGCAAGGTGTTTAAGGCTGAAACGGGTTACACTCCGGGAAAATACAAGAAAATATATAACTGAAAAGGTCGGGCAATGCCCGATCTTTTCAGTTCAGACTGTCGAAAAAGCTGTAATACCACAAGTAGATAATAGTAAGAATAAAAAAGTTAAAAATAAGAGAAAAAATTCAAAAAGAAGCACAAGGCAATCTAAAGGAAAGCCTTGTGCTTACTTGTTTTTTCCGACCTTTTCAGTTCCTTTTATACAAAAAGCTCTGTCCTCTTTTTTCATTGGTCTTCTCAATAAACCCAAGACGGCAAAGAATTTTGAGAGCCGCATATCCACCATATGTGCGGATTCCCGATGCCTTCATATATTCACTTGCGGTAAAATTATCCCCAAGAGCTTCAGGCAGAAATTCAAGATAATCCTCTGCCCTGCCGTACACCTTTTCATCAATCAGACCAAGCGGCATCCTCTGATATCTCCTTGATCCTCGCTTTTTATCTGCACTCCAGCCGCAAAGAAAACGATATTCTTCCTCCTCGAGCAGTAAAAATGTTATCTTTAAACGCTCGTTTCCGAGAAAGTCGCATAGAAACAGCCAGTCACGCATAACATCCTTTGGCAAAGTCTTTTTGCTTGACTTTCTTCTCGACCTTATCTCACCGCTATCAGGGTCTATCCATATGCACCATTTTATATACGGCAACGGTCTGATAATGTTTATAGAATAATCTGTTTCCTCAAGATAATATTTAATCTTTTCCTTCATCGGAAAAAAGCTTCCCGTCTGTATCTCATAGATCTCGTTTTCTCTCAAAACATCGGCAACATATGGTCCTATCGCCCTCTCATGCATGGTTTCATCCTCCTCAATAAATTTTTTGAGGATCTGATGAAGCCTTTTTTCTTTATATGTTCCGATATTTTCTCCGTCCCGTCGCTCGGAGAGTATATTTTCTCTTATGCAAAGCTCAAAGCGCAACTTATCAGACTCTATCATGTTGCGATACCTGCAAACTGGTTGCTATAAAGCTTTGAATATTCTCCTCCGAGCGCAAGAAGCTCCTCATGATTGCCGCTTTCAACGATAACACCGCCCGAAAGAACAACTATCACATCCGCATCACGAATGGTAGAAAGTCTGTGTGCAATAATTAGTGATGTTCTGTTCTTCATCAGATTTACCATTGCCTGCTGAATGTGCATTTCTGTTCGTGTATCAACGGATGATGTTGCCTCGTCGAGAATGAGGATTTTCGGATCTGCAAGCACGGCACGGGATATGGCAAGAAGCTGTCTCTGTCCCTGTGAGAGATTCGAACCCGCTTCGGTAAGCTCCGTATCATAGCCTTCAGGCAAACGCTCAATAAACCTATCGGCATTTGAGGTTTTTGTTGCTTTTTTGATATCCTCCTCTGTGGCATTATCATTTCCGTATTTAATATTAGTCCTTATAGTGTCGCAGAAAAGCACGGTATCCTGAAGAACAATGCCGATAAACTTTCTGAGAACATCCTTCGGGATATCTTTTATATCCACACCGTCAACAGTGATAGTACCGCTGTTTATCTCATAAAACCTGGTGAGAAGATTAACAATTGTGGTCTTGCCCGAGCCTGTTGCGCCGACAATTGCTATTTTTTGTCCCGGCTCAACTTTAAGATTCAGCTTTTTAAGGACAGGCTTACCTTCAACATAAGAAAAATCGACATCCTTAAATACGATCTCACCCTTCATGTTCTCTGCATCAAACTCGGTTTTGCCTTCGTCCACCTCGTTTTCACTGTCCATTATCTCAAAGATTCTCTCTGCCGCTGCAAGTGCTGTCAGAATTGCAGAATACTGATTTGCGATCTGATTTATGGGATGGGTGAACTTCTTTGAATACTGAAGCATTGCCTGAATTGCACCGATGGTAATTCCAAGACCCTTCAGCATCATAAATCCACCGCTTGCGGCAATGAGAACATACTGGAAATTTCCAAGGAAATTCATAACAGGTCCCATAACCGAGCCCCAAACTCTTGCGGAGATACTGTTTTTGCGAAGTGCTTCGCTCTCTGATGCAAAATTGTTTACTGCTTTTTCCTCTTTACCGTATGCAACAACGGTTTTATATGAGGTTACCATTTCTTCAACCTCACCGTTTAGCTTTCCGAGAAGCTTTTGCTGACGAATGAAATATTTTCGCATGAATTTTGCGAGATTGGTCGATACTAAAATTGTTATCGGAATTGTCAGAATGGCAATAAGTGTTATCTGCCAGCTGTAATATATCATCATTGCAAATGCGCCGCAAAGCGTCATAATGCTTGAAAACAGCATTGTTATTGACGAGGAAACAGCATTTGAAACATTTTCAACATCATTTGTCATTCTTGACATGATGTCTCCATGTCTGTGATTATCGGTATAGCTTATGGGAAGCCTCGATATCTTTCTGAAAAGATCGTTTCTCATTATAAATACTGTACTTTGGGAAAGCTTTGCGGAAAGAAGTCCCTGAGCGTAAAACAAAACAGAGCTTATAACGAATATAATAGCCATTATGACAAGATAAACTGTCAGTGATTCAAAATCAACTATGGTTTTATCTCCGACTATCTTAAAGGTATCAATTGCCTTTTGCTGAAAAAACGGGCCTAAAAGGTCGATAACGGTAACACAGATCATAATTCCGAGCAGTGCCACAAGAATTGCGCTGCTTTTTCCGATATATCGGAAAAGTCTGCCGATTGTGCGCTTCAAGTTTTTCGGCTTTTCACGGTTGATCCTTGCGTTCATCGGACCTCCGCCGCCTCTGCCGGGACCTTGACCTCCCGGTCTTCCCATCTGCGGTCCTCTCTGATTATTCACTTATATCACCACCGTTCTTCATCTGGGAATCATAGATATCTCTATATGTTTCACTTATGCGCATAAGCTCTTCATGAGGCGCACAATGCTTTATCGTGCCATCTTCGATAACAGCGATTCTGTCTGCCTCCTTGACCGATGCGATCCTCTGTGCGATCATTATGACGGTCGTATCCTTCATTTTTTCGTGAAGTGCCTTTCTCAGCTTTGCCTCGGTCACAAGGTCGAGAGCAGATGTTGCATCGTCAAAAATCAAAATTTCGGGCTTTCTGATAACGCCTCTTGCAATTGAAAGTCTCTGTTTCTGACCGCCGCTGAGCGAAGCACCCTTTTCGGCAATATAATCATCATATCCATTCGGCAGGTTTTCAACAAAGTCCTTTGCCTGCGCCGTTTCAACCGCATCTTTTATTTCTTCAAGCGTGGCATCCTCTTTACCCCAGCGAATGTTATTTGCAACGGTGTCCGAGAAAAGCTCACTCTTTTGCATAACATAGCTAATCTTGTTTCTGAGAACAGAAAGCTTATAATCCTTTACATCAATACCGCCGACTTTGACTTTTCCGGCACTCGGATCATAAAATCTCGGAACAAGGCTCACAAGCGAAGTTTTACCGCATCCCGTTGAACCGATGATGGCAAGTGTTTCACCTCGTTTTATATTGAGGTTTATATCATGAAGAACATCTTCGCCTGCAGTTCCCGGATAACGGAAGCTGACGTTCTCAAAGGAAACCGCAATATCGTCGGATGAGCCGTCAGAGAGTCCGCTCTTTACGGTAGGATCAGAATCCATGATCTCATTTATTCTCTTACCCGATGCAATGGCACGGGAAATGGAATTGAACATCATAGTCACCATCATAATAGACATTATAACCTGAGTTACATATGTTATTCCTGCCATGACGCTTCCGACGCTCATTCCCGCTATGCCGTTTTTAATATCAATTCCACCAATAAGAATTATGGCTATGATTGCAAGATTCTGGAGGATATTTAGAACAGGATGAATTATCGCCATAAGGCGAAGTACTCGGAGATTTATGTCTTTTAGCTCACCGTTTGCAGTCGAAAAACGGTTTGTTTCATAATCTTCTCTTACATATGCTTTTACAACTCTTGCGCCGCTTACATTTTCCTGCACAACAGAATTTACTCTGTCAAGCTTTTTCTGAACTGTGCTGAATAGCGGTATTGATTTTGAAAGAACGAGAATGAGAGTTGCAAGAAGCAGTGGCAGAGAGCAAAGAAGAACAACTCCGAATTTCAAATTCAGCGAAAGAAGCATAACAGTTCCGCCAATGAGGAACATAGGCGATCTCACGCACATTCTGAGTATCATTTCAACAAGCTCGATGAGCATTGCAATATCATTCGTCATTCTTGTAACAAGAGAGCCTGTTGTAAATTTGTCTGTCTGCTCAATTGAGAGGGACATTACTCTTCTGTATGCATCGCAGCGCAGATCGTGTCCAAATCCCTGAGAAGCTTTTGCGGCGGTATATGCACACATTGTTCCGAAAAATCCACCAACAAGAACTATCAGCAGCATCATAACACCGAAAGTAATAATTACATTCATTTGTGTAAAATCGCTGCCAAAAAGAGCTGTCATTATTTCATATGGCATCCCGGAATCCACGATCTCCTCAAGACCGCCCTCGGCAATTCCGAAGTCAACTATATATGACATGAGCTTCGGAAGTGATAGGTCTGCCATTACTTCACCTATCATAAGGATCGGTGAGATTATAGCAAAAAACAAATACGGTTTTAAATATTTTGCAAGCTTCATTCTGTTTCTTCCTCACATAAAAGGTTCTTTCTCATTTTTAAAAGTATTTCGGTTGCAGTTTTTATCTCTTCATCACTAAGTCCTCGCATAACATATCTGTCTATGCTCTGAAGATTTTCAAAATTCTGTCTCTCAAGTGTCTTTCCCTTTTCGGTCAGATATATTTTGGAAATTCTTGCATCATCGGGATCGCTTTCCCTTGAAACAAGCCCCATCTCTTCCATTTTTTTGATCCCAAGGCTTACGGTCGGCTTGCTCAGATGAGTATATTCCACAAGATCTATCATGGAAACTCCTTCGCATTTCGAAAGTATCCTCATAAGCCTTCTGCTGCTATGCGGAAGCGAATCGGGAAAAACTCCGGAGCTTCTGGCTCTTGCATCAAAAAGCCTTGCGATACTATTGAGGATCATCACAGGATTTTCTTCAATTTTTCCATGGCAGGAGCATTTGCATTCCATTTTTTTCATATATATCCTCCAAATTAGTTTGTTTGCAAACTAATTATATCATAAAAGCCCGAAAAGTCAATATATTTTATACTTTTTACATTTTGTTCAAAACATATTATGGTGCAAAAAATATTTTTTGTAACACATTAAATGTCTTTTTTTGAGCAAATTAAGCACAGACAAAGTCAAAGCAAAGGAAGTAATGAAAATGCAAGCAAAAATTTTAAAAATAACATCGGTCACTCTGACCGTTCTCATGGTTATGACCGCTTTTATAATGGGAATAGCGGATCTGCTTGTTCCCGAAAGACTGTCATATCATTTCGGAGAGAAACCAACGGAAAATGTATTCATTAAAATTGAAACAGACAATGCTCTTCCCGTTTCCGCAACACCTGAGCACAAGATGACTTTGAAGGGCGAAGCAAAGCTCTTCGGATTTCTGCCGCTGAAAAAAGTCAGTATAGATTATTATGATGATCTTTGCCTTTATGTTGGCGGTTTTCCCTTCGGTGTTAAATTCTATACCGAAGGAATAGTTGTTGTGGATATTTCAGCGGTTGAAACAGAAAACGGCAATTCAAATCCCGCACATGATGCCGGGATCAGAGAAAACGACATAATAATAAAATGCAACGGCGAGCCGCTTTCGGGCGCAGAATCACTTACAAAAATGATAGAAAGCTGTAATGGTAATTCTCTCACACTCACCTGCAAAAGAAACGGAGAGGAATTTGAAGCCTCGGTAACTCCTGTGAAATCCAAGGAAGATGGACTTTATAAGACCGGAATGTGGATAAAGGACAGCGGAGCCGGAATCGGCACAGTTACCTATCTCTCCCCCGATGACAACAGCTTTGGTGGGCTTGGTCACGGAATTTGCGATCCCGTGAGCGGTGCTCTTATGCCCATGGAAAAAGGGAATCTGATGGGTGTGAGCATAAACGGTGTAAAAAAAGGGCTTGTGGGAGAGCCTGGTGAGATCAAAGGATTTTTTGACGGAGAAAAGCTTGGTGCCGTGCTGAAAAACACAAATTGCGGTGTTTTCGGGATCTATACAGAAAAACCGAGAGAAGCTCAAACACTTCTCCCGATAGGACTAAAAAGTGAAATACAAAGCGGAAAGGCAACCGTTATCTGTACTCTCGATGAGAGCGGTGCAAAGGAATATGAAATAGAGCTTTCCGCCATCAACTATTCCGCCTCGCAAGAATCAAATAAATGCTTCACCGTAAAGGTGACAGACCCTGCTCTACTTGAGATCACAGGCGGCATAGTTCAGGGCATGTCAGGTTCACCCATCCTGCAAAATGGCCGAATTGTGGGAGCTGTGACACACGTATTTGTGAATGATCCAACAAGAGGTTATGGCATATTTATAGAAAATATGCTTGCCGAAGCGGAGAAAATCAAATAGCAAAAATGCTCACTTATATTTCATAGGTGAGCATTTTTTATGTATTCAGACGGACTGCAACCAATATTATTTTTAAAAACTCTGCTGAAATAATACACATTTGAAAAACCGGCAATTTCAGATATTTCGTTTATATTATAATGCCTTGTATTGATCAATTCGCATGCGTATTGCAGTTTTTTTGACATGATATATTTTACAGGAGTTATGCCAAATCGTTTTTTAAATAACTTTGTCATATATGTGTGGCTTATATTGCACAAATTTGCAAGGTGGTAACAGTCAATATTTTGATTAGTAAAGTTGTTGTCAATATATTCTATAGCAGGTTGGATTTTACTATATATGTGTGAGGGCAGATAGTTTGTTTCTGCCTTTGAAATTTCAGCAAAAATATCATACAAGACAGACATAGACTTATAATAATAACCGTCAGGTTTATAATACCAATATTTTTGCAGTTTCTGAAACAGTTGTTTTAATATCAGGGAATTGTCATATTTTTTTACTGTTATCTCATTAGGAAGCGGAGAATCTGAGGTGAAACCTATATTAATGCTTTCTCCCTGTTCAATAACTTCTGCAGTATAGAGAGGAGCATACCTGAAATGAGCCGGATTTGGTAAAAAACGTAGGCAGTCAGCTTTTTCTGTTACTTGTTTTCGGTCAAAGGTAATAATAGCTTCTCCGGAGAGTTTATACAATAACTGATAATGAAAAACATAATCAGTTTCAAATTTTGTGTAACTTCCTTTTTTATTACCGATACGGTGGTTAACGAAAATAATATCGTTTATTTTAATCTTGTCATGTTGAATCATACTTCTCAACTCCTCCTCAAGATTATATCATACTTTTAAAACATATGCAATATTTTTGTTTGAAAAAGTATAAAATTATGGTTTTGTTTATTTACTTATTTAAATAATTGTGATATCCTTAATTTGTCAATAATACAGGAGGTGATTTTATGACAGAACGAATTGAGAATATGGTAAATTATGTTTTAAAAAAGACAATTTATCCCGAACCAAGAGAAATCGAATATGACAGAGCAGATTATTTATTGTCCGAAAGATGTAGAGAAACTAAAAGATTATGTGAGTATATGCTTGCACAAGAGGTTGCAATTCCTGACGGAGCATTAATGGTTGGTATGATAAGGTTTGACAAATGCCCATATCCTTCGGATTTTATGAAGAAAAAAGGATTTAAGCATACCAAAGAAATTCAGCAACATTTCTTTGATCTCCAAAATGGACCTTTTGATTACTTTAAATTTTGGGGATGGCAACACGCAACCGCAGATTTTGGCAAAATCATTGAAGTAGGTATAGAAGGAATAAAAGAGCAGATATACAAATCATTGGAAAAGTTTTCTGAAGATGAAGATAAAACTGATTTCTTAAATGCATGTCTTATGGTATGTGATGGTATAATTGCATGGGAAAACAAATGCGTAGATGAGTGCTACAACAGATCATTGACAGAGAACACCCCCGAAAGAAAACAACAGCTTTTAAAAATGTCTGAAAACTTGAAGCGTGTGCCACGTTATCCTGCAACAAGCTTTTATGAAGCAATACAGAGCTTGTATTTTTGCTTTGACTTTTTATCTGACAGTCTTGGGTTGCCTGACCGTTGGTTATACAAATATTATAAGCAAGATATAGAAAATGGAAGCATAACAGATGAGTTTGCAAAGGAACTCCTGCAGGAGCTTTTCATCCGCGTTCAGAGTTGTACACCTGTTGAGAGTGCTGCTTTTACAAAAGGTGGAGAAAGTAATTTTTCTCTTGGCGGATATACGGCAGACGGAGAGGATGGATATAACGAATTATCAGAACTTATTTTAACCTCGCTTCTGGAACTGCCGTTATACATACCACAGGTAACCTTCAGATGGACAAAAAAAACTCCATTTGATACTTTTTACCACGTTATGGATTTGGAAAGAAAAGACCCTCATCAAAGAATTGCCTTTGTAAATGACGATGTAAAAATTGAATGTCTTATGAAAAATTGCAATGTATCATGGGAAGAGGCCATAAGTTATGTAACAATAGGTTGCAATATGATTGCTCTATCAGGCGGATTATGGTACGGAACAGGATATGCAAATCAGGTTAAACCGTTAAACGATACTCTGTATAACAGGAAAGAAGATATAATAAAAGCAAAAAACTTTGATGAATTTTTTGAAATATACAAAGACGAGCTTCACAAACATCTAACAAGAGATATGGAAGTCGGAAATATGCTTCATGCTTATGCATCAAAGGATGAATGTATACTCGGAAGCCTTTTTATGACAGGCTGTATAGAAAAAGGATTGTCAATGCATAAAGGCGGTGCCTCCGGTTTTTCTGAAATGGGCGGTGGTGCAGGTCTTATGTGTACAATAGATTCTCTTGCAATTATTAAACAGTTCGTATTTGATGAAAAAATTGTATCTGCAGAAGAAATGCTGAATGCTCTGGAAAATAACTGGGATGGTTACGAACATCTTCACAGTATGATTTTAAAAAAAGGCAATTTTTTTGGCAACGACTATGAATTGTCAGACGAGGTTGCAAAAAGAGTTACAACAGCAATAAATGAGTTCGCAAAAGATAAAACCGATATATTCGGCAAACATTATATAGGTGTTGTTGCACCGGGATACAGAGAATATCATAAAGTCTTTGGAGCGGTTACAGGTGCTACTCCCGACGGAAGATTTAAAGGAGAGCCTTTCAAAACTATAGGAGTAGGTCAGACAGAAGGCAGGGACAGAGAAGGTCTTACAGCTCTTTTAAATTCTGTTGCAAATTATGATCCCAGCCGTCACTTTGCAGGAGTTACCGTAACAAATATAAATGTGGATTCTGCCTTGATTGATAATGATGAAAATTTTAAAAAGACTGCAATACTAATAGAAACATACTTCAAAAACGGGGGTGCGCAAATTCAAATTAACTCTGTTTCAGCAGAAGAATTGATTGCTGCAAAAGAAAATCCCGAAAAGTACAAAAGTTTGAGAGTAAGAGTCAGCGGTTTTTCAGATTATTTTGTAAATTTATCTGAGCCACTTCAGGATAACATTATTAAAAGAACATCATTAAAGTAAATTGTTGTCCCCTATTGACAACAGTCGTGAGCGGTTCTCCAATAATTCAGAACGGAAGACTCATCGGAGCCATAACTCATGTCATGGTCAACGACCCAAGCACCGGCTACGGGATTTTTATTGAGAATATGCTGGCAGCGGTTGATGAAATCAAATAAAACAAGTGGGGCTTCACAACTGTGAACTGCCCCACTTATCTATTTTAATTTATATTTTGTGTTTTTCGATATTGCGTTGGAGTAATGCCATTCTTTTCTTTAAATAATCTGCAAAAATATGCGTAATTTTCTATGCCCGCATTCCGTGATATCATATAAACAGGATCTTTTGTTTTAAGAAGAAGCTCCTTTGCGCAGTTCAATCTCTGCTCAGTAATGTACATATTTACTGTGCTACCCAAATTATCATTAAAAGCCTTATACAGACTGTTTTTTGATACATGAAACCTCGAGCACAAATCATTGATGGTCAGTTTTTCACATAAATTCGCCTCTATAAAATTTATAATTTCACTTGTAAGAGGGTCATACACAATCTGAATTGCACTGTCAAATATAACAAAGGACAAAAGGTCATATAATGACATCAATTTTTCCTCTGTTATAAACGGCAGTTCGTTATATAGTTTCTGTAATTTTTCAGTTGTTTTATCATCTATGTCAGAAGGAAGATGAGGGACTATGGGGGAATTTGAAGAGCGAATTCTTCCCATAATCGCAAAGCAAACGATAGTATCATTTTTGATAATCGGCATTGCAGCATCATAAAGCCCCGCAAAGCAAATGTGCTTCTCAAGTTTCATTGAATTTCTGCATTTTTCCAATATTTTCATATCACATTCACGGCAATGAAGTCTTTCTGTCTTTTGCAAAACAGAGCAATAGTCATAAGCTTTTTTGCAATTTGCCAGCAGGTTATATTTTGTATCAAGTACGGATATTGAAACACCTGTAAGGTCATATATATTTTTAATAATTCTGTTTAACAGCACAGTATTATATTTTATAATCATAAGAACACCTCTGCTAAAATTATACCACAGTCGGGAAGATATTGCAATATATAAAGAAAAAAATTCATTTACAAAAACGCATTAAATGTTGTATAATATGTGTAATCTGACAGGAGTTTTTATTCCGTCAGTAAAAATCAAGAGGTAAAACAATGCATGTTTTATATTTGTTAATTATCATTTTCGGCATTTCCGGACAAAATGTTTTCAAAAAAATGTATACAGAAAAAACCGGAGGGGGCGGCTCTATGACCTTCGCCGCTCTCACATCGTTTTTCTCGATGTTGTTTTTTATCGTTACATCAACAAAATTTCTTTGGAATCCGAAAATCATTCCATATGCAATTACCTTTGCAGTGTCTTTTGCAGCCGCTACATTGTTCGGACTGCTTGCTGTTGCCAATGGCCCGTTATCCCTCTCGTCGCTCATGATTTCATATTCTCTTATGCTTCCAACCTTTTACGGAATCATTTTTCTAAAGGAAACAATGAGCGTATATTTTATTATCGGACTCTGTCTGCTTGCTGTTTCACTTTTCCTTGTAAACAAGAAAAATGACAAGTACCCTGTTACACCGAAATGGCTTTTATTTGTTTTTCTTTCGTTTTTAGGCAATGGACTTTGTTCAACCTTTCAGAAAATGCAGCAGCTTACGTTTGACAGTGAATACAAAAATGAATTTATGATACTTTCCCTTGTAATCGTTACTTTAATTTTTATAGCGGCAGTGCCGATATCAGACAAATCCAATTTTATGGAATATCTGTATCATGCTCGGTTTACTGCTGTTCTTTCAGGCGCTATGAATGGTGTCGTTAATTTACTTGTTATGGTATTATCGGGAATGATGGCAGTATCCGTTATGTTTCCGTTGATTTCTGCAGGCGGAATTATTGTTACATATATCATTTCAAAGATTTTTTATAAAGAAAATCTTACAAAAATACAGTTTGTAGGCTTCTTAACAGGGCTTGCATCCATAGTATTTTTAAATATTTAAAACTTAAAGGAGAAGATTTTATGAGTTATTCACCTTATATTACCGTTGCTGCATCAAATTCAATATTCAACGAAAATGATGACATAGATTTTGTTTGTTCCGGAAAAAACGATGAGCTTGTCATAAATCAAGCAATCAATGCCGCCGCAGAATCAAAAAAAGGCATTTATTTTCTGAATGGCAATTATTCGATCGATGGGTTTTATGATTTCGGTGACGGTGGACCTATGGCAGCAATTCGGACACCTGCACTTTATAAAGAGCTGGAGCTCATTGGACAAACCTCTCCCTTTACGCAGAACCATGAAGGAGTTGAGTTCGACGTGTCCGAAGAGGCACTCGCCACGATAGAAAACGGTGAATACTCGGTTTTTCGTACCCAATGGAAGGAAAACGGGCTTTACAGCGGCTCTATATTGAAGCTTGAAAATTTTGTATTAGCACTTGCCCATAATCAAAAGGCTGTCCGTTGCATTGATCTTCGCAGATGCGACCGTGTTCAAATGAAAAACGTCTTTCTTAGCGGAAAATCCCAAAATACATATCTTGGAGTTGCCGATCGTGCGGTAGAGGGATGCATTGGTTTGACGATGACCGACGGAAGCAATAACTTTATCGTACGCTATGATAACGTTTCAGCATCTGATTTCTATGAGGGAATACAGGTAGGCGGTGAACACGTTGTTATGATAAATTGCGCTGCTGTACATAGCGTTTATGGCTACACTTTCGGCAACTACGGTTTTCATTGCGGTTACAACCATCCTATAACGATGATCAACTGCTGCGACGAGAGAAATGTAAATTTACCTTTGTTTAATCTGTGCGGTGATCATGCACGCGATGGCAGTATTCTGATTGGCGGACAGGAAGTTTCTATGATAAGCTTTAACATCGAGCGTTTAGCTTCTCAAACACCCGGTGGAAAGCTCGGTGATGCCATGCGTGAGATTCACCCGGGAGCTTTTTGCGGAAGAATTGAATACACTCTTCAGCCTGATTGGAACCATACCAATGAAACAAATTTTAAGCTTTTTGAAAACGGCTCGGGCGTAGGATTCCGCACAATCAATATGACTCACAAAACTGTTTGCAGCACTGCAGAAAGATTGAGCTATTATCCATCCTTGGGACAGCAGATTTTCGATACTGATTTAAACAAATTATTGATTTGTGTCGACGCAGATACAAAAAAATGGGTCGATGCCAACGGTTGTGAGGTCGATTGACAAAAAACAAAAACATCCCTTGTTTTTCAAGTTTATGAGTACACCTATCGTAAACACGTTTTAGGATATTCAATAAAAATATCTTTACAAAGCTATAATTATAAAAAAGGCAACATCACGTCAAACGACATGATATTGCCTTTATTTTATATTCGCTTGCTTTTTGCATATTGCGTGGGAGTCATGCCGGTGTGAGAACGAAACACTTTACAAAAGTATGCCGCATCAAAAAACGACAGATACTCTGCAATTTCGCTCACGGTCATATTTGTCGATTCGATCAGATATGCGGCTTGTCTCATTTTCATCTCCGTTCGATATTGTATCGGAGAAATCCCAAGCTTCTCAAGGAAGCTTTGACGCAGTAAGCTTGTGCTTACCGCGCAGTTTTTTGCGATTTGCTCAATCGTAATCTTTTCGTTTTTTTGTAAAAACTCACACGCGCGTTTCACGATTTGGGTATGCTCGTCACTATCGTTTTTAACCGATTCCACCATACTGTCCAAAAGCAACAAAAAGGAGCCTTTGTTATACAACTGTGTCCGTGTGGTATATTTGTTTTCGTCAGATAAGTTGCGAAATTTTTCATAGCATGCAACGTCAGCCGATTCGGATAAAATCATCGGTGAATATGACAAAGAACCGTTCTCGTTCGTGTCAAAGCAAATAAGATAATCATCGGCTGTATCCGAAAAAAAAGCCTCATATCGAGAATGCTTCGGTAAAAAAACAAGATTTCCGGCGTGAGCAGACACCGTCCCCTGTTCAGTTAAAAAATCTACTCTTCCACTCACAAGAAGCATTAACCCAAAATCCGGTCTCGGATCGTTCAAATAGCTGTATTTACTTTTATACCAGTGTTGCTTCAGCACCTTCGTGACACGAAAATCAACATCGGAGCAAAACCATCTCAGTACATTTTCCTTATCCATACGCACCTCCCGCTTATATTATCCTTATTATACCATGAAATATTGAAAAATACAATAATTAAAACAAAAAATCTAATGTTTGTTGATCATAATCGTAGTATAATATTAAAAAATACAATTATGGAGGAATCAATATGATTGGAAAAATTATATTTACAGATCAAAATCATTCCCTTTTTGAACGTGAAATATTTGCTTCACAATACGTTCCCGGCGCAGAGATACTTCAGGTTGCCGATCATGGTTGCAGCGGATTTATGGGGTTTGGTGTTGCCATTACGCCTTCATCCTGCTATGAACTAAATTTGATGGATCCTTTGAAGAGAAAAGAGCTTCTGCGCCACATCTATTCAAAGAATGAACTGGGGTTGTCCGTCGGTAGAATTTGTGTTGGTTCAAGTGATTATTCCCCCGAGATATATTCGTATGACGATCATCCCTTTGACACATCTCTTGAGCATTTTTCGGTTGAGCGTGATGAAAAATACATCATACCGATCATCAAGGAAATCATTGAAATCAATCCCGATATATATCTTTTCGCTTCCCCGTGGAGCCCTCCCGGATGGATGAAGACGGGAGGCTTGATGTGCGGAGGCTATATGCGTGAGCAGTATGTGGATTGCTATGCCGACTATATCGTCAGATTTATCAAGGCGTACGCCGGATACGGCATTCGAATTTCGGCGATCACGCCGCAAAACGAGCCTGAAACACAGCAAGGCGGAAAAATGCCTGCTTGCATCTGGCATCCCGAAACGGAAGCACGCTTTATCAAGATCTTGCGTAAAAAGATCACAGAGGAAGCTCTTGACACAAAGATATGGATGTATGACCACAACTTTAGAGGTACGGACAGAGTACTTTGGTCTCTGCAAAATTGCAAGGGTTTACCTGAAGCTTGCGATGGAATCGCTTTTCATTACTATGCAGGAACGATAGAGCAGACGAAGATCGTAAAAGACGCATTCCCGAACCTCCCTCTGCACTTTACCGAGGGCGGTCCGAGACTGACCGATAATTATGATACCGATTGGTGCAAATGGGGGCTTATGATGATCAAAGCGTTGAAAGCGGGATATCGTTCGTTCACGGGGTGGAATCTTATGCTTGACGAAACGGGCGGTCCGAATGTTGGTCCATTTTTGGGCATATGCGGCGGTTTAATAACAAGAGATTCAAGAAACGGCGAGCTGACCTACAGCGGTCAGTACAAAGCCTTTTCCCATATCGCACCTTATATAACCTCAAACTCACAGATTTATCCTATCTCAACAAGCAACGCTTATAATCTGAATATGAGCAGTTACCCTAAATATCCAAGAGAGATCGAGGGCGTATTGATCGATAATCGGGACGGCAAAAAAATTGCGGTGATCATCAATCCTAACAGTTATGGATGTCAGGCACAGATGAAAATTGACGATAAGCTTTGGTATATGGAATTGTATGCAGACAGCATATCTACCATAGAAATAGAATAACAAATCAATGATTCATCTATGCAGTATCATCATTTTACTCACGTTTTCGTAAATGACCCGACCAGAGGATATGGGGTATTTATTGAGAATATGCTTACCGAAGCGGAGAAAATCAAATAGGAAAAATGCTCGTCTATCCAATTATAGGCGGGCATTTTTTATATTTTCCGGGAGTGATACCATAATGCTTTTTGAACCGGAAGATAAACGCGGAGCAATCGGAAAAGCCGCTTGAGTAACAGGCTTCAGTAACAGAACTGCCGTTTTGCAGTTGTTTTCGAGCATTCTCCAAGCGTCTCTCTGTGAGATAATTATGAATGCTTTTCCCTGTGTACTTGCGGAAGGTTTGTGTTAGGTATGTAACGCTGCAACCACAGTGAGTTGCCAGCTTGTCCAAACCTGAAAAATCAGGGAAATCATCTTCAATTTTGCGCATTGTCTCGTTCACAACAAATGGAACAGCAGGCGCCTGTGTATAGCTCTTTTGGGACAAATAGTGCTTGTTGCAAATATCGAGCGCTTCTATCAGTTTTGCAAATATGAGAATGTCGCAAGATTTAGAATCGATATCGTCTTTTATAATATCAAGCAGCTCTTCTGCGAGCATAATTAGTTTTCTCTTTTCTTTTTCGGGGAGTTTAATCAGATTTATTTTGTTATTGCTGTTGTCGAGAAAAGGTGCGATGATGTTTTTACTTGTGGTGAAGAAATTATCAAAAAAATCAACGGGAATCAGAAAAGACAGAAATTTGTATTCGCAACAATCGGGGAATCTGCCGAAATGCACCTCGTTAGGACGAAATATTACGATATCCCCACGTTTGGGGAATATCAAATTATCTCCGATTACTGCTCCACAGTTGTCGGTAAGAACAAGACTGATTTTGTAGTCGTCATATATCGTTATGACTGTGTCACCGGAGAAGGTGTCGTTGTTACTGTATCCCAGGCTGATGGGCTTTGTAAATTTGTCGATGTAAATTTTTTTATAATGCATCAAACCACCACTTTCGGAATTTTGTATTTTTTATGTTATTTTCAACTATATTTTGGCAAATATATGCGATATTATAAGTATAGCACTATATTTGATATCTGTCAATACATAACAAAATGTGAGGAGAGAAAATATGTTTAAAAACGGGGACGTAATATGTTTTTTTGGAGATAGCATAACGGCAAACGGACTGTGGATGGCTGAGGTTTATCAAACTCTTAGGAAAAAATATGGTGTAAAGTGTTATAACTGCGGTGTTTCCGGAGCGACAGCACAAAACGCGCTGTTGTATCTGCATAGTCAATGTTTGATTTTTAATCCTGACTATGTTGTAATGAGCATGAGTACACATTTGAAAGTATGAAAGGAGAAAGATTATGAGTAATTTAGAGAAATTAGGCAATAAGTGTTGTGATTATTTTAAAATGTTAGAGCAGGTTTCATACGGAGACGACCATCCGATAAAGGTTTTGTTAAACCAATATGATGCAGAGCACCCGGGATTGAACTCTTTTGAATTAAAAGCGGTACAATATGATATTCTGGCTGAAAACATTGATGTAGTCGTTTTTGAAGAAACTCCGTTTTATTTTATAAACAATATTACACTGTGTCCCGGTTTAATTGGTAATTCCTGTGCCGATTGGCTGCATAGAAGAAATTATCATATATATGAAGATGCTGATCCTGAAACATGGAGAAAATTTAACAAGCAACAACGTTTAAGGGTGTTTTTGTGTTGCGGACCATACACCGATAATGTTCATTACACAGTGCCTGTTGAAAATATTGTAAAATATGGCATGAAGAAATACTATTCAGACGCAGAAAAAGCAAAAATCGGAGCAACGAAAGAAGAGTTAGATTTCTTAAATTGTGCGCAAAGAGGATTGCTGGCCGCAAAACGTATTTGCGAACGCTACGCAGCAGCAGCGGAAGAAAAACTAAAGAATATTGCGGATTCAAAGCTTCGCAAAAATATGGAGATGTTAATCGCATCAGCAAAACATGCTCCGTGGGAGGCACCCAAAACCTTTTTTGAGGGACTCAACACCTGTTGGTTTGCGCGTAATGTATTAGGTGCAATGGAAGGCGTTGGTAATTCTACGCTTGGAAGAGTTGACTACATACTCTACGATTTATACAAAACAGATATTGAAAACGGCAATTTAACAAAAGATGAAGCTTATGAGCTTATCAAGCAGTTTATGCTGTTAGGCGATATGCAATATGATAAGGATACCATTGTTAAGAGTGGCAATGATCACGAGTTGGAAATGGGAATCTGTATCGGAGGATGTGACACGGAAGGAAATCCGGTATATAATGAATTGACTAGTATGTTTATTCAGGCACAGTATGAATTGAAATGTATTTTCCCCAAAATACATGCTCGCTTTGGTTCTAATTCTCCAAAAGAATATCTCGAGGAGCTTTCGCAGGGATTTGTGAATGGACACAGCGCGATCGGCTTAAGCTGTGACGACGGTATTATTCCGGGTTTATTGCACGCAGGCAAGACAACTGAAGATGCGCGCAATTATGAAACCGTAGGTTGTTGGGAGAATAAGGTTGCAAGTAAAGAGTCTATGGCAGGGGGAAACTACGTTTATTCGGTTACCGTCTTAGAACAATCCGTATATGGCCCCGAACCGGAGTATATTGATGCAGGTGTAAACTGTATTCCATTAAAAAATGCGCAAAGCTTTGAAGATGTGTACAAAATTCTTTTAACCAATCTTACAAATGTTATTCGCTGGAGGTGTGAAGCGATTGGCAAATATGGAAAACTGGCTTGGAAAGTAAATCCTTTGTGTGTAACATCCATTATGAGGAACGGAAGTCTGGAGTCAAGAAAAGACTACACACAGGGCGGGTCGGTGTATAACCCTAACAGTTGTGATGTTGCGGGATTTGCTAATTATGTTGACACTATGCTTGCGATAAAGAAATTGTGCTTTGATGAAAAAATAATTTCTTTAAAAGGCTTCCTTGACGCTGTCAGAAACAATTGGCAAAACAATGATGAACTTTTATATAAAGTTAGACATTGCCCACATTTTGGAGATAACGAAAAAGAGTCAAATGAGCTGAGTCAGCGCCTGCACAGAGATTTATACCATGCGCTTGACGGCATAGAAAATGAACACGGGGGAAGTTTTTTCCTCAACTATTATGTTTACAGGGAATTCTTCCAGATGGCAAAAATGATGCGGGCGACACCTGACGGCCGTCGTAGTGGAGAAATGTTTGCTCAAGGTATAGGACCATCTAAATATCATCCTGCAGATTCTTTGTCAGATATTGTGCAAAGCGTATGCTGTTTGGATACAGAAAAATGCGTCACCAGTTCTTTAGACATTCAGCTTCCGTTTGGAAAAACCACTAAAGAACAACTGGCAATGTTATTAAGAGCCTTCGCTGAGTTGGGAATAAAACATTTGCAGATAAACTGTGTGTCGCTTGATGCATTAAAAGACGCACAAATACACCCGGAAAATTATCAGGATTTGATTGTCCGTGTAACAGGGTTTTCTGCAAAATTTGTATCGTTGTCTCCTGAATTTCAAGAGGAGATAATAAAACGGCATATACATGGAGAATAAGGAAATGAAAGCAATGATTTTTGACATACAGCGAACATCCTTTGTTGACGGGCCGGGGATTCGCACAACCGTATTTTTCAAAGGCTGCAATCTCAAATGTAAATGGTGTCATTAAGTTTATTAAAAAATATTTTTATAGCATTCTTTTGAAAGCTTCTCATATTCTTTATCAAATATGAAATGGTCGATTTCGTTCAAATTTGTAAGAATATATGTGGATTCCTTGTCAAATTTTTCGCTGTCACAGAGAAAAACGGTCTTTTTTGCAGCCCTAAGCATAAGCGAACGGACAAAGTTCTCTTCCTCTGTGGAATCGGAAATCACCCCATCGGAATTTAACGATTGTGAGGAAAAGAACAAAATATCCGCTTTGATTTTTGAAAGAGCATCAAAGGTTTCGCTTCCGGAAAGAGAGGGTGAGCCATTCACAGAATGCCCTCCAAGGCAGTGTGTGTCAATTCCAAGTTCAATAGCTTTGACGGCCGTTGTAAGATTATTTGTAAAAACAGTTACATATTTGTATTTTGCAATGTATGGCAGTAAAAAAGCCGCTGTACTTGAGCTGTCAAGGATGATTCTTTGACCGTCACAAAGCAGCAATGATGCCCTCTGTGCGATAAGTCTTTTTTCACGGATATTTTTTCTTGTTCTGTCATAAAAACCCGCAACACCGCTTATAGGCTCAGGCAATGTCACGCCGCCGTGTGATCGCTTCACAAGATTGTTATTTTGAAGATATGTAAGATCCCTTCTTATGCTGGATGGGGATGTATATGTCAGTTCCGCAAGCTCATTTACAGTTATAAATGTCCGCTCCGATACTATATTCAATATCTGTTCCTGTCTTCTTTTCATGCTCAGTTGTTCTCCAAATTCTGCTCATTTGCCTATTATATCGCCACCTATTGCGCATTTTCAGTCATTTCATATATAATTATAACCACAAAGCAGAAAAATGTCAATGGGGGTTAGGATTATGATGGAAGAAATGAAAAAAAGAGTGTTTGAGGCTAATATGTCTCTTTTTCATCGTGGACTTATCGTTCTGACATGGGGAAATGTTTCGGAAATAGACAGAGAACATGGATATATTGCAATAAAGCCCTCCGGAATACCGTACGAAAAAATGACAGAGGATGATATCGTAATAGTTGACCTTTTCGGAAACATCGTTGAAGGAGAGCTCCGCCCATCCTCCGATCTCCCAACGCATATTGAACTATATAAAACATTTGATAATATAGGCGGAGTATGTCACACTCATTCAAGATGGGCGACGGTTTTTGCCCAAGCTGCATTACCACTTCCACCACTCGGAACAACTCATGCAGACACATTTTACGGTGAAATTCCCATAACACGTAAGCTCACACCCGAAGAAATTGCAGGTGATTATGAAAAGGAAACAGGAAAGGTGATCACAGAAGCATTTGAAGGTCTTGATCCACTGTCCATCCCCGCTGCACTCGTCGCTTCACACGGTCCATTCACTTGGGGAAAGAATGCCAAAAAGGCTGTTGAAAACGCCATAATCCTTGAAGAGGTTGCGTTCATGGCTTGGCACACCTTAGGTATCGCTCCGAATACCGTTATTCAAGATGAGCTTCTTGACAAGCATTATCTTCGCAAGCATGGAAATAACGCTTATTATGGTCAAACAGGAATTTAACGGTGCGATAAAATCCTGTTTATAGGCAACTTTTTCTATCTCTAGTAGCTATTTGATTGGGAATATTATCAGTTCTTACATTTGAAAATTCAGATGAGCATTTTTAAGCTTATTTCTGCCTGAATTGCCTTGGAGAGAGTCCTATTTGTATATTAAATATTTTCAAAAACAAGCCGCATCAAAAAATTCAGCTTATCCGAAATCTCTCATATTTACATCTCTTTCTCCCGAATTTCGCGAAGAAATACTGAAACGATACATTTACGAGAGTTGATTAAAGCTAAAGAGCCGCCTCAATGCACTTTAAAATTGCATTGAGGCGGCTCTTTTACGGTTACATTTTCTTCATTACCCTATCATAAAGCGTCGGAATGGTTATTTGATGGTCACCGACAAAATGCCAGCCGAAGCCGCCGCGGCTTGTGGGACGATTGACAATATTTTTTCTCGGTCTATAGTAGTAATTGGGATCACTATAGCCGATCTTTGAACGATAGTCCCCAAGGTCGATAAGGTCAAAATTTGCAGTTGTGATATGGAAGGTTTCATATCCGAGATTGCGGGCAATTGAAAGTGCCTTAAGGAAGACCTCTGCCCCTATAACGGCAGAGCCGAAATTGAGGAAAACTCCTCCTTCAAGGTCTGCGACAGAGGCACACATCTTCTTAAAATCAATTCCCGAACAAGCACCGATGGTACTCATATCGCAGGTCGGATGCTGATGAATGATATCAGTTCCAAGGGCTATATGATATGTTGCGGGAACATTATTTACATATGCCTGATAGAGAACGCAGTCCTCTCTATTGGGGAATTTTTCGGGATTTTCGGCAATATATTTTCCGAGTGATTCACCGTACCCCAGTCCAAGCTTTGCACCCGCTCGAATAGCCTCATTCATCCATGCGCCCGTCTGCTCCCACATACCGAACGAACCGTCCTCAATAGCTGTGGGAACATCCTCGCTTGTACCGCCAAGATATGCAAGTTCAAAATCATGGATGCTTCCGGCTCCGTTTGATGAAATATGTGTGATAACGCCAGCCTTTATAAGCTCGATGAGATATCTTGAAAGGCGGTTTTTGATAACATGAGCACCCATTGACCATATTACAGGTCTGCCGTTCTTTCTTGCGGCAACTATCTTTTCAATAAGCTCATCAAAATCCGGATGTGAATAGTCATCATGGGGTGTTACGCCCGGTGTCATGAGATTTTCTATTGTAACGAGATTATGTCTGTCTTTTGAATCATATGTTTTTATCTCGGAAAAATCAAGCATCCTGCTTCTTCCCTCACCGATAAATGTTCCTCTTGCACTCATTTTTAGCCCTCCAAAAAATCAAAAATTTCTTTCGAATTTTCAAAGCAATCGCACAAAATATGTGCGCCTGCCTTTGTGAGACGCTCAACCTTAACTGCGTCAAATCCGCATCTTTCCTTTTCTTTACCGACAATTCCAATAGTTGAAGCTCCAACCTCTCTGCCAAGTCTTATCTCAACAGGGCCGTCTCCAACAACAAGAAGACCCTCGCTGCCACCAATGGAAATAAGACGCTTTAAAGTTGCTTCCTTTGAGCAGTCCTCGGAGAACGGCATTGCGCCTGCAATTTCGTCAAAATATTTTGCAATTCCGAGAATTTCAGCCTCTTTTTTAACATCCGCATCATCAGTTCCGCTTGCTGCATAAAGCTTGACACCTCTTGCCTTAAGCTCTGAAAGGAACTTTTCACTTCCCTTCATAATGAAATCATCCCTATGACCTTCAAGAGCATACTGACGCCTCTTTTCGACATTTTCCATAAGCCTGCGATTATATTCAGCCTTATAGTCCCAAGGGGAAAGCGCTTCTCTTCCCATTTTTGTGAGTTCTTCTGATATCCACTTCATTTGCAGAATAGTCTGAATACCTGTAGACGCACTTATATATGAGCGCACATATTGCACCTGCTCCTCCCTCGGATCATCACCATAGAGGATCTCAAGCATAAGAGGCTCCATGACGCTCTCCCAACCGCAACGAAGAGTTGAGATTGTGCCGTCAAAATCAAAAACGGCAACCTTGATTTTTTGTTTTTTACATTCTTCAAGAATTTTCATTTTTATGACCATGGCTTTCTCTCGGAAAGCCTTCCTTTCTTTGGGATTTATGGCAGGTTTTGCTCGCAAAATCGATGGTGTTCAGCCCTCGAAAGTCACAAAACCATGTCTGAAAATTCATTTTCAGACTTTCATCTCCCAAAATATTTTTCATAAACAAGATTTGCAGCAGAAAATGCACGGGCGTTCTGCCCAAGTACAGAAGAGATGATCTTTACCCCTCTTCCTGCCTTTGTAAAGCATCTTTCGGATATAATACTCTCAATGTTTTCTTTGAAAAGTTCATATCCGAGACAAAGATCACCCTCAAGAACAATTACTTCAGGCTCAAGCATATTGATCGCATTTACACAAACGAGAGCTAAGGCTTCTGCTTGCTTTTTCAATATTTTGCGGTATCTATCATCATCGCTTTGAGCAAGCTCACTCCAGATAATATCGGGTTTAAAAGCTCTTGCGGCTTTTAAAGCAGATGGTATGGAAGCATATAGCTCTGCACAGCCACGATTTCCGCAAGAGCATTTTTCACCATTCAAATCAATACTGATATGACCTATCTCACTTCCAAATCCGAAAGCAGATTCAAAAAGCTCTCCCTTATATATAAAACCGCTTCCAAGACCGTGATCCGCAAGAAGAACCAGAAATGACTTGTCAGCACCGATGAATCTTTTTTCGGCAATCGCAAGAGCAGCAGTGTCCTTTTGCAAAATAACATCAAGCTCCAGCAGCCCCGAAAGCTTATCTATACTGAAATTATGCCAAGCATCAAGTCCATCGGGTTCAAGAATTTTTCCGTTCACACTATCAACAGGACCCGGCGAAACAACACCTGCTCCGAGAAATCTATACTGCTTTTTTAAGGTGCGAACAGTTTCCCCCATCTCAAAAAGTACAGTTTCACTTTCGATTTCATTTCCCCAAAATCTCTCAAAAACAGCTTGCATCGTAAAATCGAGAACACAAAGCCTCACACCGTCTCGGGCAATATCAATGCCCACCGAATAATAAGCTTCGGGAACAAGCTCAAGCATCGTTGGTCGTCTGCCCATTGAGGTCTTTTCCGTAGTTCCCTCACGAAGAAGCCCCTCCGAGACAAGAGAATCGACAATTCCCGTTATTGCGGCTCTTGTGAGGCCGGTTTTTCGTGATAGCTCTGCTCTTGAAAGCGGTGATTCTCTCACAAACTTTAAAACAAGCCTGGCGTTTCCCTGTTTTTGTTCCATTATCAAGCTCATTTCATTCGCCTTCACTCATAAGAAGTGCAAGAAGCTCCTCTCCGGAAGCCGAACCTGTCATATTTATCTTTTTAACACAGATGGCAGATGCAAGAGTTCCGATTATTCCTGCTTCCTTTGCATTTGCTCCCGCTGCAAGTGCCAGCGAAAAAGCAGAAATGAAGCAATCTCCCGCTCCGCAAACATCAATGGGATCGCTGAGTTTTACAGCATTTATTCTTGCAAGCTCACCACCGTAAAGAACCATACATCCTCTGTCTCCGAGTGTCATGCAAACAGACGCGTTAGCTTTTTCAGAAAGTGCTCTGATCGCTCCTTCAAGCTTTGCTTCATCCGATTCTGCGGAAGAAAGGCTACTGTCATCCATTCCAACTGCTCTTGCACATTCGATCTCATTGGGCTTAAGAACACAGTTTCTGTAAAGTGAAATCCTCGAACGGCTGTCAACGAATGTCAAAAGACCTTTTCCCGCAATTTCACAAACCTTTTCTCTTACCTTGTCGCTGACGCATCCAAATTCAAACTGGTCGCTGACGCACAGTACATCTGCATCAAGACAAGCTTCCTCAAGCTTTGCGATCAGCTTTTCTTCAAGCTCGTCTCTTATTGCTTCACTTGCTTCAAAATCAATTCTCGGGTCTTCAACATCAACCCCCGAATAACCCCTTCTCATTGGCTTACAATAGGCGTTTGTAACCCTGTTTTCAGCTTCAACTATATAATCTGAAGGAATATTCAGCTTTCCGAAGACTTCAGTGAGACATTTACCTCTCCAATCGTTACCGATAACTCCAACAGGGCGAACATTATCGCAAAGCACGGAAAGATTCACGGCAACATTACCGCCTGCCCCCGGTGACATTTTTTCATGAGTTACAGGAAGCGGAAAATGCGGTGTTTCTCTTGAAAGCTGACTTTTTGTCATATCCGCAAACCAATAGATATCAATACACATATCGCCAAGCAAAACGACCTTAAGCTTCTTCATTTTATGAAGCAATTCATTAAGTCTTTCGCTTGTGAGTCCTTGAAAATTCTTCATAGAAAATCCTCCTTTTTTCTTAATTATAGCACGGCAAAACCCAAATGTCAAGAGTTTGTTAAGTAATTTAACAAATTATTTTTTTCTACTTTAAATCGACATCATTTTTCAGAGTTTGCACTTGACAACCTACATGTTTAATGCTATAATTCTCATATATTACATTGTTAAGGAGTGATCAAATGTCAAGCCGCATAAGACTTATGTCACATAATATTTGGAACAGAGATACAAATTCGCCCGAATGGGAAGCCATGGGCGAGGATTGTTCCGCCGCCGCTCGTGTAAGTGGTCTGATCAGAGTTTATAAGGACACCACGCCCGATATCATCGGATGCCAAGAGTCCTCGGCTTTGATGGCAGATCTTCTAAAAAGTGGATTTGAGGATGAAAACTTAAAATATACTCTTATTTGGGGACGCTTCACTCCAATTATTTACAGAGCGGATAAATTCGAGCTTATAGATTCGGAGTTCGGTACATATCCCGAAAAGATCGAGGGATTTGAAGGAAGCTTCAATGATGTCCGCTCAAAGTCATGGAATCTGGGGGTATTTCGTGCAAAGGAAAACGGCAAAGTTTTCATTTTTGCCACAACTCATCTTTGGTGGAAAAAGGACACAACCGAAAAACAGGTATCCGAAGAGTCCCGTTTTCAGCCTCACTCAAATAAAGCAAGAGAGCTTCAGCTTGCTCAGCTTTTAAACAAGGTTTCGGAATATCGAGAAAAGTATAATTGTCCCGCTATCGTTGTTGGCGACATGAACACCACATATGATTCTGATGCAATTCAAAATGCACTTAAGCTCGGCTTCCGCCATGCACATGATATCGCAACGGAATATTCGGAGGAGAGAGTCGGTCTTCATTTCTGCTACCCTTGGGGACTTGAGAGAGAATACTATGATAAGCCCTTTGAAAATGCCATAGACCACATTCTCGTTATAGGAGAAGAAGAAGGCTCTGTCAAGCGTTTTGAGCGTTATTCTCCCGAATATTATCTGACAGTTTCTGACCATTCACCTGCTTATATCGATATTGAGCTTTAAGCTGCAAAGAACTATTTTTAATGTAAAAGTACATTTAAAAAGGAATACAAAAATGAAATTCAAAAAAATAAATTCAAGCTACAATGATCACGAAATCATCCTTCTCCGTCCCGAAAACGCAGGAAAAAAATGGGTCTGGAGAGCAGAATTTCTCGGTGCATTCGACTATGCTGACAAGGCTCTTATGGAAGAAGGATGGAATGTACTGTATTATAGAGTTTCCGATCTTTTCGGTTCTCCCGAATCCGTAGAACTGATGAAAAATTTTCACGATTTTGCGGTGAAGGAATTTGATCTTGAAGAAAAAGCCGCTATTTTCGGTTTTTCCCGCGGTGGTCTGTATGCTGCAAATTACACGGTGAAATACCCCAATGATATAAGTGTTTTATACCTTGATGCGCCTGTTCTAGATCTTAAAAGTTGGCCTTATGGGCTTGGCGAGGGATGCGGAAGCGAGCGTGACATTTTAATTGCCAATAAGGTTTTCGGGCTCAACGGTGATGAAATCAAAGCTTACAAGGGAAATCCTCTTGACAAAGCAGAAGAACTTATCGAAACAGGTGTTCCAACCATTATCGTATGCGGAGATTCAGATGAAGTCGTTCCTCATAAGGAAAACTGCGAGATCCTTGTAAAGACTTATAAAGATAAGGGTGCTGATATTGAATATATAGTTAAGCCAGGTTGTGGTCATCATCCCCACAGCCTTGAGGATCCTACACCAATTGTTGATTTTATTAAAGCAAATTCCTAAAGACAAAGCGGTCGCAAAAATGCGACCGCTTTGATCTTATTTGAGTTTTTTCTCGCAGAACTCTTTGAAATCCGGGGTTTTCCAAGATTTATTATATCCTGTAAAGCCTTGATCATGCGGGGTTCTGTAATCGGGAAGATTATTTCTTTCTGTAAATACCTCTCTTATAGCTTGGAGATATTTATAACCGAATTTATGGCTCGGAGCAACAAAGTGTCCCTCGTCCCATTCATTCCAGTTGTCGATCATAATTATCTTCTTTGCCCAAGCATCCTCAGGAAGCTCGGCAACGATCTCCTTCATACCCTCAAGAACCTTTCTGTATCCCTCGGGACTGAGATACCATCTCTTTCCGTAAGTACCGTACTTATATCCCTTATCTATCCAAGCCTTAGTAGTTCTGGGGGTATAGTCATTGAAGCAAGAAGGTGTAGGGATATAGTATTTTGGGTCAAATTCAAGCCTTTCCTTGAATGCATCAAGCTGTCCCTTGATAATTATTTCATCATCCATAAGCATATCTGTCTGTGTACTAAACTGCGAATTATAGCAGAATGTAAAATCATATCCGACTGCTTTTGTTTCCTCAAAGGAAAGTCCACCGGGTTTGTTTGCAGCAAAGATCATGCCGTCAAAGCCATGCTTCTTTGCATATTCGCGGCAAGCATCAAATGCCGCTCTCTGCTCAGCATTGTCCTTAAAACACTCTTTGCCGAGTCTTTGCTGTTGATAAACAAACAGCACAGGCTTATTATCGATCTTAAGATAATTATCCCTCTTGAAGTATGTCTCCGTCCAGAAGGGCATCAGATTTTGGACAAGGTCGTCTTTATCAGTTCCACCCCAACGAGGTGATGCTTCAAACATGATGGCAAAATTCATCATATCTCCGTACTTTGCATTGAAAAGAGCCTCATGGATACCGTGTCCGCAACGAAGATCATTTACGGTAACGGGTTTGCCCATATTTTCAAGGTTTCTGTACCAGCAGTAAATAAAGCAGTTTATACCGTGCTCAAGTGCCCATTTGATTTCCCAATCGCAGACCTCGGGATTTTCCTCATCATAATACCCCATAAGCGGTGTTCTGTCGGGCCATTCCTCGGCAAGGTCATCGAAGCCGTTGTGAATTTTTGCCGCACCATACTTCCATGCAGCATAATAATGTGCCGCTACGATCCTATCACTTTTTGCCGGTGAAGGCTCGGGTACATAAGATTCAAATTTTATATTATACATTTTCATACCTCCGTGTTTTTCTATATTCTACCACGGAAAATCAGATTTGAAAATGTCATTTTTCAAGGTAATACTGTCTAAAATAAAGATGTTTTTCTGAATTTCATAGGAGAAACTCCAACCTTTTCTCTGAAAACATTTGAAAAATAGTTAGAATCTCCGAAGCCCACCGAATATGCAATTTCGGTTACTGTCAAATTTGAGTATTTCAGAAGCGATTTTGCATCCTCAATTCTGAGGTCGCATATAAATTCTCTGATATTCTTCCCTTTCTTCTTTTTAAAAAGATGGCTGATATGAGATCGGCTGCATGAAAAATGATTGCATATATCCTCAAGACCAATATTCTCCGTATGATACTGTTTAATAAATCTTACAACGCTGTCGATTATATCCTCCTCGTCCTTTATATTTTCCTCGGTTTTAAGATACGCAAGCTCAAGCATATCGCAAAGGGGGCGAATGAGAGTATCCACATCTTCCTTCTTCGGCATATTTCTTTTAAGCGACGAAAAATATATCTCCCTAAGATTCTCATCGGGAATCGAGAAAAGCTCTGAAGTTCTTTTTATATACCCTTCGGGTCTTTCCGTCATATAGCCACTGACGCATATAAATCCTACCGTTTTTTCTCGGCTGATTATTGGATAAACATATTCCTTCACTCCCGCATAGCAAACTCCCCCAAAAGATCCGCACTTGCATTTCTCACCTATTTTCGGCTGTCTCTCAATACAATGCTTTTGTGCTCCGAAAAATGTCTTTACATATATGCAGTATGAATTATCATGGATATTGAAGGATATCAGCTCACTTGTGAGTATAAGTGCCTCTTCCGTAAGTGGATGCAAAGTTACCGAAAGCGAGCATTTGTTCTTTAGAAAAAGGATATAATTTTTAATATTACAAATATCGTACATATGCCACCTCTTTTGCATATTTTTATATGTTTTATGCAGATTTACAAAGGAATATCATATATATTCGTGCTATCATAATAACACAAAGCGAAGGAGAAATCAAGATGAAATACGAAATTAATATTGAAAATGAGAAAAAATATGATGTTATTGTTGTTGGTTCCGGACCTGCGGGAGTTGCAAGTGCTGTTTCTGCTGCAAGAAACGGCGCAAAAGTGCTTATAATCGAGGCTCTCGGACGCCTTGGTGGAATTTCCACAAGCGGCTATATGAGCCATTTCACAGGTACTGTGGGAAACAAGCTTTATCATGAGATCATCGAAAGAGCGGCAAAGCTGAACCGTTTTCCTTGCGATGAGCTAAAATATATTGACCCTGAAATGCTGACGCTCACATATATCGAAATGCTGAAGGAAGCAGGAGCTGAAATTCTTCTTTATACAACTTTTTGCGATGTAATTATGGATGGAAATAAGCTTATTGGAATCATTTGCCATAACAAAAGCGGCTTTTGCACATTCTTTGCAGATGCGATAATAGATGCAAGCGGTGACGGCGATGTCGCATTCAAATGCGGTGCTGAATACACCAAAGGCAGAGAAAGCGACGGAAAAATGCAACCTGCAACTCTCATGTTCAAGGTTGGCGGAGTTGATATGGAACGAGCTGTTTTCCCCGGAGCTTTTGAGCATCTTATCGAAACCGAAAAGGGTGAGCTTCAAGCGCTGGCAAAGGAAAAACTTCCCCATCCCGCAGGTCATGCTCTTCTTTATAAATCAACAATTCCGGGCATTGTTACCTGCAATATGACAAATGTTACAAATATTGACGGAACTGATGCTCTCTCGCTTACGGAAGCAGAAATAGTTTGCCGCTCTCAAATGCTTCCGATCGTAGATTTTCTCCGTGAATATGTTCCGGGCTATGAAAAATGCTATATAATAGGCTCTGCATCCCTTATCGGTATCAGAGAGACGAGACATTTTCGTGGACTTCACACTTTAAACGAAACCGAAATTGCAAGCGCATATCAGCATGAAGACTATGTTGTATATGACGCATATTTCAATTTTGATGTTCACAATGTTGACGGTGCCGGACTTGACAAAACAGGCTCACAAAAGCATTTTAAGCAAACAAAAGGATACACTATTCCCTACGGCTGCCTCGTTCCGGAAAAAATTGACGGACTTCTCCTTTCGGGAAGAAATATTTCGGGAACACATATTGCGCATTCAAATTTCAGAGCTATGCCAATTTGCATCGGAATAGGCGAGGCGGCAGGTGCGGCGGCTGCCCTTGCCGTAAAGCAAAATATTCCGCTTCGAGATGTTTCCCCAAAAGACATACAGAAGATAATAAAAATGGAAGCTCGATTCTGAGCTTCCATTTTATATTATCCGAATATCATTGAAAATTCAGCCTTTTTGGTGCTGCCGGGCTGGATGCGGAACATATCTGCACGCTTTTCCATATCCTCGATGACACCGTCGTTTGCAGGAAGACCGCACCAAGGCTCGATGCAAACATAAGGAGCAACCATCTTAGGCTTATGCCAGATTCCAAGATAGGGCATATCATCAAATGTAACCTTAACAAAACGGTTTGTTTTTTCTGATTTTAAGGTTACAGCACTATCCGCACGGCTGAGGAATATTGCATCATCATCAAAGAGATCATGACGGAGGCGAAGAATTTTGCCGCCCTCAAGTGGGAATCCTTCCTTACCTGTGATAAGGCATCTCTCGGAGAAGAGGAACTTATCGGGGCTGCATTCATTATCAAACTCAAGATAGTAATCCTCAAAATCACCGCCCTCAAGAGGAACATTGAAGCCCGGATGACCGCCGATGGTTGCTGGAAGCACATCTGCGCCCGTATTCTTTATCTCGAAGCGGTTTGTGAGCTTGTCGCCATCGAGAATATACCATACTTTAAGCTCAAAATCAAAGGGATATTCCTTCTTTGTTTCTTCGCTCTCGGTGAGCATCAGGCAGATTGATGTTTCGGTCTGCTCGGCAACTGTCAGGGTGCTGCGGCGGATAAAGCCATGAAGATTCATCTCATATTCCTTGCCACGATAAGTATATTTACTCTCAAAAAGTCTTCCGCAAATCGGGAAAACAAGAGGTGCGTGACTAGGCCAGATATCCTCCGAGCCGACCCAGATATACTCACATCCGTTCTTAACTACCGACATAAGCTCTGCGCCAAGATCGGATACCGTGACTGTGAGCTTGTCGTTTTTAATTGTGTAAAACATTTTATATTACCTCCAAAAATTATTCTTTAAATTATGCCGCTAAGATCAAATTCAGAGAGCCACTTATTTGCCTTCTCGCAGACCGAGCGCAGACAAGCCTCATCAAAAGGAGTGTCAAGACCTGCGTTTTTCAGAAGATCGGTAAATGTGCGGCTTCCGCCCTGCTCTGTATAGGCAATATAATGCTTCCAAGCGTTGTCCTTATCCTCCATGATCATTGCCCAGAACTGAAGTGCAACAGTCTGCGCAAGACAATAGTCGATATAATAGAAGGGACTCTGATAAATATGGCTCTGTCTCTGCCAGCCCTCGCCCTCTCCGTAGAAAGGAATATCTCCGTCTATACGCATCCATGGCATATAAACTCCGAGAAGCTCCTTCCATGTCTTATGACGCTCTGCAGGGGACATTTCGGGCTTTTCATAAATGATATGCTGGAAATGGTCAACCATTGTTCCATAAGGAATGAATGTGAGAGCACCTGCAAGATGACTATAATAGAATTTCTTTGTGTCATCACCAAAGAATCCCTCTGCCCAAGGCCATGCGAAAAACTCCATTGACATTGAATGTACCTCGCAGCTTTCCATGCTCGGCCAAATGGTGTCCATTGGAACTCTCTTTCTGTTATACCAGCAAGCAAAAGCGTGACCTGCTTCGTGGGTTACGACCTCAACATCATGCTGTGTTCCATTGAAATTGGCAAAAATGAACGGAACTTCATATTCCTGAATACCTGTGCAATATCCGCCGCCTGCCTTGCCTTCGGTTGAAAGAACATCCATCAGCTCACACTCAAGCATAGTACGGAAAAATTCACTTGTTTCGGGAGAAAGCTCGTCATAGAATTTCTTGCCATGTGCAATGATAGCATCCGCATCACCGCAGGGCTTTGGATTTCCGCTTCTGAACATAAGTGCATTATCTGCAAAGCTCATGGGGTATTCCTTGCCGAGTCTCTTAGCCTGCTCTCTGTATATCGAATCCGCAACGGGAACAAGATATTTTACTACCGATGCACGGAACTTTTCGACATCCTCTTTAGTATAGCAATTTCTGCCCATTCTGTAATAACCAAGAGTTGTATAGCCCTCGTAGCCGAGCTTTTTGCCCATTTTATCACGAAGACAAGTGAGCTTGTGATAAATTTCATCAAGCTTTGGCTGGTTTTCCTTATACCAAGCACCCTCTGCCTTCCATGCCGCAAGACGGCGGGCATCATCCGCATCGTTCTTGAATGGAGAAAGCTGTGAAATGGTGTAAACACCGCCTTCAAAGGGTATCTGTGCAGATGCAATGAGCTTTTCATATTCCTGTGTCAGCTCGTTTTCCTCTTGAAGCTCGGGAATTATCTCGGGTGAGAAGGTCTTGAGAGCGATTTCAGCATTTACGAACACAATGTCACCGTATTCACGCTCAAAATCTGCTCTGAAAGGACTTTTCAGCATGAGAGCCGTCCACATCTGCTCATATTCCTGAAGCTCTGGCATTGCAGAGTTCCAGAAATTCATCTCATCGTCATAGAATTTGTCTCTTGTGTCGATGGTGTGGCGAACATTTGCAAGAGTTCCCATTGTGCTTACATGCCTTAGCACATCTTCCTTCTCAAGAAATACCTTCTTTGCCTCAGCATAGTCCTTTGTTGCCTCAAATCGACGGCAAAGGTCACTAAGCTGCGCCTTGACTTCATCAAGTACCGGGCGCTCGTATTTCATTTCCGAAAATTTCATCTTTTATATCCTCCAAAAAATTTAATCAATTATAATTCCCTCAATTTTACTTTCAAAGTCGGAGTTAAGCCATAGTCCTTTGTCAGAAATATCAATATGCTTCTCCGTTATTATACCGTCAGTTACAAAAACTGCTTTGTGGCTGTAAACACCAAAACTTTCGGCTTTTATGCCGAGCGAATAAAGAATGCTTTCGTCCCAAAGAACATGACAATTTCCATTTTTATCACTAATTGTAAGCAGCGACTTTGAAAAATAACAATCGCTTGCAACAAAACCTATAGACGATGCAGCAAAATCAAGAAGCTTTTTGTCATTTTCACCGTCGGTTCTGATACATCTTATCTCATCTTCTGAAGAGTAGTAAACATATGCACCGCCGATATCGAAGGTATCAATATTTTTGCTTACAAGTGTAGAGGTTTTTCCATCCGAGTAAAGATGCAGACCGCTTTCATCTGTGTAAACTACACCTTTACTATGCACCATAAATTCTTTTACATTTTGAATATAGGCTTTTCCGTTTCGGTATAGTGTTCCGTCCTCGCTTAAAGCATAAACAACTCCGTCATATACATCAAGAGAGACATAATCTCCTTCATAAAGAACGGTAGGCTCGGTGAAGCATTCATACACTTCCTTGCCTTCCTTTTTCTTTTTTTGACCGTCACAGAAAATATAAGCAACATTGCCTTCGTTTGTCAGATACCAAAAATCATTGCTTTCGTTTGCAAGCTGTCCCTTGGCGTTATCGGTAATTATCAGGTGTTCATCATTGATGCCGCCGCTCATTTTTAGCTTTCCGTCGGCTATCCACATTGATGCTCTTTCGTAAATGACATCACTGTCATTGCCTTCATGGATATAATCTTCGCCCAAATAGAAGCTTCCTTTGTGCTTTTCAAGATCTCGCACTGCTGCAAATGTGTTTTTTATAGCGAGAGAATAAAGCTCCTCGGGAATCTCAACTCTTCCCTTAAAATATGCAATTCCGTCATCAAAAACACCAAAGGATGTCTCACTCCCGTCACTAAATATGATTTTTATTTTAAATTCATATTTGGGTTGATTTGCGGCAGAAACCTTTTGATCTGTAAATTTACATTTTTTCAAAAGATTCCAAAAAGCGGCGATGTCTTCTGTTTTATATATCTCTCCAACAGGATGATACTTATTTGTGGGAATTATCAAAAGCTTTTCCACCATATTCCTTTCGGGAATCATTTCGGAAAATGAAACATCGCTTTCCTCATCTATATCTATTCTTTCGTAAATGGCAAAGGAGGAAATGCTCTTTGCACATATTCTAAATTCGGGACTGTAGCCTTCGCAAGCGTGAACCTCGGTTCCTGTTTTTAAATATGTCGCCCTTATTCCGTCGGTGGGCGTTGATTTGCCCCAATTATGAAAATCTATTATGTTGTATTTAACCTCGCCAAGCTTATCTCCTGCAAACATTATATCGCAATCAATATTTTGGTATTCTCCGCCATTATAATAGATAACATCTGCCCATGATATGCTAATTTCGCTATGTAATGTTTCGTTAGCTGGGTTTGTTTCGGTATCATAAACTATTTCATTCTCACTACTTTCACATGAAAAGGAAAAAGTGCTAAGAGCAAGTATAAGAAAACAAAAAATAATTTTTTTCATAAATCCTCTCCTTTAAGATACAGAGGCATTAAGTGCTTTTTCCAAAGCATCAAAAAATTCTTTTGGTATAATTGCGTGCCCCATAAAATGTCCGTATCCGTGATCATAGGCAATAAAATCAGTTTTTGTGCCGTCGATGTATTCAAGTGTTATTTTATACATATTATGAGGCTCATCAGTAAGACCGTTTGAATGGGTGATCTCGGTAAGTAGCGAATGTAGCTTTTTAATATGCTCTGCATTTTCGATACATCCGAAAAGCTCGTATTCATATATATCGCTATTCCATTTTTCTGCAATGATTTTTCTTATCTGCTCAGCGGAAGGCAGCAGCTCAGCCATGGAAATATCTCCTGCCACCCTTGTTTCATAAATATTGAATGACGATATTCCTCTTGCGCATATTCTGAATTCGGGGCTGTATCCCTTACAAGCATAAACATTCGTTCCGACCTTTGTGAATGTTGCACTGATTCCGTCTGCAGGAGCTTCCTCTCCTTTTTCATAATGTTCTACTATGCTATATTCAACCTCTCCCAGCTTTTCACCGGCAACCGGGGCAACATCGGAATATATATTATCATAATATCTGCCATTATAACAAATAACATCCGCCCAATCAACCATCTCATAGCGTCCGGCGATGCTTTTGCCTGCCATAACCTCTTCAATAAGCTCGAAAAATTCATCGGGAATCAGAATATAGTCAATAAAATTTGCATATCCGCCCTCAAAAACAGGGATATACGAGGTGCTTCCGTCAGTATATTCAATTTTAATACTGTTCTGCTTTGCGTAGCTTTTCATATTCTCATAAGGAACATATTCGCTCCATTCAAAGCAAGTCCACAAAGTATCAATATAGTATTTTTTGTTTTCAATTTCACATAGCACGTTGTCTTTTGCATCGCAGTATGTGAGCTTTTTTATTTGGTTACTATTTGGAATAGTCTCTCTGAATACGGGTAATTCACCATCAAGCGTATATGATCTTGTGAATATTAATGGCTCATCATAGTCGGTAATTTTCGCACATATGCGAAAATCGGGACTATACCCCTCACATTCATATATTTTTTCTCCTACAGGAGTAAAGGTTGCACTGTTGCTTCCTTTAGGTATTTCCATATCATTTTCATAATATTCGGGAATATTATATTCAACCGTTCCAAGCTCTGCACCGATTTCGGGTGCTATCTCATAAGCGCTGACATAATTTGCACCGTTATATCGAATAATAGTTGCCCAACAAACTATTTCACGCTCGGACATAGTATCAATATCAATTTCGGTTGTCTCTTGCGAATCTGTCACATACTGCTCCTCTGTTTTATTGCATGAACAAAAAATCAACAGAGAAAGAAGAACAATTGCAAGAATTTTTTTCATATATTATCCTCCATTCATAATGTCTCTTGCTTTTTCAAAATATCTTCTGCCAAGAATGCGAAGAGATGCGGAATTGAAATGCAAATGATCATTTTTCAGCTCAAGATCGCAAACGGGCACGATTCCGCACATGGGAAGCTCATCCGCAAGAGAATGAAGAAGAGCGTTCATTTGGGGGACTTTATCGGAAATATTCCATTCCTCACCGATCTTGTCCGATATCTCGCCAATCACAAGAGGAAGATCTTCAGCTCCAAGCTCATGTCTAAAGCCGTTCATTGTGTTAAGAAATAATTCTCTATATTTTGCGGCATCAAAATCTCGGCAGTTGCCTTCACCTTGATGCCAGATTATTCCGCCGAAATTCGATGTTCTCATTGCAAGCTTTGTCATCATCACAGCATGATCAAAAAGCACCTCTCCCGGCTGCCACTGTTCAATTCTTGTGCCGCCGTCAGCGCATGGGATAAGCCCGACCTTTCCGCCAAGATGTTTTGACATCTCGTCTGCAAAGCTTGCCCCAAGAGAAATTCCGCTGTGGAATCTGATGTTAAGAACATCTCGATCGACATTTATAGGCTCGCTCATTGGCTGCCATCTTCCCATGCGAAGCATGCAGCAGTTTTCATTTACTATCGGTTCAACCTCACCAAAATCTCCTCGTCCTGCCATATTGGACTGTCCGATCATAAGAAAGGATGTGATCTCCCCAACATTTTTTGTGATTCCGTCATTTATCATAGCATGTAAACCTCCAAATCATTTCGATAACTAATTATACCATATAATTCTTAAAAATTCAATAAAATCATTGACAAAATCTGTAAAACACAGTAAAATAAATTAAAAAAGAAGAAATGAGGTTTATTTATTATGGGATATTTGTTTTCTTACCTTCTTTTGGTGCTGTTGCCTTTAGCAATTGTTGCATTTTTTGTTATCAGTCTTGTGCTTTACTGTCTTGCAAAAAGCAGAAACAAGAAAACCCCCGGCAGATATAACGATGTTCAGATGCAAACAAGAAAGCTTTGCCTGATTTTTTCATCGGTATTATTGGGACTTGTCATTTTTGCCATTGTATTCATTTTCAGTATATTTATGATGGCAATATCATTTATGTGAGGCAATTATGAAAAAACGGACATTTCTTATTCTGCTTATTGCTGTTCTCGCAGTTTGTACCGCAGTTACAGCAGCTCACATAATTTATGCCTATCATGCATATGAGCAATGCTCCATTATCTATTTTATCGGAAAGGAGCTTTGGTAATATGAAAAAGCTGATTTTCGGTATTTCGATTTTGCTTATCATTGTCCTGCTTTTTGCGTCCTTTAATTTTGGGATATATATTTTCCTAACAAGCAGGCTTTCAAACAATTTCAGCGGAACGGATCAGGCGAAAATGATTGATGTTTCCGCTTTTCTTCCCCATGAGACGGAATCCTCTCTCCCCGATCTTGAATGCTCTCTCACCCTTTCGGGTGATCTTCCTGTTCTCGACGGTGCGGCAGCACTTGTTCCTGTTTATGCTTCGGTGATAGATACTGTTTATCCCATAGGCTCTGTTACATATGATGGTGGCGAGTTTTCCGATGACAATTATTACGGTGAAAATTTTGCTCCCGACAGCAAAATGCAATATAAAAACACCGTCAGAGGCTATAAGGCTATAGTTGACGGTGATACCGATATTCTTTTCTGTGCTTCCCCCTCGGATGATCAGAAAAAATACGCAGAGGATAAGGGCGTGAAGCTGGTCTATATTCCGATTGGTCTTGAAGCATTTGTTTTCTTTGTGAATGAAAATAATCCTGTTGATGACCTCACTGCCGATGAAATACGCAGAATCTATTCGGGAGAGATCAAAAATTGGTCAGAAGTTGGTGGTGCAAACAGAGTTATCAATCCTGTTTCACGCCTTAAAGGAAGCGGCAGCCAGACCACAATGGAAGCATTTATGAAAGACCGTGAGATCGGAAACAAATCAATTTTTTCCTTATTGGGCGGCTCTATCGGCTTTTCCTTCAGATACTATATGAACGGAATCGTTGAGAATGAGAATGTGAAGATATTATCCATGAACGGAATTGCGCCAACTCCGGAAAACATCAAAAACGGAACTTATCCCGTCATTGCTGAGTTTTATGCTATCTACCGTGAGGATAATGAAAATGAAAACATCCCCCTCCTCATTGATTGGCTGCTCTCGGATGAGGGACAAACGCTTATTGAGAAAAACGGATATATTGGTATAAAATAAAAACAAAGGCAAGGCCGATGGTCTTGCCTTTATTCTTGTCAAACAGTAATTTGTCGGTGAGGGAGTTTCGCCTCTGCGGAGGCGACCGACGCCGCCGTCGGCTCGCGCGACCTTTTATAAAAGGTCGATCAAAACTTTGAAAAAGAAAATTTTTATTGTTGTTTATCTGTGTTTCTACATGGAATTTATGAGAATTCTATGTAGAAAACTTGTCATCAATCTCCTCACAAGTCATCCTGAACGAAGTGAAGGATCTGGAAACGCTAAAGGATGATTTCACCACTATATGACAGTTCGATAAATTACTGTTTATTATATTGATATGCAATCGGTTATTCTAATGGGATAAATTTGCCGTCTGTAAGTTTGAAATCAAATTTATCTACAAATACGCCGCTGAAGGTTAAATAATATTCTCCCTCAAATTTTACGATACCGAAATCATACATACCGAGGAAATCATAGTATCCTTTGGAGAGGTCATATTCAATTTTGTCCTCATCCGTATAACTTGTGATATCGACAATTCCACCAAGATCAACTGTTCCGCTGTAATCTTCCTCACCGTCGGAGAATTTTACGGTCATAAACTGACCATTATCAGTCTTTTCGGCAGACAATCCCTCAACCTTCACGGCTTCGCAAATTCTGACGCTCTCAATAACTGGAACAAGAACTCTTTCGAAATAATCGTCCGAATCGCCATCATACCAAGAATAGAAATATATCTGGGTCAAATAATTATCGGGAGTTATTATCTCTACATAATATATGCGTCTCAAAGCTCCGCCCGTCATTTCTCTTCCCGAGATCACAGACCATTCCTTAATATATTTTCCGTCTCCATCATAATGCATGAGACTGTCCTCATCAAACTTGAACTCAGTCCAGCCGAAATGATTTTCATATGTCATTTTCTCATATTCTTCGGGAATCTTTATGATCTTTCCAACAAATTCGGCTCTATGGTTGTTTTCGCTTCGTTCAGTATCAAATGCACCCATATCCCATGTGTGAGGTGTTTTGTAGATAAATCCATATGATGCCTTGCTATATTCTTCTTTTACGATGTTCCCCTCGGCGTCTCCCTCTGCAAACCAATAGTTCAGCCTCAGATTTTCAACATATTTATCCGAACCGTCATAGATCCTTTGGGTACTCTCAAATTTCAGCTCATAATCCACATAGTAGATATCATAATAAATATACATATCGTCACGCAGAATCTCACCTGTGCTGTAATCCATTAGAAATTCGCCTTTTTCGTTCTTGGCTCTGATGGGATATTTCGCCATGGTTTCGGGATCTGTATTCCATTCTGCGCTGTGAGCAAGATAATCCCCGTCTCCCTTTCCGAAATACGGAACGCAGGGCGCATCATAACTCCACCAGGTCTGATACAGCTTACCCGTAAGGTCTTCTATAAAGAAATTCCAATCGCCTGCATTCATATATTCAATGAGAAAGCTGTTTCCGTCAGGCGAAGGTGTCATTCTGTATTCAACATCACTTGGGAAACGATGCTCATAAATACTTACGCCCTCTTTATTTGTAAAGGTTATGGTTTTATAAGCCTCTCCCTCTTTGCCAAATTCGATAAACCATTCGCCCATAGTGCTATCCGCACTTCCCTCTGCGTCATTGGGGATAAAGGTGACAACTTCAACTCTCCATCTGACCTCATTCCAATATAGGCACTCCCATATTTCATAGAGCCTATAGCCGATAAGCATATCATATCCGCCCTCGCACGGAATTATGACATCAACTACAGATTTTGCATTCCAATCGTTTGTTTTAATCTCAAGGGATGCAAAATCAAGAGAATCAATGCTCGGAATTATTGCTCCCTCCGGCTTCTTCTGACCTTCATAAAGTCCACCATAACAGAAGGTATCCTCGGGGATAACTCCCGTGCTGTAATATTCAAGAACATCCTCAAACTGACTTGTTATATTTTCCCCGTTGCTTTTTCTAAACGCTTCTTCAATAGTAACGCTGCCTCTAACAAAATCCTCCCCGGGACATGGTGCGCCTGCAAGCATCGTCAGGTAAAAAGGAACTAAGTTAAAGCTGGTCTCGGCGATTTTCATGCCTTTGGGAAAACTTCCGTCAACTGCCCTGAAACAGCCTGAAAATGCTCCGTCTGCAAGCTCCATGACACTATCGGGAAGATCTATAGCCTTAAGGGGCAGTCCCGCAAAGGCGTTAAAGCCAATATAAAGAAGTCCTTCGGGAAAAACTACATCTTCAAGGTGCGACATTTGGAAAGCATGAGCGGCAATATATTTTACACCATTGGGTATAGTGAAGGATTTACTTTCCGTGTCGGTATATTTGAAAACAGTTTCACCGTTTGCGCTCAAAATAAGTCCGTCACGCTCAATAAAATCCGAATTTTCTGAAAATTCAAGGGATTCGAGAGAAAAGCAACCTGCAAAAGCGTCATAATCAACATCCTTCACCGTGCTTGAAAGTGAGATCACCTTGATCTTGCTTGCGTTTTCACTTGAAAGGAACGCATGGTGAGCGATCTTTTCGATTCCTTCGGGAATAACAAGCGTGTCAACAGCCTCTCCCTTATAGGAAACGAGCGTTGTTCCATCAAGCTCAAAGCTTTCATATTCGGGTGCGCTGAAATCATAGCTCGGAAGCTTTTCTCCATCATTTCGCATCATGAATGGCAAAGCTAAAGCAGCAGCAAGAAGCGTGGCAATTGCAGCAATCAAAAGCACGCCTTTTATTCCAAAGCGTTTCTTTTTGAAGCGGCTCATGTCTGCGGCTTCAGTGATATATTTTTCATCAATAAATGACATAAGTCTGAAAAGCTCGGTGTTTTTCATATGTATATTCCCTCCTTTGTCAGCCTTTTGCGGAGCTTTGCACGAAGTCTTGAAAGCCTCATCGCAATAGCTCCCTCGCTTTCGCCCATTGCCGAAGCGATATCAGGTGTGCTGTCGGAATAATAATATCTTCTGACAAATACGACCCGATCCCGCTCTTTAAGCTCGGACAAAAATATGTTTATAACATCCGTTATCTCTCCTTCGGAAAGCTCCTTTGACCAATCATCGTTTGAAATTATCTCATCAAGCTCGTCAAGAACAAGATCAAATTCACCATTTCGTTTTTCTGCATGATTATAGTGATATTTATTAAGTGAAATGTTCCGCACAAGCGAGCAAAGATAAGCAGAAAGCGAGTTTGGCTGCTTTGGCGGAATACTATTCCAAAGACCGAGCATTGCATCGCTTACACATTCCTCCGCATCCTCATTACTGTGAAGAATATTATATGAAACAGAATACGCAAGCCTGCCATATTTATTCTGACACATGGCTATTGCCTTTTCGGATCGGGAATTAAAAAGCTCAATTATCATTTTTTCAGCCCAATCTTCCTTTCGTTTTTTCTCTGTCACGATTCTTAAAGCTCCTTTCTGAGGTTTTTCGGATCCGCCTCTGCCATATATGTAAGCGTTCTTTTCATATTTTAACACAATTTATTAAAAAACCTCGGCAGACCGATCAAAAAATCTGCCGAGGTATGTTTTTACTGATTATTTCTGAACTGAAGGGCATAAAGATCGGAATATACTCCGCCCTTTGCCACAAGCTCCTCATGTCTTCCCTGCTCGATAATTTTACCATCGGAAACAACCGCAATTTCATCCGCATTCTTTATCGTTGAGAGACGGTGTGCAACAACAAGAGTCGTTCTGCCTCGGCAAAGCTCGTCAAGAGATTGCTGAATGAGAATTTCGGTAGTATTATCGAGAGCACTTGTAGCTTCATCAAGAATAAGGATCGGGGGATTCTTAAGGAACACCCTCGCAATTGAAAGTCTCTGCTTCTGACCTCCCGAAAGTCTTACGCCTCGCTCACCGATCTGGGTGTCATAGCCATGCTCGAGGGTCATAATATAATCATGAATATTGGCACGCTTTGCAGCCTCAATGACCTCCTCATCGGTCGCATCAAGTCTACCATAAAGGATATTTTCCTTAATGCTCGCACCGAAAAGGTAGATATCCTGCTGGACGATACCGATATTTCTGCGGAGTGACTCCATGGTTAGAGAATGTATCTCCTTGCCGTCGATGAGTATCTCGCCCGATGTAACATCATAAAAATGTGGGATAAGATGGCAGATCGTAGTCTTTCCGCCACCCGAAGGGCCAACAAGAGCAAATGTCTTTCCCTTCTCTATTTTAAGGTCAACTCCAAGAAGCACATCTTTTTCACCGTCATAAGCATAGGTAACATTCTTAAGCTCAATTTCGCCATCAAGAACGCCCGCATCCTCTGCTCCTTCGCTGTCCTTCTCCGGATCTGTGTCCATTATTTCAACAAAGCGTGAGAAGCCCGTGACACCGTTCTGATATTGCTCCATGAAGTTAATAAGGGTCATAACCGGAGAAATAAAGAGATTGACGGAAACAACAAATGCGGAATAATCTGCAAAATTGATAACTCCGTTATAGAGGAAAAATCCGCCGGCGATCAGGATTATTACATTGAAAATATCGGTTATAAAGGATGTTCCCGAATGGAACTGTCCCATCGCCTTATAGGCCCGGCTGCGGGAGGAGGTATATCTCTCGTTTCCCACCTCAAATTTTGACTGTTCCTTATCTGCATTACAAAAAGCCTTTGTAACTCTGATTCCCGAAACGCTGCTCTCAAGAGAAGCGTTAATATCGGCTGTCGCTGCTCTGCTCTCGGCAAAAGCGTCTCTCATTTTTCTGCGAAGAACGAGAGAAATGAGAAGAAGAAAAGGAACACAAGCAAAAATTATCAAGGTAAGCCAGATATTTATGCTTGAAAGATAAACAAATGATGTAACTATCGAAATTGAAGAAATGATAATATTTTCGGGACCGTGGTGAGCAAGCTCGCTGACCTCAAAAAGGTCATTTGTCATTCTCGACATAATCTTTCCCGTTTCGTTATTATCATAGAAGCTATAGGGAAGCTTCTGCAGATGGGCAAACATATCGGTTCGCATTTGAGTCTGCATTTTGACACCCATAACATGACCATAATACTGAATAAAATAATTCAGAAGCATTCTGAAAATATAAAGTCCGAGAAGTATCGCTCCCGCAACGACTATCATTTTATATTTTCTCTCGGGAATGAGAGTGTTGAGCATCGTTCTCGTCACTATAGGATATACGATTCCGACAAGAGAAACGATGAGCGATGCAACCATATCCAGAATAAATATCCGCATATGCGGCTTATAATACGCAACAAATCTTTTAAACAATTTTTTCACCTCTTTCAACTACAATATTATACCTTTTTTATGCCTTGAAGTCAATAACTAAAGAAAAATTTGCGGACCGAATTTCGATCCGCAAATGAAATTATTCTTCTGTTTTTTCTTCCTCAACTTCAACCTCAGGCTCAACCTTGCAAACGATAGCAGCCTCGATCTGATGATCCTTAACATCAGTAACCTTGATGGCAAGACCGCAAGCCTCGATCTCAAATGTTGTTCCGTCCTCGGGAACTGATCCGAAATTACCGAAAACAAGTCCTCCAAAGGTATCGTATTCATCTATGGGAAGCTCCATCTGAAGTGCCTCGGCAACCTCGGGAAGAGGCGCAACACCGCTGATCTTCCATGTTTCAGAATCAAGCGGAACGATATCGGGTTCCTTTTCCTCTGCGGTTTCCTCATCCGTAATATCACCAACAAGCCTTTCAATAAGGTCATTTATGGTGATGATTCCGTGCATTCCGCCGTATTCATCAAGAACTACCGCAAAGAAATTCTTTGTCTGACGCATATTTCTGAAAAGAACATCCGCCTTTACGGTTTCGGGAACAAAATATGCAGGTCTTACAGCCTCGCGAAGAACAGTTTCCTTGTCTTTATTCTCAAGTCTGAAATAGTCCTTTGTATTAAGTACGCCTACAACATCGTCAACAGTTTCGCCGCACACCGGATAGAGATTATGGCGGCTGTCATGTATGGTTTTGTCCCACTCCTCGATTGATTCATCCATCCAGAGAAGTGAAACCTCTGTTCTGTGAGTTGATATCTCATCTGCTGTGAGGTCGTCAAATTCAAACACATTCTGAATGAACTGCTGCTCCTCGCTGTCGATTGTTCCCTTTTCGCTACCCGCATCGACCATCATAATGATATCCTCTTCGCTGACGCTTTCCTCGTTCTCATTGGGATCAATGCCCATAAGTCTGAGGATTCCGTTTGTTGAAGCTGTGAGAATAAATACAAGCGGTGCAAAAAGCTTTGAAATAAAATAGATCATGCGAGACATTCCGAGAGCGAGAGCCTCGGTCTTTCTCTGTGCAACTCTTTTTGGAACAAGCTCTCCGAAAATGAGAGTGAAGAAAGAAAGAATGATCGTTATTACAACAACCGCTACGGAATCAAGGCTTGCAAGAGCTGCGCCCGAAAGCTCAAGCTCAAAAATCCTTACAAACCAATCAACCAAAGGGTCGGCAAAGTTATCTGCCGCAAACGCACTTCCGAGAAATCCCGAAAGAGTTATTGCAACCTGGATAGTTGCGAGAAATTTCGCAGGCTGAACCGTAAGCTTTCTAAGGCATTTTGCCCTCTTGTCGCCCTGCTCTGCCAGCTTATCAACTTTTGTTTCATTCATGCTTATTACTGCTATCTCGGCGCAAGCAAATATAGCATTCAGCGCTATAAGCAAAACCTGAAGCAGCAACATTAATATTATATTACCCAAAATAATTTTCCTCCGTTAAATCCAATTTGATCTTTCTACATATTTGCTTTAGAATTTTGCTTATGACAACACAAAAAGACACAGCCGTCTTTCCCATTCGAAAAGACAACGACTATGCCGCCGCAAAATCATGAAATTAGTAGAAGGAGGCTTACTATCTCCGGATATACAACCGTCTCCGTCCATTTTTTCGGTGTTTTTCTCCTTTCCCATATAATTGCGAATATTATACACCATATTTTGTACTTTGTCAAGGCTTTTTTATAAAATAGCATTACAAATAAAAAAGCTGCGCCCCAAGGCGCAGCTTAAAAAATTAAATATAAATATTAAAGATAAATTCGGGGGTCCATTCATCGGGGACTTTTCCGGCTGAGGCATAGTCGCACATTTTATATTCGCCCTTATCGGTCTTCACGGTACAGACAAGCTGGAAAAGGTCGGGAGAAGTGCAATTCTCTATACTGCATTCGCTATGTCCGCCTTCTGCCTGTGTACAGTCGGAATCATCAATTCTAATAGAGCGTGCAAGAAGCAGAGGACCATACATTACTCTATCGGGCCTGCCGTGAAGCATATATTTTTCATCAACATACCCAATATCTTCACGCTCAAGAGTAAAGCGACGGAAATGCACATCCTCTCTTTCAGGCTCGATCATATTCTTTTCCATCTTAACTATTCTCGGATTTGTATCAAATTGCAGAGCAAACTCACTCTTAAGACCATCGGGAACAAGATAATAACCGTCCTCGGCTTCAATATTCTTTCCGCAAAGCTTTGACGCACGGCAGTATTCGGGGATTCTGACATAAACCTTCTCTGCTCCGCTTACCTTCACGGAAAATTCCTTTCCGCAAAGATATCCGTCGGATATCTCAATCTTGATATCCGAATCAATTCCAATGGGTGTAAAGAAATTAATATAAACATTCTTACCCTCACGAACAACTGCACTTTCGGCAAAATTGAGCATTCCCTTTGGAAGATTATCAACACAGCAATGATGATATGGAAGCGGATCGGGTCCCGGCTGATTTGGCGCATACTGATGCTTTCCTTGACTTCTGATAATTCTTTCGCCCCAAAAGCCGTCATATGTAATACTTGCCATAAGGGGATTATATCCAATGATTTCAAGCATATCGGCGTATTTTTTCTCGCCGCTGATTAGATAAAGCTCATATATGAGTCTGAACCAATGAACAACATCGCAAGGCTCACTGCAAGCATTTACATAGTATCCGCCCGAAATAAACTGATCATTAAATCCAACGCTGAAAAGTGGATTTTGTTCATGCTCTATTATCAGCTTTACAAACTCCGTAACCGCATCATAATACCTTTTCACACCTGTAAGTCTATAAAGTTCAAGAAGACCGTCAAGGCATGAAAGAAGCTCATAAACCTTCGTCCATCTGCCTCCGTGATTTTCATACCAATCATCAATTGGCTTACCCGAAAATGAATTTCTTATAAGGCATGGAGCGAGATCCTCCTCATTATCCCAAAAATCGGCAATTTCTTCAGCAAAATCAAGATATTTCTTATTTCCTGTGATTCTATACATAATTAGCACAGGCTTCATTATCGAACAGCTTGGCATACCGACAAATGTTCCCGTTTGCCAGACCTTTACACCAACTTCATCGAGAACTTTCTGATAGTTCTCAAAGAATCTTTCCGCAGCATCAAGAATGTTTTTATCGCCCGTAAGCTCATAAGCCTCGATAAGTCCCCAAAAGGTATATTTTCTTCCCCAAAGATTCCAGTTCCAATCGCATGGCCATCCAACTATCTGTTTTCCCTTTTCTATATCCACAGGGAAAATAAAATTCTTATCCTTGAAAGTGCCTATATAGCCGTCCTCATCTTGAGTAGAGATCACGCCAAGGGCGCATTTATGGAGAAAAGCCTTCATTTCGGGATCATTCTTATATCTTGCGGCACGGCAAGCGCAGATCATCCATTTTCCCCAGAATTCTCCCTGCCAGAGACCAAGTCCCATTCTGTCATCAAGACGAGTTCTGAAAACCTCCTCGCAAACGGGATAAACAATATTTCTTGCAAAATCCGAATTTATGCGATGATATATTTGTCTCTCAATGAGATGACCGATATACCCTTTTTCATTAATATCAGCAAGAGCAAACGGCTCAAGCTTATTTTTCACCTTATATTCTATCATAAAAAATCCCCCAAAAAAGCGTTTTTTTAATTATAACCGCTTTTTGGGGGAAGTTCAAGTGCAAAAACGCACCGATTTGTATTCATTTTATATTTTTTCTGACTTCTGCCGGGCTTTTACCGGTGATATATTCAAAAACCTTATAAAACCGATTCTTATTGGTATAGCCGACTTGTGCCGCTATCTCCGCAATACTCATTGAAGTTTCCAGAAGCAATGATATCGCCTTATTTATCCTCTTCTCATCAATATAATCCTTTATGCTCATTCCATAGCATTCCTTAAAGCGGCGGCTGAGATATGCCGGATTATAAAAATTGGCACTTGCAATCTCCTCAATGGTTACGCTCTTATAAAGATTGGCATCAATATATTCGATCACCTCGCTTGGAAGCTTCTTTTTTTCATCCTTTTGCGCTCTTCCACGAAGCATGAGGCTGATAAGCACACGCAGATATGATGAAAGAATATCTTTATATCCGAAATCTCTGTTTTTGACTTCGTCACGCATCGAATCACAAATACGCTCCGCCGAAATTATATCAAATGTTGAAAGCTGATAAAATGTGCTTAAGCTGCTTTGATCAAAGCCCAAAGTCCTGACCACATCTGCAAAGGTTGCAGAGGCTTCCGAGCTGCACGAAGCAAATCTTGGAGAGATCAGAATATTTATCATCACCATTTCGCCATGGCAGGTAAATGAATGAACCCTGCCACTGTCGATGACGAGAACCGAGCCTTTTCCGACCTCATAGACTTCATCGTCTATCTTGTGAACTCCCTTTCCGTCATAGATATATACCATCTCGATAAAATCATGGGTATGGGGCGCACAGTCATTTATCCTTGCGTGCTTTTTATCAAGAAAGATCAAAAGCTCGCTATCAAAATAATCCTTACCGTAAAATTTCTTCATATCAAATCAATCAAGAATTATATCGCCTTTTTTTCCTTTTACTTTTCTTTCACCAAAATTAAGTGAAAAATCATTATAAAATAAAGCCATCAACTTTTTGCCGTCAACAAGTATAGCCTGGCAATCCGAATCATTATTTATAATTTTAATATTTCTGCATTCATCAAGGGAAGCGGAATAGGCATATTTTCCATATGATGTCACGGGAATAGAAACGGAGAATATCTTACAGTCTATGGCATCGTCAGGCAAAGCGGCATTATTCTTTTTCCAGCTTCCGCTCTGCACTGCTGTGGATGATACAAATTCGGTACCAAGGTCGAGATTCCTATATATGATCCGTCCGTTTCTTGCCATGTTTTTGCCATGCTCGGTATCAGAAGCGATGCATTGCTCAACATTTGTCTGAAGCCTTCCTTTTTCGGGAGCTTCATCCCTTATATCTGTTCCGAGTGCCACCAAAGTGCCGTCAAAGACAAAATATGCGGCTGTCAGCGAAATGCCGTCATGTGCAGTAAATTGCGCCATCGCTCCGCATTCTCCGTTTGCTTTACCAAACGCTCTGCAGGGCGTTTCAAGCATACTCCACCACTCACCGTGCTTGAGAAGCTCATCTTCTTTTTCAATCCTTGCGGTGGTTCCGGGGATTCTTGAATAATCCCAAATGGGCGAAATATCGAAATATTCTTTCCCGCTCTCCATGATGCAGCTTACGGTTCCATAGGTCATATTATAGCTCAGATTTCCCTCGGAATTGCACATTTCAGCACCGAAAACGCCTTCTTTTCTGCCTCTTATTCCTATATAGATCCCGTTTTTCTTGTGGCAAAGCTGGGCTATGCTATCATAATATTTTGTTTTTTCAAGAAGGTCAATGCCTGCCTCAAGCTCGGAGCAAAATTCCGAAAGCTCGTCTTTTCTGTCAAGAGTATCATCCTCGGCAATAAGCGGAAGCGCCCTTTTCAGATAATCCAAATAGATAGCTTCGGGTCTTGTATATTCCCTTCCAACAGCACCAAAATCAAAATATCCTTTTCTCATCATCATTCGCTGACCGCCAAGAATATGCATCATAATAAGGTCTGTTTTTTCCTTTGGCAATGCAAATTTCGTGCCCCTGAGGATGTTCAGGATCGGTGCGATCTCAAACACAAAGGAGCGACCGTATCCGCCCGAATACCATCTGGGACCGTGCTGACAAAATGCACCGTCCGCCTGTATTCCCTCTGCGGAAATCTTTATCTCCTCCGAAAGCCTATCAATTGCAATGCGAAGAAGCTCTGCGTCCTCAAGCCAAAGAGCATATCTGATAGTCGTTGATGCACCCCAGACAAGATTTGCGCCTGTCCATGCATCCGCTGTTTTGCTTTTTGTGGTTCCCATCAGCTCGGCAATTTCATTTATTCCCTCGTGGGCATGAAATGTTCCTCTGCTTATGAGCTTTTTAAGTCCGTTTGCCAGATCATCTGTCAGATATTTTTCAAATACAATGGCAAGATTTGCCATCACAAGGGGCATTCCTATTTGATTTTGCCACCAATTCTGATTTATAAAATCTTTTTCTATCCAGTATCTTAAAGCACCAAGCATTTTTTTGCGCCACTCGGGATCGTTATCAACCCTATCCGTGCCGCTTTTTATTAACTGAAGCTCCATTCTGTAGTAGTGAAATCCGGCCTTCCAAACGCTGCGGTCAGTATCCGAATAGTCTATATCCGGATAAAGATAGAGGTCATCTCTATCTCCCTTTACAAGCTCAATATCGTCTTTAACCGTCGCAACAGAATATTTCTGAAAATATCCCGAAAAAAACAGTTTTCTTTGTCTTTCTTTTATTATCTTTATATCTGTCATTAAGTCATCCTCCAAAATAATACCCGACTTTTTGCGTGACAAAAAGCCGGGTGTTACTTATCCCAGTATATTTCCTTCTTTATCGAAAAGAGGAAGCTTTTCAAGATAGATTATATCATCTCTGTCTGCAGCATCGCCCTCTGCAAGAACGAACATCTTGCCAACGATATTACCGCCTGCGGCACTAACAAGCTTTTCAAGGGCGATAAGTGATTCACCCGTTGAAACCACATCGTCAACAATGAGGATCCTCTTACCCTTCATCATATCTGCTTCAACTGTATCAAGGAAAAGCTTCTGCTCGCCCTTGGTTGTGATCGAGGTTACATCGACCTCAAAAACGCTGCTCATATAAGCCTTTGCCTTTTTGCGGGCAACAACATATTTTTCGTCGCCGTGCTGACGAGCCATCTCGTGTGCCAGCGGTATTCCCTTTGCTTCGGCTGTGATTATGTAATCATACTCAGGTGCTTTTTCAAGCAGTGCCGAAGCGCAAGCAACCGAAAGAGGTGCATCGCCTGTGAGAATAAAGCCTGCAATATAAAGCTCCTCGGTAACGGGACAGATAGTTAAATCTCTTTTTACCCCTGCAACATTAAGTTCATAATATTTTTTCATAGCAAAAACCTCGCAAAATAAAATCTGCTAATATTATACAATTTTTATTAGTTATTGTCAAGAGCTCACTATATATATTTTCAGATATTAGTAAACATAAATTTTTTATCCTGTTTATAAATTTCATAAATTTCAGTTAAAAACCGCAATCTTATATCAAGTTGCCAACTACAAATTGTTCTGATTCACACGTAAAAATCTGGCAATTCCATATTTTGCAGAGCTTTGATTGCTTTGATATGTTTCCCTGCCGCTTCAAATTTTCCTTCATAAATAATTCTGAAAACATTGCGGACAAACTCATTGTGAGCCTCACAGCATAAAATATTCTTCATTGCCATAACGGATCGCGGTCCTTTTTCAAGCATTTCATCGGAATATTTAAGCAATTCACGCAAATAGTGAAGCTCAGGTAATACGCACCAAGAATCGAAGAATTCTCTCAGAATCTTTTCATCTTTTATAACCGATGAAATATATTCGATATATTTCATAAAGTGAGCTTTTTCTGCACCTTCAAGCAATATATGGCTGTTAAAATCAAATTTGTAAGGATGAATTTCGATATCTATCTTGCCACCGCTTATATTAAGCTGCGTCATATACCCATAATACCAAGACTTACATTCATCATTATAAGGAAAAAAGAAATTTCCCATACTGTAAACGATAGGACACTCATTATACATTTCATAGCCCTGCGGGCAATGTGTATGCATAGCTATAACTGATTTAGCTCCGATATCTATAAAATGTCTGTACAGCTCCACTTTTTCGGGCGACGGAAAAGGATTTCCTTCATTTCCACCGTGAAAATATACGATTGGGAAATAACCCTTTTCTTTCAAATCAAATATGCTTTTTGAAACCCTGTACAGATTATATCCTGCCGAACCTGCTGTATTGCCGGTTGCTACACCGGGTTCGTTTTCACATATGGCCATAATTGCAATACGGTTACCATCTTTATCAATTAAAACAGGCACATATGCATCATTCAGATTTTTTCCCGCCCCGACAGTTATATATCCGTTTTCTTTCAGCAGATCTATCGTATCCAAAAGTGCTTCAGCATTGTAATCAAGGCAATGATTATTTGCCAATCCTATCGCAGTTGGATTCAAACGATTCAAAAAGCTGATAAATTCTTTTTTTGAGATCATTCTTGGACCGCTTTTTATAAGCTGGGTATATTTTTCCTTCTCGCCAAATATATTCTCCAAATTTATCATTGAAAAATCTGCTTTTTCAAAAAGCTTTGCGGCATCGTTCATAATATTATCTGCAGCGGTTTGCCCCGGAAAATCCTCATATTCATTAAATGAGATATCAGATGCAAACAATAATTTCATAAATACCTCCCTCAACCCATACTATTCATAAATTTTAAATGTTTTTGTTTCTCCTCTTAACATATTAAAAGATATTTTATCGGTAGATTTACCGTATGTCTTTTCTTCATATACTTCAACAGGTGAACATTTTTTAGGAAAATATAATGTTTTTTTCCCACTTGTTGAAGCATGTACCGTAACAAAATTTCTGCTTGCATATATAACATCATCACTTTCGCAAAAGATATGACATCCTGCAAATTTTGCAACATTTCTGATAAAAGAGGAAGAAATAAGTTTAGCACCATAGAAAATTGATGTATATCCATCCATTTCCTTGACGGATACTGCAGGTAATTTATTTTCAAGAAAATACGCCGTATTTACAGCATCATCGTCCTTTGAATATACAATAGGGTATAAAATGCTGCCGAAATTCAAATAACTGTTTTCGATACTGTTCTGCATCAATCGATAATTCCAGCCGTATATTTGCCCCATATCCAAGCCATCTGTTATTTCGTGCGCTTCGCCGTTGATTTTAAACTTCGGTGAGCTTTCATTGTCAAGGATACCAACATTTATTCCGATAAGCTCGGATATGTTCTTTTCACTGAATCTCTTATCTTTATCAGGGTTTATAATTCCCGATGCATATATCCAAAGTGCAACAGCGTTATCTTTCTTTAATTTATCAAGAATTACCTTTCTTTCATCATCTGTCAGGAAAAACACATTACAAAAAACATAGAGCTTATATGAAGGCATATAGGGATTTGCCATGTCATTATGAAAATATTGGTCTACCGATGCTCCTATATGTGATATTTCATAATTTCGCAACATTCCAACCACTTCAAATGAAGTTCGTTCGGAGACGATTTGCCCACTTTCCTCATCATATATGAAGGCAATTTCATTTTGCTTTGTTCGGTCTATGGAGTAGGAAAGCTTTGCAAGCTCCTGCTGCTTTTTTATAAGGTCATATACTTCGGTAAACTTATATCTGCCTCCGCCAACGTGTTGGTCAAACCACCATGCTTGTACATCTTCACATAAGTTTCTGCCAAAATCACGTTTCATTACATTTAAAGTATCTTCAACGCAATACAATTCAACAAAATTGTTAAAATAATCGTTTTCTCCATGGGTTCTTGTATCTTCTTCAATAAAATAAATACAATTTCTTAATCTGAATGAGTCCACCATCTCTCTTTGACCTGTAAAGCCGCCCAAATGTCTGTTTTGATACATACCCGGAGCGGCAAGAAGATCAACCTTACCCGAATCAAGAACCCGAAGTGTACACGCAGAATTACTTCCGTTTACAATAACCCCTCCCCAGGAGCCATAGAAAGAACCGACCAATTTATTATCTGTATTTTTCTTAATAACATCGGCAAAATATATGATACTGTCCGCTGTTCCGCAATGCCAAGCTCTTAAATAATCACTTACTGTATAATAATCATCAATATTTAAAAAAGTGCCGTAACAAGCATCGTGATGCGGAGTAGCAGGCTTTGGTTCCTCGGGAGATACATAGGGACCGTTTAATATGCTGTTTTCTACCTTGTCAACAAAATACCTTGATTTAAGATCGGGAATGTATGGATCATCAATCGACGCATCATCCATTCTCCAAGCTTTTCTTAAGCTCTGATCATCACCATATTTTTCTCTCAAATATGTTGAATAGTATTTTTTGAATGCTTTGCTGTGATCAGCATATGCGTCTCCTGTAGCAACATTATTATACCACCATTCGGAGGATTGACCCGCTGATATAAAATAACCTACTATTCTATCCGAATAGGGGCTTTTATTCAAAGCTTCACAGGTCTCCTTCAATGCTTTACCTGCATCCTCTCTCCATTTCTCTGAGCTGAGAGAATACATACTTGGGTACTCACGGCTGAAATTTTCATTCCAAAGAGACATCGGCTTTAGTGTTCCGTCACTGAATTTTACAAGCTCATCAAGATTTTGTTCTGCCCACTCCTTCGGAGGATGTATTCCTATACGAAGCATAATATATGCATCGGGAACTTCTTCAAGCAGCATTTTAGCTTCATCGTAAAACTCTTCAAGTGCTCCAGCACGGGTCCATTCGGTATCACACATAATGAAAAATACCTTTATACCGGATTTTCCAAGATTTCTGAAATATTCTCTGTCATGGTTAATGCCGTTTTCACCATGTGTACGAACTGTCGCATACATGGGAGGATATGGAACACCATCTATAATTATCGCAGGATATCCATTATAATTTTCAACCTTTGCTACTGCCATTTTACGATCTTCTTTCTATCGATTATATTTTGTTTTTTTCTGCTTTGCCCGCAAAGAACCCATTATAATCATCAAAGAAAAACTGTGCATTTTTAGTCATTTTTATTGCGACCATATCGTCTTTAAATGAAAAAACAATTGTCAGATTGCCGATATAGTCGTCTATACTTTTAACTGTTATCATCAGCTTGTGTTTTTCTATCCATTTACCTGTTGAAATGCACTGATATTCTCTTCTGTGATCTTCAGAAAATAAAACATCTCCGTTATATTTTTCGGGAAAATAGAAGGTCTTATATCCACTTAAAGAAAATGGAATCTTTTTGCTCATTTCGTTTTTATTATATATAATACATCCACTATCTTGCTTTATATCCAACACAAAATCTTTCAGAGCAAATTTATTATCGTCAATGATATATTTTATACCGCTTATTTTGTCAGACAAAGTATCTTCTAAAAGCAATCCATTATAACGGGAGTTAAGCTTTGGAAAATTAGGTAAAATTTTATTCCAAATCGCATCGAAAATCCTAATTAAAGCTCCGGGATATCCTTGTGTGTCAGCGTTACAAGCAAATACCAAGTTGCGCTCGGGAAAACCTATTGCGAACTGACTTCCCATACCGTTAAACAAGAATGAATTATCACGCATTATCCAAATCTGATAACCATACCCCTTATACCAACTGTAAGGTGATTCAGGTCCTTCATCAAAATTCGCAATTTGTGCACTAATCGCTTCAAGCACAAGCTCTTTTGATATCAATTGTTTGCCGTTGTGTTCTCCTCCATTGAGAAGAAGATTCGCAAATTTAGCCAAATCTCTTGTTGTAGCCACAAGTCCCGAAGATGCCCAAAGCTCTTCATCAGGTCCCTTTAAACAATAAGCATCTTTTGAAAATCCGATTTCGTCCAAAACAGGTCTCAAATATTCAAGAAAATCCTTTCCTGTTACCTGCTTTACCAATGCTCCAAGTAAATATGAAGCGGCGCTATCATAATAAAACAAGGTTCCCGACGGATGAGACGGCTCACCCAGAAAATACCTTTCGAGCCAGTTTTTATCCTTATTTGAATATACTTGTGTGTCATAACATGTCGCCATCATCAAAGAATCACGAACTGTTTGTTCAAGCAAAAACGGATGGACAGATGTCATATCAAAACAGTCTTTAAAAAGGTCACATATTTTATCATCAAGTTTGATAAGTCCATCATCAACCATTTTTACAACAGCCATTCCCGCAAAGCTTTTAGTAGATGAATAAAAGCGATGCATAAACTTCTCATGGAATGGATATTCGTAATGCTCAACAACGATATCATTATTGTGAATTAACAAAAAAGAATGTAAATCGATTCCGGCATCCTTTATACAATCCAAAAAATCTGTTTTGACAGCTTCATAACTCATCATATATATTCTCCCTTTAACCCAAAACACCAAAATTCATCGAATTATCGGATACAGCTGAATAGTATTTCCGCCATCTACAACAAGTTCTGCACCTGTTGTATTTTTTGCATGAGATGCAAAATACCAAACGGCATCTGCAACATCTTCTCCAGCGGCAACATCACCGATCGGGGTAAATCTTGATGGGACATTTTTATAAAACTCGGGATTTTTCTCCCAACGGTCTGTCTTTATCATTCCGGGAAGTACCGCATTGACTCTGATATTGTATTTTCCAAGGTCAAGAGCCATTGCACGCATCATTCCCAGCTGACCGCTTTTGGATGCTGAATAAGCAATTCTGTCGGGAATGGCACGGTATGCGGTGTTGGAATTTACGAAAACGATATTTCCTCCGCCATTTTCCTTCATTCTGAAGGCTGCGTGCTCCGAGAGGCAGTAATTCCATGTCATATTGGTGTTTATAACCTTCATAAAATCCGTAAGAGGATTTTCAAAAGCCTTTATTCCAAGTCCCTGATCAGCGGCATTGAGAACAAGTGTTTCAATGAAGATACCGCGTCTGTCAAGCTCAGAAAACAATTCATCTACCGCCGCTTCATTGACCGTTCTTTCGTCGATAAGCGACTCTATTGCATATCCCGTAACATCACTGCTCGGGAATTTTTCTCTGTATTTTTTCTCAGCTTCAAGAACCTTTTCACAGTTTCTTCCTGTAAAGACTACCTGCCATCCCTCCGAGAGAAATTTTTCAACGATGGCAACTCCCGTATTTATACAAGCACCTGTTATAAGAACCGTTTTTTTCATTATTTCACCCTATTCTGTCGTAAACGCGCACGAAATCACAAATAAATGCATCGTCCTTAAAGCCGCTCTTTATCTCATAGGGATAACTTCCCTCAGGTTTTTTCTTGAGGCGATAGCCCTGCACTTCGGTCGTCAGCAGGATAAACTGCGGAATATGGGAAACATGCTCATTGCAACGGGATATCTCCTTGCCATCGCAATAAAAAACATAACCTTCAGGTTGCCAATCCATTCCGAAATAATGCCAACCATCCTCAGTTTCATCAAGAGCATATGTGACTCTTCCGTCATCCTTAAACTGCTTTCCGTAGCCGCCCATTATGTTACCCGTGGTTGCTTTGCCAACATGGAAACACTCCATAATGTCCGATTCAACTCCGCACCATTCGGGTTCAAATCTTGCGCCGATTGTAGGTGACTGTGTCCAGAATGCACTCCACATGGTTTCGGGATCATTCTGGAATTTACAGCGGCATTCGTAATAGCCATAGCGATGAACAAACTTCGGCTCTTCGAGAACATCAAAGGGCCAAAAGGAATCCTGTCCCCAAGGATTTTCAGAGGGAGCAGCCATATGGTCAAAAGAGTTTGCACCGGTTTGAAGCTGTGGAGAAACATATCTGCCATCCTTCTCCACCCTATGTAGCTCGATGTTGCTCTTTCCGTCAAGAACTATTCCCTCATCTGTGTATGCGTCAAAGCGCTTACCCCAGAAATTCAGACGAAAATTCCATTTTGTTCTGTCAAGCTCTGTTCCGTCAAATTCGTCCGACCATACAAGCTTCCATTCTCCGTCGGGAAGAAGCGAAGGCTCATGATCTTTTACTTCAAATTTTTTCATTTTAAAACTCCTTTAATTTTTATAAAAAATCTCCGAATACAAGCAAAAGCGGTGTATCCTTTACGGGTAAATTTTTAAAAGTACAGACACCGAAAGCGTCCCTTGTAACGATCGAGTCGGGAATCTCGTAAATGCTGCCGTCCATAATGTCGACAAGCGAAATTTTATCATACTCCGAATAGGCTTCAAAGCTGATAGTTCCTTCAAAGCTTGTCGTCATTATATCTGTAGGAGTCCAGTAAGCAAAAATTTCTCCGCCATCCTTTTTAAATCCACCTATTCTTACTTCCTGTGCCGTAACATCGCTACCGAAAACTCTTCTAGATTCACGGGGCTTGACAATTACGGGAAAGCTTGTGACTTCAAAATCCTCTGCGAAAACAGATGCTATATTCTGCAAAACATAATACGATTTTTTGGGGGTATAAGTGCCGCAGCTTTTTCCGTTTTCATCAAAATCAGCACCAAGAACACCGAAATAAGCATAATCATCTGCGGTAACTCCCTGCTTTGTTGAAAGTGCTTCAACCATATCCAGACACGAAAAATACGACATAAAATGAACATTGATTAAAAGGTCTGCAATGGTATGTCTTGCAAGCTGTTTTGCTTGCTTTTCCTGTGTCCAAGCACCGCCCCACAAAGCACCGCTATCACTGAATTTTGACTGTGAGCCCGATTCTCCCTGTATAAGCTCAAGATGCGGAGCATACTTTTTAAAAAGTGCACGACAGGCTTCAGCCTTACTAAACATTTGCGTTTCATCGGTGGGATATTCATGAAAGGAAATGTAATCAACATAATCTCCCACGCCTGTTTTCAGCATTTCATTAAGAAACGGTATCTGCAATCCTGCAAGTGCTCCGCAAATAATTTTTGCGCTCGGGTCTGCCGCCTTTATAGCTTTTGCGGTATCCAATGCAAACAGACCGTATTCCGTCCCGCTGGTGCCGTGTCTCCAGCTATACATTGCGTCAGGCTCATTCCAAATCTCGTAATATGAAATCTTCCCTTTATAATGCTTTACAGTTTCAAAAGCATAATTTCTCCATGCTTGTTTTTCTTCCTCGGAAAAAATGGGAGGACATCCTACAGCGCCAAAATACTCTTTTGCTTTTTCGGTGTAAAGACTGTTACCGTAACAAAGGCAGAGCCAAGGTGATATTCCGCGCTTCAAAAAATTGTCAACGATGCTGTCGAGCCACGCAAAGTCATACACACCCTTTTGCTTTTCGGTCTTCTGCCAACCGGACTGAATTCTTGCTTTTTTAACACCGATCTCCGCTACCTTATCATATGCTTTTTCGGGGTCAAAGGCATCTCTGTCCAGCTTTTCAAAGCCAAGACCGATTTTTGAATTTTTAATTTCAGATGATTTTTTAGGAATTACTTTCCCGCTCTTTTTCAATCTTTCCATAACTCTGCTCCTTAAAAATAAAATTTTGTTTTTGCGGGTCTTATATCGGTAAGCGCGCCCGTATAATGACGAAGTGTGTGTGGCTGATATGTATGCTTCAGACATTCTTCTTCATTTATTTCGATTCCAAGTCCTGGTCTATCGGGAATAGTCATATATCCGTTCTCATATTCAAGGCTTTCATCTGTAACATCAGCTCTCCACTCAACATCGGAATACATTATTTCAAGTATCTCAAAATTCGGACAGGTTGCCGCAAGCTGGAGTGTTGCGGCATTTGCAACGGGTCCCGAGGGATTGTGAGGAGCAAATGGAATATAACGACTTTCAGCCTCCGCCGCTATCTTTTTAAGTTCCATAATTCCGCCCGCATGGGAAATATCCGGCTGGATATAATCTGCAGCCATTTTATCGAACATTCCTCGGTAGTCCCAGCGTGTATAAAGTCTTTCTCCCGCAGAAATTGCAACAGGCGAGCGATCCTTAACCTCTCGAAGTGCATCAAGATTATCGGGAGGAACAGGCTCTTCAAAAAACATAGGCTTAAAGGGTTCAAGCTCCTTTGCAATCTTAATAGCTGTGGGAATATTGAAGCGTCCGTGTCCCTCTATAAGAAGATCAACACCGTCTCCTACTGCTTCCCTTACCGCAGCAACATTTCTTATTGCCTTGTTAAGCTCAGCTCCCGAAATATTCAGATAGTTTTTACCAAAGGGATCCCATTTCATTGCAGTAACTCCGCGCTTTACTGTCTCCTTTGCCTTTGCGGCAAATTCCTCAGGCTCTTTGGCTCCTGCAAACCAACCGTTTATATAAATTCTTACTTTTTCGTGCACCTTTCCGCCAAGAAGCGTGTAAACAGGAACACCAAGGCTCTTTCCAAGAATATCCCAAAGCGCCATTTCAACAGCTGAAAGTGCGGACATCAAAACAGGACCGCCGCGCCAATATGCATCACGGTATATATCATGCCAATGCTTTTCAATGTTTCTCGGATCTTTACCCACAAGGTATTCTTTTATATGTTCAAGAGCGCCGAGAAGTGCCTTCTCTTTATACTCAAGGGTTGCTTCTCCCACACCGTCTACACCCTCGTCTGTATAAACCTTTATAAAGACCCAATTGGTTCTGAAACAGTCAACTACAAATGGCTTTATATCAATAACCTTCATATTGATTTCCTTTCTTTTAGAAATTTTTATTTTATCACTTGCATTTTATCACAAAAAGTGTTAAAATTATATAGATTATTTTACTTTTGATTTTAGATATCTTACTTTTTGGAGGCAATATGATATCATTGATAAAGGCAGGAGTTTTTGACAGCGTTCTCGGTCTCGGTAATTTCGAAACAACTCCAACAAGAAAACTTACACGTTTTGAGCTTGAATTGATAATTTCGGGTGAGGGGGCAAATTATATAAATGACATTGAATATCCTCACAAAAAAGGAAATATTATTTTTGCAAGATACGGAGATATAAGGCGCAGTAAAAACAAGTTTTTATGCTATTATCTTCATCTCGCTATGGACTCGAAAACCGAAAATCTGCTAAAAAGCATCCCAACATTTACAAATGTAATTGATTATTCTGTGCTCGAAGAATGCTTTACGGAAATTATCAAGCTATACGAGGATGGTGAAAAGAGACAGCTACTCATCCAAAGCAAAATATTTGAGCTTTTTGATTTGATTTCGGAACAAAACAACACAAATGAAAGAATAAATAATATAAAAAGCGGAATTACGCCGGAAACGATCCGACGTTCTGTTGACTACATAAATGAAAATTATTATAAAAACATTACTCTGAAAAGCATTGCTGAGCACGCAAATTTCAGTCCCATCTATTTCCACAAGATGTTTACTGCTTACATGGGTATGACGCCCCATGCTTATCTCTCAAAAAAACGTCTTGAGGCGGCCAAGCTGATGCTTCTCACAACAGAACTTTCGATGAGTGAGATAGTTGAAAAATGCGGTTTTTCTTCAAATTCCTATTTTGATTTTCATTTTAAAAAGGAATTTGGAATCACACCGAGTGATTTCAGAAAAAGAAAATATACTTTTTAAAAAATAGGGGGCTGTCTCAAATGCGAAAAAAGCATTTGAGACAGCCCCTTATTATAATTTACACGCTGTGAACACCGAGTTCCTTATCGGCGTTTGTTGCGTCGATATTGTATTTATGAGCCTTTCTGTATTCAAAGAACTTCTCTGCTACCTGCTCAAAGAGTGCATAGGAGAGAACATCCTCATCCTGCTCAATATACTGTGCGCACTTTTCACGAAGCTCATCAAGCTCGGGCTTCAGCGCATCTGCGGGACGGGATGTGATTCTTTCCTCGTCACCGAGAATCTTCTTAACAAAAGCAGGATCAAGCTCCATGGGAGTTCTTCCGTATTCGCCCTTGATAAGAGCCTTAAATTCCTTAGTAACAGTCTTATAACGCTCACCGAAGAGAACATTAAATACAGCCTGTGTACCAACGATCTGTGAGGAAGGTGTTACAAGAGGGGGATTACCCGAATCTGCTCTTACTCTCGGTATCTCCTCAAGAACAGCATCAAGCATATCGCTCTTACCTGCCTGCTTGAGCTGGGAAACGAGGTTGGAAAGCATACCTCCGGGAACCTGATTGATAAGTGCATTTACATTTACCTTCATGACCTTGGGATCCATGAGGCTATCGCCCAGATACTTCTCACGAAGTGCTGTAAAGTGCTTTGTAACAACATTAAGCTCGTTAAGGTCAAGACCTGTATCGAACTCTGTACCTGCAAGAGAAGCAACGAGCGACTCTGTAGGCATCTGGCTTGTACCCTGTGCCATGGGAGAGATTGCCGTGTCAACGATGTCAACTCCCGCCTCGATAGCCTTAACGGCTGTCATGGAAGCAACACCCGCAGTATAGTGGGTATGGAGCTGGATCGGAATCTTAACAGTCTCCTTAAGAGCCTTTACCAGATCATAAGCATCATAAGGAAGGAGCAGACCTGCCATATCCTTGATACAAATGGAATCCGCACCCATTTCCTCAAGCTGCTTTGCATATTTTGCATAGTAATCGAGAGTATAGAACTTAACGGGAGCGTCCTTGGGGTCTGTCGTATAGCTGACAGCAGCCTGAACATGACCGCCTTCCTTCTTTGTTGCATCAATAGCAGTCTTAAGGTTTCTTGGGTCATTGAGAGCATCGAAAATTCTGAGAATATCAATGCCGTTTGCGATGGACTTCTGAACAAAATATTCAACAACATCATCGGAATAGTGACGGTAGCCAAGAATATTCTGACCGCGGAAGAGCATCTGAAGCTTTGTATTCTTTACATTATCACGGATAGTGCGGAGTCTCTGCCAAGGGTCCTCGTTAAGGAAACGAAGACAAGCATCAAAGGTTGCGCCGCCCCATGCTTCAAGTGAATGATAGCCGATTTTATCAAGCTGTCCGAGAATTGGGAGCATCTCCTCTGTCGTCATTCTTGTTGCAATGAGCGACTGATGAGAGTCACGAAGGACAGTTTCTGTAATTTTAACTTTTCCCATTTTTTATCTCCTATAAAATTTTATGTAACTGACATTAAGCACCAAAACCTGCAAACCATGTGAGGAATACACCTGCACATACCGCAGAGCCGATAACTCCCGCAACATTCGGTCCCATAGCGTGCATGAGAAGGAAGTTGCTGGGGTCTGCCTTCTGTCCCTCAAGGTTGGCAACACGAGCCGCCATAGGAACTGCGGAAACGCCCGCAGAACCGATAAGAGGGTTGATCTGTCCCTTTGTGAGGAAGCACATAACCTTTGCTGTAAGAAGTCCTCCTATAGTCGAGATAACAAAGGCTGTAAGACCCAGAGCGATGATAAGAAGTGTTTCAGATCTAAGGAAGTTTTCAGCCTTAGCGGTTGCACCAACGGTAATGCCGAGGAATATGGTTACAATATTCATAAGCTCGTTCTGCGCTGTCTTTGAGAGACGGTCTGTAACGCCGCAGACATTAAGCAGATTACCAAACATAAGACATCCTACAAGCGGAGCGGCATCGGGAATAAGAAGACAAACAACGCAAGTTACAACGATCGGGAAAAGAAGCTTTTCCGTTCTCGAAACAGTACGAAGTGTTGTCATCTTGATCTTTCTTTCCTTTTCGGTAGTCAGCATTCTCATAAAGGGAGGCTGAATAAGCGGAATAAGAGCCATATAGCTATATGCCGCAATTGCGATAGCACCGAGAAGGTGAGGCGCAAGAGTTTTTGTTACAAGGATAGCGGTAGGACCGTCTGCGCCACCGATAATACCAATAGCGGCAGCGGCAAGTTGGTCAAACTGACCGGAGATTATCGCACCTGCAAAAGCCACGAAAACGCCAAGCTGCGCTCCTGCACCGATAATAAGGCTCTTGGGGTTAGCGATAAGGGGAGTAAAGTCTGTCATCGCTCCGATACCGATAAAAATAAGTGAGGGATAGATACCAAGCTTAACACCAAGATAGAGATAATCGAGAAGACCGCCCTTTTTCAGAAGAAATTCGGTGTCGATATATCCTGTTTCGTTAATAAATATTGCATCATGGAACATTTCTGCACCGGGAAGGTTCGTAAGAAGCATACCGATGGCGATCGGGAGCAGGAGCAGAGGCTCAAAGCCCTTTACGATAGCAAGATAGCAAAGAACGAATGAAATGGCGAACATAACGAGTGTTTGCCAGAAATTCGGCTGTGCTATCAGCTTCGCAATGCCCGTTGACCCCATAAAGTCGACGATGCTTGAAATAATTTCGTTCATTTAATTATCACCCTTTCTGAAGATTTTTCGGTGATAATCAGTTCATTGTAAGAAGAACGTCATCAGTAGCAACGGTATCGCCGGACTTAACATTAACGGAAGCAACTGTTCCGTCCTCGGGAGCCTTGATATCGTTTTCCATCTTCATTGCCTCAAGAACAAGAAGAACGTCGCCCTTCTTAACTGCTGCGCCGGGCTGTACATTTACCTTCATGATATTGCCCTGCATAGGAGCCTTGATCGCATTTGCACCGGCTGCTGCGGGAGCTGCCTTGGGTGCTGCTGCAGGAGCAGGAGCCGCTGCGGGAGCAGGTGCTGCAGGAGCTGCAGGAGCTGCAGGAGCTGCTGCGACAGGTGCTGAATACGCACCGCCAACCTCTTCAACCTCAACCTCATAAAGAACGCCATTTACTGTTACATTATATTTTTTCATTTTTCTATACCCCTTTAATTATTTAATATTCCAAGGCTTGTTTGTGCCTCGCTTGAAAGATACAACTCGGAAACCGTCTGTGATTCCCTGTTCGTTTCTCATAGCCGAAATTGCCGCAACTATCGCTGCAATAACAGCTCCGTCATCCTGTGCTTCAACCTTGACAGGTGTAGGAGCGGGTGCAGGTGCCGCTGCGGGCTTAGGCTCTGCTTTTTTCTCTGCTGTTTTCTTATTGGTATCTTTATAAAAGACAACCTTAAAGAGTGAGAGAACGAGCCAGATTACGGCAAGAACGCCGAAAACAATAATAAGACCTATAAGAGTTCTTTGCAGTGCATAACCGATTCTGTCGGAAAGCTCCATGCTTGTTGTAAGCTTTTCGGATTCAACAACATCTCCGACAACTCTTGTTATGATATCCCCTGCTGAAAGCAAGATATTCTTCATATCATCCCTCCTATATTAAAGGGGAAATACGACATGACGTCTATCAGGGTATATTTCCGATTTTGATGCGAGCATTGATACCGATGCGCAAATTCTCTGACGAAGCTCAATTCCGTCGATGATATCGTCTATCTCGCCCTTCTCTGCCGCATCAACGGGAGAAGCACACATTTCCTTCCACTGTGCTTCAAGCTCTTCTCTTGCCGCCTTGGGATCGCTTCCGCCAACCTTGTCATTCCAAAGGAAAGCAACTGCGCTGTCGGGAGGAAGAACACTAATTGCGGCACTGTCAAGCGCAAGCGCAACATCCGCACCGATGCTCTTTGAGCCCATAAGTGTATATGCTGCTCCATAAGCCTTTCCGAGGACAACCGTTACCTTTGCGTTTTCGGAAGATGTATAAGCCATGGCAAGTCTTGAAAGCTCGCTTGCATAAGGAGCATTTGCGGAAGCCTCTGTGGTATCAAGTCCCATTGTATCAACGAGAGTTACAACCGGAATACCGAAAGAATCACACATAGAAACGAACTTTGCAGCCTTTCTTGCAGCCTTTGCTGTAAGAGTGCCATTTTCGATCTTGGGCTGATTTGCAACAACGCCCGAAAGAATATTTCCAAAGGAAGTGAAACCAACTACGATCTCGGGAGCATAGTCTGCATAAAGCTCTGTGAACTTACAGCCGTCACCGATAAGTCCGAGAACATCCTTCATATCATATCCGTCAGCAGAAACGATGCTCTTAACATCAACCTTGCGGTTAAGATCGTCATTTGCAGCTACCTCAACAACGCCCTCGGCATTGTTAGAAGGAAGCATATCAACAAGTGTGCGAACAAAGCCATATGCCTCTGCTTCCTCTGCCGCTGTGAATGCAGACATTCCGTTCTCTGCCGCATATTCTGCGGTAGCAGTCTTATCACCGAGGAGGAAAGGAGAATTTACATAAAGGCTTGTCTTATCCTTAACAGTTACAACAACATCGAACATTGCCGCTACTGTTGCCGCACTTCCGGCACAAACACCGGGAATAACTGCGATCTGAGGAATAACACCCGAAGCATCCGAAACACACTTCATAAGAAGTCCGTAGCCTGCGAGAGCGGAAACGCCGTCATAAACGATTGCGCCGCAGCTATCGAAGATACCTACAACGGGAGCACCGTTTTTGATCGCTGAGCTATAAAGCGACGCGATCTTCTTTGCATGCATTTCATCAAATGCACCCTTCATTCTTGAAGAATCCTGAGAGAAAGCAAAAACAAGCGTGCCGTTTACTGCGCCGTATCCACAGATAACCCCCTCAAATTCATCATCATAGTTTTTACGGCGAACGTATGCACCGATCTCCGAGAAAGTACCTGCATCAAAAAGGCTTTCAATTCGGGAGCGGGCGCAAAAACCGTTCTTCGCACCTGCCGCAGAAGAAGCGTCGATATCTCTGAGCATTCCCTTCAGCTTTTCTGCTGTTGTTGCTCTGACATCCTTCTTTGTCAGGTTTGCGGAATTTACATTTCCGTCCATGTTTTTTACCTCCGTTTATATTACTTTTTATTAATTTTTCAACAAATAGCGGTTCGATAAACCATTCTTCCCCACTATACACAAATTTTATCACATTTTGAATATTTTGTCAAGCAATTCTCAAACATATTAATCTTTTTACATAGTCTTAATTATTTATTAATATTATGCGTTTTATTTTTGATCCTATTCCGTGAAATATAAATTGCTTTAGTTGTATATTCAGATTAAATAGTTAAACAGTAATTTGTCGAGCAGTCAGATAGTGATGAAATCATCCTTTAGCGTTTCCAGATCCTTCACTTCGTTCAGGATGACAAGTGGAAGAACGAAGCCCTTCACCCTAACTCGTCATTCTGAGCGTAGCGAAGAATCTATTAGCATTAACGGAGGATAAACCCACAACCACCATTTATAACTCACCGATAAATTACTGTTTATAAAAAAGCCAAGGAAAAAATCCTTGACTTTTTTAATTACATTTTCTTCATTAACTTATCACAAACTGTCTTTTTTATATAACATCGGAGAAATTCCAACCTTTTCTTTAAATTTTTTTGAAAAATAAACATAGTCGGTATAACCGCATTTTTCCGCAATTTCAGCAAGAGAAAAATGGTTTTTATAAATATCAATCAGAAAACGTGCATGATTTATGCGTATATCGCTTAAAAAATCCATAGGAGTTTTCCCCGTTTTCTCCTTAAAGCAGGCTCTTATATAATCCTCGGAATAACCACTACCCGCAAGATAGCTTTTAATGTTGATATTGCTGTCAAAGGCATTCTCTGAAATTTGTTCTGCTATCCTTTTTACACATTCAGAAATCACACCTTCTCTTCGGTCATTATCGAGAATATAATTTGCGAAGGCTGAGCAGAGATAGAACAAATATACCTCACTACTATGACGGTTTTTGTAGATGAGCGATGCAAGTATTTTACCTTCTTCATCCTCATTATCCTGAAAAGAAATGGGGATTTGAGTATAAAAATGATTTTCAAAATCGCTCCCGACAGATATGTTTATAAATTCATCATCGGAAAGTGAACCGTGAAGCATACCCGGCGGCATCAGAATGATAGTTCCGACAGAAAAAGGTATATTACCGTTTTCTGTGCGCATAACACCGCTACCCTTCAAATACATCATTATTTCGTAATATTCATGTTTGTGCATGGGATAGCTTTTTGTACCCTGCTCTGTTTTGTTAATATGTATTTCCATTTGTATTCCTCCGTTTTAAGAATTATAACATAAATCTATCTTTTATACAAGTAGTTCTATGAATAATCATAATTTTTTTCAGCTTTGGAATGTTATAATTAAGAAAAAAGGAGATATCTTATGAAAAAGCTTGAGAATTTTCAGTGCGGAATGGGGATAGGCGGCTGGTTGACTAATTACAAGCGTTTCAACGTTTTGCCAAAGGACAGAAGAATGGTGATCACGATAGGAGATCTTGAGCATTTCAGATCTTATATTTCGGAAAAAGACATTGAATATATAGCAAGTCTCGGCATGGATCATATCCGTCTCGGATTTGACCAAATTGTTCTTGAAGAAGCGCCTTATAAATACCGTGAAGAAATATTTGAAATTCTGCATAATTTTGTGGATTGGTGTAAAAAATACAGGCTCGGTACAGTTCTAAATATGCACAAGGCACTGGGCAATTACTGCGACATTCTTGAAGAAAGGGGACTTATGCAGGACGAGGAGCTTCAAAATAGATTCATTGCAGTATGGGAAAAGCTTGAAGACGAATTTTCATCGGATGATGAGATAATGTTTGAGCTTCTGAACGAAGTTGTAAATGCAACGCCCAACGAATGGAACGCCCTTGCAGAAAAGACACTTAATGCGCTTCGAAAAAAGAATAAAAGCAGAAAAATCATCATAGGATGCACAGAATGGAACAACCCTCCCGGACTTAAAACTCAAAAGATCTGGGATGATGAAAATGTCATTTACACATTTCACTGCTATGCTCCCCATGAATTTACACATCAAAGAGGAGTATTACAGGCTTTAACGCTATATTATAACCGTGAAATGCCATATCCCTGTGAAGAAATCGACAGATACAGAGATTATCACAGAGTTGTTCACGGCTATATGAACGCATACAGTGATCTCAAAAGGATGGACATTGAGTTTTTGAGAAATTATCTTTCTCCTGCAAAGGAATGGATCGACAAAAACCCCGACAAAATACTCTGGTGCGGTGAATTCGGAACAATTCGCCATGCAAATATCCATTGGCGCGAAGCATGGATGCAAGATATGATAAGTATTTTAAAGGAATGGGATATTCCTTACTGCGTCTGGAATTATCTGAGCACACCAAATGACGGCAACCGTTTCAGTTTAGTTGACGATGATGAAAGAAAAATCCTAAGCCATGAGCTACATAATATCATACTCGGTAAAGTATAATGGAATATTTATTTTTGGCACTCAGCATCTCTTTGTCTACCGTCAGAACTCTTCTTTCAAAAAAACTCTCAAGAATAGAATTCGGTAACAAAGAGTTTTACATTTTTCAAGCAATAATTTTTTTCACCGGAGCTGCTTCGTTATGTATATTCGGTAAGCCTTTTCCGTTTTACCCTTCTCCAATGTTGTTTTATGCCGTTATATACGGAATTTTGCTGATACTTGCACAGTGGATGTATACTGCCGCATTAAGTTGCGGAAATACCGCTCTTTGTTCTACCGTCTATTCAATGGGGTTCATTATTCCGACGATTTCGGGTGCGCTTTTCTGGTCTGAAAAATTAAATATTTTCGATATTATCGGGATCCTTTTTGCAATTTTAGCCCTGATCTTTTTAGGAAAAAGCAAAAGCAATGAAAAAAGAATTGAAAGCGGCAAATATTTTATTCCGCTCTTTATATCTATGCTTTCAGCGGGTGGGCTTGGCTTAGTGCAGAAGCTCCAGCAAAAATCCGATTTTTCTAACCAAAGAGGCGGTTTTCTACTTTTTTCATTCATAATTGCGGGATTCATTTCTCTGATTTTTTCATTTATAAAAAAAAATAATGCAATTAAAAAATCAGACAAAAGCTCTTATTTTTCTGCAATTTCTATCGGTTTTTCATTCGGATGCTGCAATATTCTCAATACATTACTCGCAGGTATCCTTCCGAGCGCTCTGTTTTTTCCTGTACTTAATATAGGCGTTATCCTTACAACAACATTTATCAGTATAATTTTTATGAAAGAAAAAACCGAAAGGAAAGATTATTCGGTGTTGATTTGCGGTATTCTTTCAATAGTTTTTTTAACTGTTCTATAATCAAAAGAATAACTTCTCTTGAGTAATTGGATTTTTAAACAGTAATTTGTCGAACTGTTTATTATACCCCAATGCTATCGCATTGCCCTACGGGTTCGACTACGCCTTACGGCTTCGCTCAGGGTGACTGCTATGGGTTTATTATACTTTAGCGTTCGTAGATTCTTCGCTACGCTCAGAATGACTCGAGAGTAAATTGATGCTAAGTTTTTCTACATAAAAATTCCGTAAAATTTCCGTAGAAACACAGATAAACAACAATAAAAATTTCCTTTTTCAAAGTTTTGATCGACCTTTTTTAAAAGGTCGCGCGAGCCGACGGCGGCGTCGGTCGCCTCCGCAGAGGCGAAACTCCCTCCCCGACAAATTACTGTTTGATTATTCTCTACCTCTAAAAAAATGTCCAAAATTTCGACAAAAAAAGCGTCCACGGCAAAGCCGTGGACGCAAATTATTTTATAGCATTCTCCAATCAAACTGAACAAACTGTGGGAATTTTTTATCAAATGCAAGTCTATTATAAACTTCACCGCACTCATTGGGGGAATGGACTTCGTCCACAAGCGAATCTATATCAAGTCTTCCGAGAGCAATGAGATCAAGAACTGTACGCATATCATCAAGGGTAGTAAAATATCCCGGATGTGACTCATTTTGTGGGCGTGCCATGGTATGAGCACCGATAAGAGTGATACCGGGGCCATGAACCTTTCTGTAATAGTCGACGGTGAAGTCGCTGTTTCTTGTGCAGCCCAGAAGAGCAACTCTTCCAAATCTCGCCATGCAATCAAGAGCTTGGTTCAGCCCTTCGCCTACGCCTGTGACCTCGATTGCCACCTTAACACCGCCTGTAAGTGCTTTAATTTCATCAACAAAGCTCGGTTCATACGGATCAAAAGCATAATCAGCCCCGAATTTCAATGCCTTTTCCCTTCTTTCCTTTACAGGATCAACTGCGATGACCGGCGTTGCACCTGCTGCACGGAGAAGTCCGATCGCAAGAATGCCCAGAGGTCCAAGTCCCATGACCATTGCGCTTTCACCGATCTCCAGCCTTGTTTTTCTGATGGCTGCCAGCGGAAATGCCGCAATATGAGCTACCGATGCCGCTGCAAAGCTTATATTTTCGCTTTTTATCTTAACCAAACCGTTTGTGCCAACTACATTATGTGATCTGTGGGTTGTCCAGCACATTGCAACTCTGTCTCCCACCTCAAAGCCCTTGACTTCGCTTCCTGTTTCAACAACGATTCCGGATGTGCTATATCCAAGTCTTCTCGGAAAAACTGCAGGAGCACCATCTTTCACATTGATTCCAATGGTAGGATCTCCTGTCAGATTTGCCCGTTCTGTGCCGTTGCTTATGGTACTGAAAACAGTTTTGACCTTAACTCTATCAGGCTCCATCCTCATTTCATTCACTTCATGAAGCTGCGCTACATTGGGTTCTGTAAAAACTATCTGCTTATCCATAAAAATTCTCCTTTTCTTTGATAAAATTATTATACCGTATTGAAATTAAAAATAAAATATGCTATACTGTAATAAAACACCACTATTCTGCGTGTGGAGGGCTTATGAACATTGAAAATTTCATTAAAAATCTCAGCATGACTCTTTACAAGAAAATAAATCTGTATTCCGCAGGTCCTGAGATCGTTTTTAATAAACCTTGTATAGGTTATATAAAAAAAGGTTATGCAAAGTTTTTTTATAAAGGAAAAACAAGCTTTGCATACGAAGGTGACCTGATCTATATTGCTCTCGGAACTAAATATCAATCGGTTTGGTTTGGAGATCCTGATGTGGAATGGTATTCAATAAGCTTCGACTTTACATCAAAAAATGCCTTTTCCGAATACCCTTTTCAAATTCTGAGAAACTATCCCTCGGAAACACTTGATAAAATGTTTGAAGCATACGAAAAAGAGCCTCTTCTATCAATTTCATATTTTTATATGCTTCTGAATGATATCTTCCAAAAGATGAAAAAGATCAAGAAAAATCCTGTTCAAAGCAAGATCGAAAAAGCTATTGAGCATATTGAAAATAATTATGCAGATCAGATAAGCATTGAATATCTTGCAAGTATATGCTATATGAGCGAGTCATCTTTTTTCAAGGCTTTTAAGAGAGCAACGGGGGTTACGCCTATCGCTTATAAGCACAACATAATGATCCAGACAGCAATCGAAATGCTCTCCGGCGGAAACATATCCATCGAAGAGGTCAGCACACTTTGCGGTTTTTCATCCTCTAATTATTTCAGAAGAATATTCATAAGACTTACAGGAAAAACGCCGAAAGAAATAAGAAAAAACATTTGAAAGAGTCATGTTAACCACATATAAGCCTTCAAGGGATAAATTATAAATAAATCAAAAAAGTGGCTGAAATCAGCCACTTTTTTCTCGATTTAATCGCAGTTTTCGCAGTTGTGGAAAACCTCTTGAACATCGTCATTATCCTCAAGGTGCTCAAGAAGAAGATTCATCTTCTTTATATCATCTTCACTCTCAAGTGTAACATAATTTGACGGTATCATGCTCTCCTCTGCACTCTCGATGGTATATCCTGCATTTTCAAGTGCTTCTCTTACCGCACCGAGGTCGTCGGTTTCGGTATATATCTCGAAAACCTCATCCTCCGCAACAAAGTCTGAAGCTCCTGCTTCAAGAGCAGCCTCCATCAGAGCATCCTCGTCAACATCCTCACGCATGATGATGATAACTCCTTTTTCCTCGAACATATAGCTTACACAGCCTGTCTGACCGAGATTTCCGCCAAACTTATCAAAATAGTGACGAACCTCGGAAGCAGTTCTGTTTCTGTTATCGGTTGTAGTATTTACGATAACTGCAACTCCTGCGGGACCATAGCCCTCATAACGAAGCTCCTCATATTCAACATCAGTCTGACCTGCTGCCTTTTTGATGGTTCTCTCGATATTATCGTTTGGAACATTATTTGCCTTTGCCTTTGCGATAAGGTCACGAAGCTTTGAGTTCGAAGCAGGATCCGGACCGCCTGCTTTAATTGCAATGATCATTTCCTTACCGATTTTTGTGAATATTTTCGCCTTTTGGGCATCGGTCTTTTCCTTTTTGTGCTTGATATTATTCCATTTACTATGTCCTGACATCTTTATTACCTCTTTATATTTTTTCGGTTTTCTTTAAGCAGATAAGAGAGAAAGCATTTCCGAGAACGGTATTAACCGCCTTTGTTATTCTGATTCTCGTCCGACGGACTTCCTCATCCTCGGCAGAGAGGATCTGACAGTTATGATAGAACTGATTGAATGCAACCGCAACATCAAGAATATATCTTGTGACGATTGAAGGCTCATATGCTTCAATGGCTTCAATAACCTTTTCCTCAAATTTTGAAAGAACAGAAACAAGAGCTCTTTCCTCTGCGGCTGTTATCTTGTTTTCGCCATCAACAAGCTCGCTCTTCTGAAGAACCGAGCAGGTTCTTGCATAGGTATACTGAACATAAGGGCCTGTATTTCCGTCAAAGCTCAGTGCATCCTCCATTATGAAGTTGATATCACGCATTCTGTTATTTGAAAGATAATAGAAAATTATCGCACCGACACCAACATCCTCCGCAACATGTTTCTTATTTTCAAGATTCGGGTTCTTTTCGTCGATTATGTCTGTAACCTTCTCGATTGCCTGTGCAAACAGATCACGGAGAAGGATAACATTTCCTGTTCTTGTTGCAAGCTTTGCTCCGTTGATGGAAACCGTTCCGTAAGGAACATGAACGAGCTGATCATACCAATCATAGCCCATAAGCTCAACGACCTTGAACCACTGTGCAAAATGGAGGCTCTGTCCTGCTGAAGTTACATATATTGCCTTATCAAATTTATACTCATTTTTTCTGTAAACTGCCGCAGCAATATCACGGGTGGGATAAAGAGTTGAACCGTCACGCTTAAGAATAAGGCATGGAGGCATATTATATTCCTCAAGGTCAACGATGGACGCACCGTCGTCGATTTTCAGAAGTCCGCTGTCACGGAGCTTCTGCACCTGCGCAGGCATTTTATCGGTATAGAAGCTTTCGCCCTTATAGCTGTCAAATTCTATATCGAGAAGCTTATATGTCTGCTTATATTCAGCAAGGCTGACATCAACAAACCAACGCCAGAGAGCAAGATTTTCCTCATCTCCATGCTCGAGCTTTGTAAATTCGGCTCTTGCCTCGTCCTCAAGAGATTTATCCTTTTCAGCCTCGTTGTGGAATTTTACATAAAGCTCAACGAGATTATCAACTCCGCCCTCTTCAACCTCACTTTTGCTTCCCCATTTGCGGTATGCAACGATGAGCTTTCCGAACTGAGTTCCCCAGTCACCGAGATAGTTGATTCCAACGCACTCATATCCGGCAAATTCATGAAGCTTTTTAAGCGAATGACCGATAACGGTAGTGCCAAGATGGCCTATATGGAATGGCTTTGCAACATTTGGTGAAGAATAATCGAGTACAACAGTCTTTCCCTTTCCAAACTCGGGAGCACCGAATTTTTCACCTTTTTCGATAGCGGTCATAACGCAATCGGAATAAAATTTATCTCCTATATACATATTGAGATAGCCGTTTACAGCTTCGACCTTTGCAAGAAGCTCACATTCGAGAGCAGATGCAAGAACTTCAGCAATCTGCACGGGTGAACGGCGAAGAGATTTGCTGAGCTTGAAGCAAGGAAGTGCAAGATCGCCCATTGCCGCATCGGGAGGATATTCAAGCATATCCGCAATATTTGCCGCATCAAGTCCCGATTCGGAACTTATGGAATTAATGCCGCAGAGAAGCTTTTCTGCAAGTATCTTTTTAAGTTTTAGCATATTTGTCCTTTCAAAGCGTTTATTTTCTCATTTTACAACAACTAAATATTATACTACTTAATTTCATTTTTTTCAAGTGCTTTTTATTATTTTCTTCCTCTTCCCGAAAAAACGAGGAAAATTATCGCCACCAAACAAGCGATACCGACAGCCCCCACAAGTATTGGATTGAAGCCATCACCCGTATTGGGACTTATAAAAATCGGATCAAGCATCCCGTGTCACCTCGCAGATCTTTCCATCAACAAAAGGCACAAGCTCCTTTGGCGAAAGAAGAAGCTGGGCGCCCTTCATGCCTCCGCTCACTGTGATTTTTTCAAAAATCTCTGCACTTTTGTCGATATATGTGGGAAATTTCTTTTTCATTCCGACGGGAGAGCAAGCGCCTCTTACATATCCTGTAAGAGCAAGCAGATCCTTCACATGAACCATTTCGATCTTCTTGTTTCCGGTAACCGATGCAGCCTTTTTCAGGTCTATCTCACGGCATGACGGAATGCAGAAAACAACATATCCTGTTTTATCACCGTGAGCAACGAGTGTTTTAAACACAATTTCGGGCGCAAGTCCTATCTGCTCTGCAATATGAGTTCCCGTCAGATCATTCTCATCGGGGATATATTCTTTTATCTCATATGCGATCTTTGCAGCATCAAGCAAGCGCATAGCATTTGTCTTATTTTTTATCATAAAAGAGATTCCCCTTCTCTGATCATTTCATATGCCGCCCTTCTCTGGGTTTCTGTTACCTCGATTCCGCCAAGTATTCTTGCATTTTCCTCGACCCTTCCCTCTCCGTCAAGAAGTCGCAGCTCGGTAAATGCACGCCCCTCATTCTCTGTCTTTACGATCTTAAAATGATTATCGGCAAGTGATGCGATCTGTGCGCTGTGTGTAACGCAAATAACTTGGATGCCCTTTGATATGGATTTCAGCTTTATGCCGACCTTGCGAGATGTTCCTCCCGAAATACCCGTATCAATTTCATCAAAGATCAAGGTGTCGATCGAATCCTTATCAGCAAGAACGCTTTTCATTGCAAGCATTATTCTTGAAAGCTCACCGCCCGAAGCGATCTTTATCATGGGCTTAAGCGGTTCACCCGCATTTGTGGCAACAAGAAATTCAACATCGTCAAAACCGTTTGCTCTCGGCTCTGTTGGAGCTATGCTCACATCAAAGCGAACCTTCGGCATATCAAGGAAAACAAGAACATCCATAATCCTGTCTCGAAGAACAGAAGCTGCATTTTTTCTTGTTTTTCGCAAAGCATCGGCTTTTTCTGCCATCTGCTTTTTTATCATCTCAAGCTTTTCTTTATACTCAGCGATTTTATCATCCGACTGCTCGATCATATCGAGCTTTTCGGAAATTTCATTTCTGAATGCAAGAATTTCTGAAATCGTAGAGCCGTATTTTCTCTTCAGCTTTGCAATGGCATCAAGTCTGCCCTCGATTTTATTGAGACGAGCGGTTGGATCGCCTTCAAATCCGTCCGAGGAAAAGCCCTCGACTGTCATTGCGATGTCCTCGATCTCATATCTGTAATTTTTAAGCTTTTCTGCAAGAGAAGCCGCCTCGGGGATAACATCGGATATCGAAAGCACCGATTGCGCCGCCCTGTCAAGCAGATATGTTACCGAAGCGCTTTTTTCGCTTGAATGAAGAACACGATATGCAAAGGATGTCTGCTTCTGGATCTTTTCAAGATTCCGAAGTCTTGAGCATTCCGCCTCAAGCTTCTCCTCCTCGCCTTCCTTCAGGCGCAGAGCATCAATTTCCCCGATCTGAAAACGGTATATTTCAATGAGGCGATTTTTTTCTTTATCTCCGCTCTCAAGATTTTCAAGCTTTCCCTTGATATCGGTATATTCCTCGTAGCTTTTCTTATAATCATCAAGAGCAATTCCGTTTTCCGCAAAAGAATCAAGAAGATTTATATGACTTGACTTTGTGAGAAAAAGAAGGCTATCATTCTGCCCATGAATATTGATAAGTGAAGAGGCTATTTCCTTTTGAACGGCTGCGGTAATGGTTCTTCCATTAAGCTTGACCGTTGATCTTCCATCCTCCGTTATGCTCTTTTGAAGCATAAGAGCACCGTCCTCATCAGCTTCAAGACCAAGCTCTGCAAGCTTTTCAAGAGCAGATGACGAAAGGTCTGTGAAAACACCGCAAACCGTTGCTTTTTTCTCGCCTGTCCTTATTAGCTCACGCTGAAGCTTACCGCCCATAAGCATATTTATACTATCTATGATTATGGATTTTCCGGCACCTGTTTCACCCGTAAGGGCAGTAAATCCCTTTGAAAGATCAACATCAAGTTTTTTTATTACTGCAATATTTTCTATATGTAGTGAAGAAAGCATTTTCGCTCCTTAAATCACGCGCATTATCGTTTTTACCTGGTCACAGATTCCGTTGGCAATTTCCTTTGCTCTTGTTACGATGAGAATCGTGTCATCTCCCGCAACGCTTCCGAGAATATCGGAATGTCTTATATTGTCGATTCCGATCGCAACCGCATTTGCCATTCCGGGATATGTTCTGACAACAACAATATTTTCACCGACCTCAACACTGAGAATCGAAGCCGCAAAAGCTGCATTAAAATCGGCACCGCTCACATTTTCACCGGTTATAGGACGAATATAGCGATATTTGCCCTTGTTTGTCTGAGTCTTTGTGAGCTTAAGCTCCTTGATATCTCTTGAAGCTGTCGCCTGGGTAACATCAAAGCCCTCGATCTTCAGCTTCTCAATAAGCTCATCCTGTGTTTCGATCTCATATCTTAAAATAAGCTCCAGAATTTTTTCCTGTCTTGCAGATTTCATTTTATATTTTTCCTTTCAATAATTATCATTTTCAAATATGCATTTTTGAATGAAGCGTATTATAAAATCCTCTTTCCTTCAGCTTTATAAGCTTTGCAACAGATTCGGAACGCTTTATTTTTACAGTGTCGCCCTTATATATCTCGAAATTGACCTTACCGTCAAGCGTGAGAAATAGATTTTTTTCTCTTTCACATATATTTCTCACGGAAAGCACAGCATCATCCGAAAAAACGATCGGTCTTGCCGCAAGATTATGTGAGCATATCGGCGTTACGCATATACATTTCATTGTGGGATCTATAACAGGTCCGCCTGCCGACATTGAATATGCCGTTGAACCGGTTGGTGTTGAAAAGATAAGTCCGTCGGCTCTGTAGGTCGTTACAAGCGCATCCCTCTCGGACAGCTCAAGATCGACCATTCTCGCAACAGATCCGTTGGAAATCACCGCATCATTGAGAGCAGAAGCTCGGTTCACAAGCTGTTTACCCTTTCTGTAAACAGAAACATCAAGCATAGATCTTTCTTCTATTCTGTAATTCCCTTCAAAAAGCTTCGATAACATATCAAGCTCGTCAGCTTCCATTTCCGCCATATATCCAAGCCTTCCAAGATTGATTCCGAGAATCGGAATGCCGGAGGAAAGGCAATATCTTGCGGCAGACAAAATCGAACCGTCACCGCCAAGAACGATAATAACATCCATCTCACGGTAAAGAGCGGAATTTGGTATAAAGGTCAGCCTTGAAGCAAGAGCTTCATTTTGCTTTATTTTTTCCATCATAAGCTCGCTTGCAAAAAGCGAGCATGGATATTTTGAAAGGAATGCCGAGACTCTCGTTGCCGCTTCGGATTTTTCCCTTATATTGAAATTTGTAACAAGTCCGATCTTTTTTAGGCTCATTAATATCATCCCTTTCCTTCATTTTTAACAAGAGCATGGATCATTGCCCTGTCTATCTTTTTTTCGCTTGCATTTTTTCTGAAAAGTGCAAGATATTCGATATTCCCGTCGCCGCCGTCAATGGGAGAGCGCATAACATCAAAGCAAAAAAGTCCGCACCTCTCGGCACTTTCGATGACCCTTATTATTGATGCCTCTCTATCCTCTTTTTTCTTCACGATTCCGCCCTTTCCGATGGCGGCTCTGCCCGCTTCAAACTGTGGTTTTATTAGAGAAATAAGTATACCGTCATTTGAAAGCACATCGAAAATACCTTGATGAATATATGTCTGCGATATAAATGACACATCCATCACAGCCATTTCTATCTCTTCAGGGAAATCTTTTTTACTGAGATTCCTTGCGTTATATCCCTCGATATTGACAACTTTTTCACTCGACAGCAGAGATCCATCAAGCTGTCCATGCCCTGAATCCACAGCATAAACCTTTTTTGCGCCTCGTTTGAGAAGCAGATCGGTAAAACCACCGGTTGAAGCTCCGATATCAATACAAACCTTGTCCTTCGGTTCGACGAAGAACTTATCAAGTGCTCCCTCAAGCTTAAGCGCACCTCTGCAAACATATTTTTCTTTTATAACATCAACAGCATGGTCGGCATTTTCATCCACCATCTCGGATGACTTTTGCAAAACTCTGCCGTCAAGGGTGACCTTTCCACCCTCGATAAGCTCCTTTGCCTGACTTCTGCTTTTGACATATCCATTTTGTGCGAGATAAACATCAACTCTTATCATGTTTCTCTTATAAGCAGATAATCTGCAAGTGCGATAAGATTTTCCGAGCCTTTATATGATGAGATCGCATTTTTTGCCTCTTTCGTCAGTGAAAAAGCATATTTTTCAGCTTCCTCAATGCTCATATAGCTGAGGAATGTGCTTTTTTCATTCTCAGCATCGCTACCGATAGGCTTGCCGAGAAGCTTTTCGTCTCCTGTAACATCAAGAATATCGTCCTTTATCTGAAAAGCAAGTCCGATTCCCTTTGCATAGCAAAGTGCATCCTTCATTCTTTTATCATCATCGGGAACTCCCGCCGCATATGCTCCCAGCTTTACAGAAGCTTCAATCAAAGCACCTGTCTTCAGCGATTGCAGCTTTTTCAGATCTTCGGTACAGAGCTTTCTTTTCTCGCCCTCAATATCCATAATTTGTCCGCCAACCATTCCTCTCTCGGCAGCAGCATCAGACAATGCTATGACCGCAAGAAGAGTAAATTTGCTGTCAACATAAGGATTTGATGCCGCAACTCCAAAAGCCTTAAGCGCAAGTGCATCTCCTGCAAGAAGTGCTGTTGCTTCACCGAAAACTATATGATTCGTAGGCTTTCCACGGCGCAGCGAATCATTATCCATTGATGGAAGATCATCATGGATAAGAGAAAAAGCATGGATCATTTCGAGAGCTGCAGCAAAGGGCAATGCGCCCTTAATATCGCCACCGAAAAGCTTACATATCTCAAGAGCAAGATAAGGTCTTATACGCTTTCCGGGTGCCAAAAGGCTGTATTTCATCGAATCTTCAACGCTTTTTGTATCCTTATCCTCCTCTGAAAAGGTGCTCACAAGATATTCCTCAACAAGAGAAGCTGCCTTTTTCATTGAAGAAAAAAGTCCGTCAAAATTTTTATTCATCTTCTGCATCAAAATCCTTCTCGGAGAGATTTCCGCTCTCGTCCTTCTGCAATATCTTTATCTTCTTCTCCGCTTCATCAAGCATTCCGCCGCAGGTGCGAACAAGCCCAATGCCCTCCTCATAGAGAGCAAGTGCGCCATCAAGATCAGCACTCCCATTTTCAAGGCTTCTTACTATTTCTTCAAGACGAAGCATTGATTTTTCAAAATTCTGTGTTTTTTCTGCCATTTATTTTTCCTCTGTTTTTATATCGCTTACAGTTGCTGTTATCTCTCCGTCAGAGAGAATATTTCGGATGATATCACCTTTTTTTATGCCCTTGACCGATTTTAAAATACAACCATTTCTATCATAGCTTACTCCATATCCTCTTGAAAGCACCGCCAAGGGGCTTAGTGCCTCAAGTGATGCGACTTTTTCTTTATAAAGCGATCTTTTTCTCTCAAATATTCTGCCGAAATTTCCATCAAGACGATCAAGAAGCTGCGTTACCTTCATTCTCTTGGTGTCGATGAAATTCATGGGTGAACGAAGAAAAGGGGATGCAGACAGCACTGTGAGCTTTTTTCTTCTACTGTCAACATAAGCATTTGCCAGAAGCGAAAGCTTCTTTTTGGCGTTTTCAAGTCTGATATAAAGCTCTGACACATCCGGTACCGCAAGCTCTGCGGCAGCGGATGGTGTCGATGCCCTCACATCCGCAACAAAATCGCATATTGTAAAATCGCTTTCATGTCCGACTGCCGAGATCACGGGGATTTCCGATGCAAAGATCTCCCTTGCAAGAGCCTCACTGTTAAATTCCCAAAGATCCTCGATGGAGCCGCCTCCTCTTCCGATAATAATAACATCCACATTTTTCATTTCATTGAAGTATCTTATTCCCGATGCAAGCTGTGCGGCTGCTCCCGCTCCTTGAACAAGAGAAGGATAAAGAAGCATCTCGGCAATGGGGAATCTTCTGCCGAGTATCCTCGTCATATCACGAATTGCAGCACCCGTAGGTGATGTTATTATTCCGACACGGCCGGGGTATCTTGGAAGCTGCTTTTTATATTTTTCATCAAAAAGCCCCTCCTCATAAAGCTTCTGCTTTAATTGCTCATAAGCATAGTAAAGCGAGCCGATACCGTCCGGCTGAAGATCATCAACAATGATCTGATATCTGCCCGAATCCTCATAAAGAGAAATCCTACCGTGTGCAACAACCTTAAGTCCGTCCTTTGGAATGAAAGGAAGCTTTGAGGCATACGAGCGCCACATGACCCCCGCAATTGCCGCCTTTTCATCCTTTAGCGAAAAATAAAGATGTCCCGATGAATATATCTTGAAATTCGACAGCTCACCTCTGACATATATATCCGAAATAAAAGCGTCATTCTCAAGCAATTCTTTCGTATATCCGTTGAGCTGGGCTACCGTCACTATAACCTTTTTATATGGATCCATTTTGATCTGTCCTCTCGGAAAGATATTTTTTTCTGCAAAGCAAAGCCGTGCCCGCCGCATTGTCAGATGAGAAAACAGGCTCGGCAAAAAATGTATTTTTTCTATCACTTAGCATATTCTTTATAATGGAGTTGCTCATAACACCTCCCGAATACACAACGGGAAGCTCTCCAAATTTTTCCACAAGATTTTCGGTGAGAGTAACGAGCGTTCTGCCAACAAAATCAAAAACAGCGGCGCTGACAAGTGCCTTATCCCCGCTCTCGCTATATAGCTTTGCGGCTTGATTCTCCATTCCGGATGCGTTGCAGGAAAGCCCCTTTACCGAAACTCTGAACTTCGGCACTTTTTTATCATTTTGAAGGGCAAAACTCTCCATTTCACGCCCGCAGGGGAAAGAAAATCCCATATTCACTCCCGCACGATCGATGACCTGTCCGAAATTCAGATCCTCGGTTCCGCCAACAAGCTGGGCAGAAAAAGAGCTTTCATTCGGCTTTACAATAAGTATTTCAGTCGTTCCTCCCGAAACATGAAATGCGGCAAATCTCTCGGTCTGCATAAGGTCAAGTCCGCCCGAGGAATAAAGTGCCGCCATTATATGTCCGCTCTGATGGGAAAAATCGAAAAGTGGAGCATCGGATGCTGCCGCCATTGCATATGCTGCATTTTTGCCAACAAGAAAGCAAGGCATATATGAGCCTTCGGCATCTCTCGGCTTTGAGGAATAGCCTATCGCCGCAATTTTTCTGCCCGCAAGAATGCTTTTAGCCTCATAGAGCAACGAAGGAAGATTCTTGACATGGGCAAAAACCGCATCACTTTGCCTCAGGCCTCGCTCTCCCTGCTTTACGGGAAGGAGCTGCTTCAAGTTCGCGACAATCTCGCCATTTTCATCGGCAATGGCAACAGATGTGGTATAGTTACTCGTATCAATGCCCACAAAGCAAAGTCCGCATTCGGTCATGCCTTTTCTCCAACATCGTTTTTAACAGAGTTAAGGATACCGTTGATAAATGCCTTTGCCTTTTCGTCATCAAATTTCTTGGTAAGCTCAACGGCTTCATTTATGGAAACTCTCGAAGGAATATCATCCGCAAAAGCAAGCTCATAGACCGCAAGTCGCAAAATTGCTCTTGAAACCCTTGTGAGTCTCTCGGTCTTCCAGCCCACCGAATGCTTTGAGATGAGGGCATCAATCTCTTCCCTTTTCTCGCATATTTCAAAATAAGTTTTCTTTATGAAATTGTCCTTTGGAATCTCACGCATTTCAGATGAAGTCTCAAATATGATCTCCTTTTCCTCATCTGATCTGAATTCTGTTTCGTACAACAGCCCGACAAGGTGCTCACGGGCTTCTCTTCTTGAAATTCTTACTGCCATGTATCTCTGTCCTTTCAAAAACACTATTATATATTGTATATTATTTTCGTTAAAAAGTCAATCGAAAAATGAATATTTTTTCTGAATATTCACATTTTTTCGTATATTTATTTTTTGGGAGTAGATTTTGAATGAAAAAAGCCATTTATTCCGCATTTGTTTTGACAATAGTTATAATTTCACTTGTTATCGGGGGACAGATAATTCATAAGGCAGAAGAAGTTGCGATCTCCGCAAGCTCTGAAGGCATTAAATGGGTCGACTTCTCTGTGCCAAAGGCGGCTCTTGACGATGCCCTGTCGCTTGATATATCAACAAGCAACAGTGAAAATCACATTCCCATTTATCAATCTCTCGCTTATCTTGCCGCCAAAAATTACGGAAGCTTTAAAAGCTACAAAAAAGGTTATCTTACAAGCATCGAAAATGACCTTTTTTCACTCTCCAAAAAAATGGCAGAAAACAAGTTATATAACTATTATCTTAAAGCATATAGTGCGCTTCTTTCAGGATTTGTCGGAAATTACACAAAAATTTCAGCAAGCGGCGAAAAAGAAAACGGATATGGACTTCGTGTTTTTTCCCCCATTGCAGAGGGATTTTACTATCGGGATTATGATGATTTCGGTGCTTCCCGCTCTTATGGCTACAAGCGATCACATCTCGGGCATGATATGCTTGGAAGCATCGGTACACCGATAATTGCCGTTGAAAGCGGAAGAGTTGAAGCTGTTGGATGGAATCAATACGGGGGATGGAGAATAGGAATACGAAGCTTTGACGGCTTGCGGTATTATTACTATGCTCATTTAAGAAAAGACCATCCATATAACGACATTTATGAAGGCAAAATCGTGAATGCAGGTGAGGTTATCGGCTATCTTGGAATGACGGGATACAGCTCAAAGGAAAACACAAACAATATTGACACACCGCATCTTCATTTTGGAATTGAGTTGATTTTTTCGCCCGAGCAAAAGGACGGTTATAATCAAATTTGGATTGACTGCTATGCAATTTCTCAGTTTTTGTTCAAAAACCGCAGCGAGGTTGTCTATAACAAAGAAACAAAGGAATACAATGCAAAATATTATTATTCCTATCCCGAAGATCCGGATTGAGATTATGTTGATATGCATTATTCAAACAATAATTTGTCGAACAGGCGAAGGCGTGTTTTTGTAGGGGACGGCGACCACGACGTCCCTCAAAAAGCATGAAATAACCGTGAATTTCAAATGAAAAATGGGACGTCGTGGTCGCCGTCCCCTACAGATTTGCGTTATGTCGCCTCACCGATAAATTACTGTTTACAGCATATTTTTAATCAAAAAAGCGGGACTGAAGCAAAACATTTGCTTCAGTCCCAAAATATTATTCGATAATATTTGAATATGAGAACTTTCTGTCAGCGCCTGCGCCGAATCTTGTCAGAACAATCTCTCCATCGGGAGTGATGGTGATAACGCTGAAGCAGTTTTCGGTATAGTCGCCTCTTGTCATGGAAACATCGGTAGAAGAATATGTCTCAATGCAGTCATTATTCACACCGATGAAGAATATCGCATCCTCAGCAACCGCATCTCCATAATTATAAGTTACACTTCCCTTGTATGTTTCGTCAGTTCCGTAATATGTGGAAAGGTCAAGATGCCAATGTCCGCCAATGGTGAATATTGTTCCGTCATAACCTATCTCTGAGAAGTCATAAGCCTTATTTGCATTGCCTATGAGTGTCTGCATATTCTTGTTTCCGTGAGTTACGGTCATTTCAACACTATATCCGCCCTTAAAAGCAGAAAGTATCTTATAGATCTTTTCCTGTGCAAGAGAATTTTCGGTATTTGATGCCATCTGATGACCTGCGAAAACAACATCATAGTATTCACCGTTCTTATCACATGGCACGGAATTCAGCGCATTGTAGATAAAATCATACTGCGTGGGAAGAACATTGTTCCACATTGTATGTCCAAGAGTATAATACTCAGTCAAACTGCAGCTTCCTGTGTTGATGACAATATATCTGATTCCGTTTTCTTCATCATCGTAGTAATAATGCATCTTTGCCCAAGCAATAAATTCTTCCTTCATCTGCTCGGGGGTATATGTAACGCCATAATTACTGTCCTCAGAGCCTGCTGCGGAGAAATCAAGTGAATCAACAAGAGAGAGCATAGCCTCGTCAAAGACAACATTCTTTTTATTTGCAATGTTCTTAACTGTTACATCGTAGATATAGGAATCAGGAACGAGATAATCTGTGGCATAATATCCGTCGACACCCTCGTCAACATCGCCGTTATCAAGAGTTGTCCATGTTGTGATATTAGAATCATGGTTACCTACTGTGAAAAGTCCGTCCTCACCGAAAATATCATAGAAATAATCTCCCATTGATATGTCGAGCAATTCTTTGCTCTTTTCGAGTGTAGGCTCACCCGAATAGGGGTCACCGAGATTGATAACTGTATCAATTCCCGTGAGCATCTTTACATATTTGATAAGTGAAGCTGATTTCCTTGTGTTTCTTGTACCGGAGCTCTGGAAATGAGTATCGGTATAAGCTATGAAGGATTTACCCTCGGGAATATCTCCAAGCTTTTCGTTTATATGCTCAAGCCAATAGCTATCAATTTCGGGAAGTGTGAACTTAATGTTTTTACCGCAGACGACTCTGCTGACATTATCGGCATCCGAAGCGCTGAAGCCTGATTCTTCAAGCTCGATTTCACTTGCACTATCGGTGAGATATACAGCAACATTCTTGCCCCCATAAAGAGGATCTGCAAAGAGATATCCTTCAACTTTCTCTGCGGGTGCAAATGTGTTATATGTGCAATCCATAAGCACATTATAGAGAGGATTGTTGCCCTTTTCAAGGATTACAGCACCGCCGCAAAGCATTCCGAGAGTGGTCTTATAGAGCGAATTGCTTTCATATCCCGCTTCCTTTTCCCTCTCGAATACGACAAGGTATGTGCCGTCTTCCTTTTCCCAGATCTCATAACCGCAGTTTACGATCTCGGACTTATACTGAGCCTCACCTTCAAACCTTGTAACGGTTACCGAGAATCTGAAGCCACCGTCTGTTTTAACATAGTTATTTACAAACTCACCGCCACTATAGATCGGAGTCTTTATCACATTGCTTGCGGGAGTTACAAATTCTCCGCCCTCAAGCTTAAGAAGTGAATTTTCCTCTCCGAAGCTCTCGGCATATTTCGCAAAATTCGCCGCAGTTGCAACGATCGAGCCGCACTCAACAAGCTCATAATTGCTATATGCGTTCTTATAGAAGCTGAAAACTGTGCGAAGACCGTTATAGCCGCTTGTTCTTACCTGATAACCCGCAATGCTCATACCGGATTTATAGAATGCTGTGACGCTCGATGCAGCAACACCGCCCTCAGCGAGTGCTGCATTTATCGCTTCGGCATCCGCATAGCTCTGACACTTAATTATAAGTCCGCTGTTTGAACCGTCAAATGTAGTGGATTTGATAAGCTCGGCAGGAGCATAATAATTGATGGTTTTAAGCGCTGTGCAATCCTTGAATGCACCGTCAGCGATAACCTCAAAGGTTTCGGGGATCTCAAGATAAGCAAGCTTTGAGCAGCCTGCAAATGTAGTTGCATAGATAGTGGGAGTATTCTGCGTGGTTTCGTTGCTGTGTGTTGTATTATCAAGCTTTGGAAGAATTACTGTTGTGATCTCACCGCAATTCTCGAAAAGTCGCTTTGCAAAGACTGTGGGAGAATCATCACGGTTACAGTTCATGCCGCTGAAATCCACAACACCCATCTTCATATCCGCTTCATCACCGAAATAAACGGTAGTAAGAGATGTGCAGTTTGCAAAAGCTCTGCATTCCGAATAATCAAGAACTCTTGCGTTCTTTGGGAAGCAAACAGAAATAAGATTTTCAGCACCGACAAAGGCATCACCGGGAATTATCTTTCTGAAAATACCGGTAAACACGATATGCTCTGTCTTGTCCTTATAAGCATTCATGAATGTGCTTACCTCGGCAATCGACATCTTCCATTCCCAGCTGCCTGCATTTACACCGTCAATCGTGATCTTTTTACTTTCGGGATGATAAGTCATTATGCAAGCAAGTGTATCACCGTTATAAAGCTCAACGGTATGGCTTGTGTTAAAGCCAAACTTTGTTGCAAAGGCATGAGCAGTGCTGCCAATGGGAGCATTGATAGTTTCAAGCGAGGTGCAATTCCAAAAAGCATTATCGGTATGCTTTGCAATTATATCTGCCTTTGTTTCTGCAGTTGCAGCATAGATGATCGGTGAGTTGCTATTGAATGTAACTGTCTTAAGTGCTGTGCAATCATAGAATGCACGGGCACGAATTCCCTGATTTGATGCTGTTCCGAGAGAAGCAGGCAAAACAATTGATTCCAAAGCATAGCACTGCTGGAATACACCTGTTTGAACCATCGAAATTCCCTCGGGAAGAGTTAAGGTTTTAAGTGCATAATTCTTATAGAATTCTTGACCGTAAAGACCTGTCATCTTCGCATCGCTTGCGAAAATATAGTTTTCTACAGCTTCGCAGTTTGCAAAGAGATAGTTTTTCTGAGCGAATGTTTTAACCGTGCTGAGGTTAAAAGTTCCCTCTATGGGAGTTTGACCTCTTGAATAAACAGTTTTGAGTGCCGCACAGCCCTTGAAGGGTGCACCCTCAAATTTACTGACGGTTGAAGGCATCTCAACAACGGTAACCTTATTCATTCCCACAAATGTACCGCCGTTAAACTCTGTTATGCCTTCTCCAACAACAATTTTTGTGAAGGAAGAAGCAGAAAGTCCGCTCTTCGCTACCCACGGATGCTTTCCCGATGCGCTTAAATTGTTACTTAAATCGTTTGCATATCCGTACTGGTGCATATATTTATCACCGTGTATATATGTGAAGCCATAAACAACCGTATTACCCTTATAAGCTCCCTCCGGATATGCTGCCGCATAGCCTTCATCATCTATTGAAAGATAAAGAGCATATCCTGTGCCATCAGGATAAACCTCCCATTTGATATTTGTGGGAGTATGTGTTGAATAATCACCGGTACAAGTAGTCTCGGTATCTGTATGACCTTCAGCACCGTTTACAACATAACCGCTTGAAACAAGTCCCTCTGTGGGCTTGAGCGTCATGAGGCTTGCAAAGCCGTATTCAAAAGCAAATTCAGCGAGCTTTGAGCCTACAGGCGCAACGATCTCGGAAAGCGCTGTGCAGGTTGCAAAGGAATTGAGCGCATATGTTTTTCCCTCTGCCAAAACTGTACTTGAGAGGATATCATCCTTTGTTTTTGCATCCGGATCATAATAAATTGTTGCATCGCTTTTGAATGTAACGGATCTGAGCGATGTGCAGTTTATAAATGAACTGGAATTAACGCTATTAAGAGATTTTGGGAATATTACAGATTCAAGAGCTTTACAATCGTTAAATGCAGTTCTCTGAATCAGAGATATTCCTTCGGGAAGAGCGATAGACTTAAGCGAAGAATTCATATAGAATTCATAAGAATAAAGTCCGCTCATTTTTGCATCACCTGCAAAAACATATTCCTTTACCGAACGACAATTTGCAAAAAGATAGTTTTTCTGCGCAAAGGTCTTTACGGTGCTGAGGTTAAATGTTCCTTCTATGGGCGTCTGACCTCTTGAATATACGGTTGCAAGTGAAGTACAATCCTTGAAAGGAGCACCGTTAATTTTAACAAGGCTTGCGGGCATTTCAATTACTGTAACCTTATTCATTCCAACAAATGCACCGCCGTTCAGCTCTGTTATACCGTCACCGATAACGATCTTTGTGAATTTCGAGGTTGCAACACCGCTTTTCTTTACCCAAGGGTGTTTCTCGGCAGAACCGTAAGCAGAAGCATATCCGTAATGGTGCATCTGTGTCTGACCGTGTGTATAAGTGAAGCCGTAAACAACGGTGTTGCCCTTATAAGATCCGCTCGGGTATGCTGCCGCATAGCCTTCATCATCAATTGAAAGATAAAGAGCATAGCCGCTTCCGTCCGGATATATCTCCCATTTGATATTTGTGGGAGTGTGGGTAGTGTAATCACCGGTACAAGCAGCCTCGTCGGTACCTGTATGACCCTCCGCTCCGTTTACAACATAGCCGCTGTCAACAAGGCCTTCTGTGGGCTTTTCAGCCCAAAGCGTGTCCTCTGCCGAAGCACTTATTGCAAGTACCGATATCAGCAAAAGCACAAAAAACAAGGAAAACAGTGTCTTGAGTTTCATTTTTTTGAACCCCTTTCTGAATTTTGTTTTGTATTTGTGAAGTATTCGCGTAAACTCCACCATTGCATTTTAATTATACACATTTCAAATTTGATTTTCAAGTATTTGAAAGGCAAAAAAACATGGCTTTTTAATATTTTGACCTAAATTTTAGTGATTTTTTATATTTAATTGTAGATTATTTCATAAGAAGAAAGAGACTGATTAATAATTCCGACACCTCATGCTACCTAAAAAAATCGGGACTGAGTCAAAATCAAGACTCAGTCCCTAAAAATATTTAATTTTATTTGATGTTCACTGCATCAAAGCCATTTCCGCTGACATCTTTCATTTCAGACATTTTTCTGTCCGAAAGATCATAGCAGAACATGGGATCATCACCGCCAAAATTCTGATAATCAGCAGCTATCTGCTCTGCACTTCTTGCATAGCTATATGCAGCCGCATATCTGATTCTGCCTTTGAAATATTGTGCGTTTCCACTTCTGTTATCGCCACCGATTATGAGATTGGAAACTTCAAAACCATATGAAACCGGAGCATTCTCGATGGTTTGTGCAAGCTCACCGTTTATATAGCATTTCAGAGTTGCGGTTCTGGCTGTGGTATCAATATTTTCAACAGTTATCGCAACATGAACAAGTTCGTCACTTCTGATATCTACATTGCTGAAAAGATTATTTTTGCCATTAATATAGAAGCGAGGAACACCGTTTGATTCGATTTCGAAATTAAAATGATTATCTACACTATAATTTCCGAAAACAACGCCTGACCTGCCTGTGATGCTTGTGGGAACATTGATTACTGCCTCAAGAGTTTTTGGCCATGTGGAAATAGTTTCCGAAACCTTGTAATTGTCTGATGCAGTAAATGTCCATCCATCCTCATAATCTCCGAGCTTATATGTCTTCTGCTTATTACCGTCATTCGCTCCGATTCTTGTTGCAACGAGAGTATTATCGTCGGTAAAAGTGAAGATCGTGAAGCAATGCTCTGTAATAGTTCCCTTCTTCATAGACTCGGAATCAGCTTCCACATCGCTCTTGCTCTCAGCATAATTATCCTGATTGAGAAGGATAAGCTGAATTGCGTTGTCGCTGAGATTGTTCTCTACCTCACCATAAGGAACGCTCATATAATATTTGCCGTCCTTTGTCTGGGAAACGAGGTCAAGGTCAATATGACGGTGACCTGTGATGCAGACAACTTCGCCTGTAAATTCTCTGTTCGAGAAATCATAGCTGAGAGTTCTGGAGCTTGCGCCGTTTTCACAGCCGAAAAGCTTGCCCGAGAAAGCGTTATTTCCGCTTGCACTGAAGCTTACAGAAGTTCCTCCCTCAAATGCGCTGAGCATCTTGAAAAGCGAAGAATTATAGCTCTCGTTTGCAACGCTCTTGTCATAGAACATATGTCCTGCAACAACAACATCGTAATCCGAATACTTCTCGGAGATCTCATTCAGCATAGTATTAAGGAACTCATACTGTGAAGGATGGAATTTCCAAAGCTCACGGTTGAGAATTGCAAAGTCTGTAACTGTAAGTCCGCCTGTATTGAGTACGATATAGCAGATCTTGCTCTCATGGTCGTAATATGCATAGTGCATCTTTGCCCAGCAAACGAGGTTGTCATACATCTCCTCGGCAGTATAGCTTACATCACCGAACATATTATTGAAGCTTGCTGCATCCTCTGCCGCAACATTATCGAGAACAAATTCCTTGATCTCACTCTTATTTGCCTCGATTATAGCAAGAAGAGCCTCATCATATACGACATTTTCGTTCTTCTTTCCGCCATCTTCAACATATATAAAGGAACGATCATATATCTCTCTGTCGGAAAGGAGCAGATCCATTTTATAGGTATTAGCGTTATCATCACCCGAGGTTCTTGCCTTTGTGAGGTTTGAATCATGGTTACCGACAGCAAACATTCCGTCCTCGCCAAAGTAATCAAAGAACTTGGTCTCCATTGAAAGCTCAAGGTTGCTGAGTGCGATATCATGAGTAGCTCCGTCATGATAAGGGTCACCAAGGTTAACTACCTTTTTGATTCCCGTCATCCGGCGGACATATTCCATAAGGTCTGCGCTCTTACCCGCATTTGACGGATAGTGTGTATCTGTGATTGCGATAAAGGAGCGTCCCTCGGGAAGAGTTGCAAGCTGAGCATCAATATGCTCTCTCCAATAATCATCAATCTGCGGAATTGCAGAGCAAATAATATTTCCGTCAAAGATATAGTCTGCAATAAGACCAATATAACCTGTGGGAATGCCAAGAGAAGGAATATCAATTTCGCCATCTAATGTAGTCGTATAAACAGCGATCTTCTTTCCGTCCTTCAGATGGTGGTCGATAAGGTATGCTTCAACACCCTCCATGCCAACATCCATTGTAACCTTTTCGGAAGCATTAACTACATCATAAACAGGACCGCTTGTGCCAAGCTTGATGACGCTGTCGATAAGCATTCCGAGAGTTACTTTTCTGAGAGATACTTTCTTATAATCTTCATTATCTACCTTGGTATAAATTGCGAGATAATTGCCTTCGGAATCCTTCCAGATCTCATAACCTGTCATAATAATGTCCGAATTATAATTAGCCTCGGCAAAATTGGTGACTGTGACTGTAAATGTAACCGAACCGTCCTCATTTACTGTCTTTTTGGTTGCAAGCTCGCCCGTATAGCCCTCTGCCATATAAAGTGCCTTTTTAACTATCTTATTCGGAGTCTTAAATTCTGTTCCGTCGAGAGTGATGATAGAATTATCGCCACCGAAATCCTCGGTATAGCTTGAATAGTTATTTACCTCACCGCAAATCGAGCCGTATTCTACGAGAGTAAGTCCGTCGATATTAAGATTTGTCTCTCCTGCGAAGGTATAGAAGGAACGAAGTCCGTTATAGTCGCTGATTCTGACACCAAAGCCGCCATGAACCATACCTGCAACCATTGCCTCATCAATGGTAACGCCTGAAGCGGTCATAGAAGTGACCATAGCAACGATCTTTTCTGCAGAATCGGTTCTGATTATAATACCGCCGCAGCCGTCAAATGCATTTGTGATTGCAGCATCGCCCGCATAATAGATATCTCCCTTAAGTGCCGAGCAGTTCTTAAATGCGCTTGCCATAATTCCGCCGGCTTCAGAGATCTCCAACTCTTTAAGTGATGTGCATCCCTCAAACATTGATTTTCCTATTATGGTAGGAACGATCGTTGCAGCTGTATCGCCTGTATTGTAGGTAACACCGTCAAGAATTACCTTTTCTATGCCACGGCAGCCATAGAACATATTTTTTGAATAAATAGATGTGTTTATGCTCTCAAGGGAGAAGCCGCTGAGATTTACAACGCCTATCTTAAATGTCTTCGATGTGCCGAAGGTTGAAAGCTTTTCACAGCCATAGAACATTCCGACACTGTCCCCTGTTGCACCGGTACTCATCATTCTCGTTGTATCCCACTTGACAGTTTCAAGATTGGGAAGATTTGAGAAGGGATACTGAAGATCCGCATCCTGATATTTGGAGAACTCGGGAACAACGATATGCTTGATATCCTCTCTCCAATCATTCAGCCAATTCAAAAAATCGGTTTTACTCTTATTGAAGTGAAGCTCGCACCAGCCGCTCTTAAGTCTTGTAAAGGTAAGCGTGCCGGTCTTGAGGTCAAGTACCCAGCTATAATTGCCGCTCACCGTATCAGTTCCGCTGAGAGTGAGCAAAGGATTCTCCGCAGTGGGAATATAAGTAATTTCACCGATAGTAAATTTATAACCATCATCACGGCTGTCTGTTCCCGCCGCAACATCCTTAAGCCAATTATCCATAGGCGAATCCTCAAACACCTCAAAATTGACTGTTGTAGATGTGGAGAACCATCTTACAATCTTATTAGGCAATGTTCCGCTGCTTGCTTTAAGAGTAATAGTAAGTCCCTTTGCAGCATCTTCAAAGAGCTGATTATTGAAGCTCTTTGTATATCTCAGGTCATAAACATTTTCCTCTGCCGATTCCTCTGAATAAGCAATAGTAGAAAGCTTGCCACAACCGCCAAAAATATTATATGCGCTGAGATTTGTAACACTTTGCGGCATAATAATTGTAGTACAGTTGGGAAGATAAGCAAAAACATACTGCTGAATAGCTGTGATGCCTGTATCTTCTTCGATAACTACCTTCTTGATCTGTGAACGGTAATCATACCAAGGGGAATTCTTCTGATCCTCAGTGCCCCAGTTTACAGGAGTTGTAAAACCGAGGGTTGTGGAATCGGAAGTACCGCTGATGGTAAGAAGTCCGCTTTCTTCACTAAATTCCCAAACATATCCTGAAAGATCATCCTTGCAGTTTCCTGTTATGCCGTAATATTTAAGCTCAACATTTATTGTGTTAGTTTTGTCTATACCGCCCAGATTCTCCGCATCGGGATCATACTTCTGCTGTCTCGCAACATATGCGGAAAGAATGGTTTCGGCACCTGTTCCGGGGTAAACTCTGAAAATTACCTTTGTGGTCATGGTTGACGAAGGAGTAGCATTTGAGCCATGAGAGTTAAACCAGTTCCATGAATCGGTTGCCTTAGGAAGCGAATTTGTATTTTCTCCAAACCAAACCTCAATCGGTGTTGTTACCTTGGCAGCCGAAGCAGCACCCGCAAAGGCATGGCCATTAACAGACACAATATTTCTGAGGTCATAAATACCCTCACCTGCATCTGTTTTACCATGAACGGAAATAGTTTTAAGCGAACTTGCTGTTGACAGCACCGAAGTTCCGAGTGTTGTAACAGTCGAAGGAATAACAAGCTCTGTCATAAAGGACAGATAGCCAAGTGAATATATTCCGAGAGATGTGATTCCTGTGGATTCTTCAATTATGACCTTTTTAATCTCAATCCCGTTAATCTTTCCTTTACTATCCTTATACCACGGAATTTGTGAAAAACTGTTGGCTGACAAATCATCGTAGCCTGAAGTATATTGGAAGGTAGTGTTTCCGTTTGCGCCTGTTCCGCCGATGATGAGAGTGCCGGTTGAATAGAGAGACCAAGTCCATGTTGCATTTGGATACTTGTCATTTTCAAAGCTTCCGCTATATTCAACCTTACCCTTATATTCTACAGCCTCGAAGCCGTATTTTACTGCAAACTCATAAGGCTTTGAGCCTACAGGTGCTTCAATGGTTGTAAGTGCGGTACAGCCCGCAAAGGAATTGAGGTTATAATTATTATCAGATGTCTTAACATCAAGGGAAATGACACCCGCCTTGTCGGTTGCACTTGTGTCATAGCTGATGGTGGCATCGCTCTTGAAGGTGATCTTTTCAAGTGCAGTAGCGTTTTTGAGCGCCTGATGATAAATCTTTGTCAGCGTTGTGGGGAAAATAACCTCTTTAAGAGATGTGCAGCTTGTTAAAGAATCAACATTAAGCTGAGCAACGCCCTCGGGAATAGTTAGCGACTCGAGTGCAGTGTTGCCAAGGAAGCATGCCCAGCTGAGATTGTTCATCTTGGTATTCTCGCCAAAGATATATTGTTTTACCGATGCGCAAGCCGAGAAAGTATAGTTTGTTGTTGTAATTGTTGTGAGATTACTGAGGTTGACAGTGCCGAGGACAGGCTCCTGACCTCTTGTATAAACGGTTGTCAGTTTGGAACAGCCCTTTAAAACAGCACCGTTGAATTTCACAAGCGATGTGGGCATTTCAATGGTAGTAACACCACTCATTCCCACAAAAGTACCGTTTCTGCACTCTGTAATTCCGTCACCGATAACAATTTTCTTAAAATAACTTGCACTGATGCCGGTAAGCGATGTCCAGGAATGTTTAGTACCGTAACCGCTGCCGCTCCAGCCGTAGCCGTGGGCTTTGTCGTTGTCCTTATCTGCATAGGCATAAAGAACAGTATTGCCCTTATATTTGCCCTCCGGATATGCTGCGGCATAGGCTTCATCGTCGATGAAAAGATATAGCGCGTATGCGTTTGTGCCCTCACTATATACTTCCCATCTTACATTGGTGGGAGTGTGAGTTGCACAGGTTCCTGTACACGCTGCATATTCACCCGTGTGACCTTCGAGACCGTTCACAACGAAACCGCTGTGAAGAGGCTCTGTGCTCGGCTTATCAGCCCAGAGATTGCCTTCGGCAGCAAAAATGCTTACCGCAAGAACCATCGAAAGCATAAGAACAAGCACAAAAGTAAATAGCGTTTTGATTCTCATAAATTTATTTCCTTTCATTTATTTTTGGGCGAAACACCCGATTTACAAATATAATTATACACATTATAAATCACAAATTCAATCACTTTTGCTTGTAAAACGTGCAAAAATGCTACTATTTCTTGTGGTCTACAATTTTATTATAACAGTTTTTCATATTATTTCCACACTTTATGACAGTGTTTCTTTACACAATATCAGTTTTGGTGATTTTTAATATATATTGTCAGCATTATCGCATTATTCTCTTGCATTTTTTTAATGTCTATGATATACTAATAAAAAAGCCACAAAGAGGTAAAAAATGAAAGGCGTAAAAACAGTTTATATATGCTCGGAATGCGAATACACAAGCCCTAAATGGATGGGCAAATGCACGGCATGCGGTGCATGGAACTCCTTTGTGGAGGATGTCATCGAAAATGAAACAAAAGCATCGGCACCAAAAAGGATCGCAATGAACGGCGGTGGCACAAATCACACGCAAAAGTTCGAGGATCTTGATCTTCCCTCTTATATGCGCTCGGAAACAGGACTTGGTGAGCTTGACCGAGTTCTCGGAGGCGGACTTGTTCACGGCTCTGTTGTTCTTCTTTCGGGCGAGCCGGGAATCGGTAAATCAACACTTCTCATGCAGATCTCAGATGCGCTTGGTAATACCGACAAGGGCGGTAAGCCGAGAAATGTTCTCTATATTTCGGGTGAGGAATCGGGCGGTCAGCTGAAGCTGAGGGCAAAAAGACTTGGCATCGGCGGAAAGAATCTCCATGTTCTGACAGAAACAAATATTGAAAACATTCTTGATGAAATAGCTTCCCTTAAGCCGGATGTCGTTATAGTCGACTCCATTCAAACGGTTTACAGCGACAGAATGTCAAGTGCTCCGGGAAGCACAACACAGATAAAGGAAAGCGCTCTTTCATTTATAAATCTTACAAAAAGTGCCGGAATTTCTATGCTTCTCGTTGGGCATGTGAATAAAGAAGGCGGCATTGCAGGGCCAAAGGTGCTTGAGCATATGGTTGATGCTGTGCTTTATTTTGAAGGCGAAAGACATCAGTCATATAGGATAATCAGAGCCATCAAAAACCGTTTCGGTTCGACCAACGAGATTGGCGTTTTTGAAATGACGGACAAGGGGCTTGAGGAGGTTGAAAATCCCTCTGAAATGCTGCTTGCGGGCAGACCTAAAAATGTTCCCGGCAACTGCGCCGTATGCACAATGGAAGGTACAAGACCGATCATTGCTGAAATACAGGCTCTTGTTGCCCAGACCACCTTCCCCGCTCCCAGAAGAGCCGCAAACGGTATTGACTATAACAGAATGTGTCTTATTCTTGCGGTACTTGAAAAGCGACTGGGACTAAAATTTTTCCAGAGTGATGTTTATATGAATGTCATCGGAGGGCTTCGCCTTGACGAGCCTGCTTCTGATGTTGCTGTTGCACTCTCGATGGTTTCAAGCCTTACTGACAGGATCATCCCCGATGATGTTATCGCCATCGGAGAGCTTGGGCTTTCGGGAGAATGCCGTGCAGTATCAAATATCGAAGCAAGAATACATGAAGCTGCAAGACTTGGCTTTACACGCGCAGTGATCCCCTACCGAAATGTTGAAAAAAGAAAGATTGCTGTGGAAGGAATTGAGCTTATTCCCATCAAAGGCATCTATGAGGCACTTTCGGTGCTGAAGAAAAAAGAAGAATAAGAAAAGCTGAATCAAACCCTCTCGGTTTGATTCAGCTTTTTTACTTATTGATTATTATCTGTTTCGATATTTAACATCAAACATATCCTTGATCTCAAAAATGTCAAGTGCGCTCTCGTGCTGCATGATCTCATCCATATAACCGAGATTCTGCATGGAGATCCATCCGCTCCAGTTAAGGACATAAGTGAGCTTATATCCATCCTCTTTCATTTTGAGAATGAGATCAAGCTGATCACGGCAGCTGAAATAATCCTCCTGCTTTTCGCCCACACCCGCTTTGAGGTTTGAGCTTGAAGGACCAAATTCTGTCAAAGCAACGGGCTTCGGTGTCTCCATAAGCTGCTCATATGCAACTCCGATGTTATAGTTATATGCTATGCTATCGCTGACAGATGTGTCTCTTCCAACATACCAGTCGCCGCCGACGATATCACAGTATTCGTCACCGGGATAGCAGTACATTACAGGAAGTGTTGAAGCAGTGCTGACCGTTGTGCTTGTGGATGGGCTTGGACTATATACCCAAATGAGGTTTTCCATACCCCAATCTTCGGTAAAATATTCATAAATATATATCCAAAGAGCCTTGAAAGTTTCCTGGCTTATGACATATTCAGTTTCAGCTGACCATCCCTGAATCGTACACCACCAGAACCAGTCTCCGTTCATCTCATGAAGAGGTCTCCAAAGAATGGGATAGCCTTCCCTGTCAAGCGCATTAAGAACTATTGCTGCTTCGTCGAGAATTTCGTTGAATCTTTCATTGAGAGCCGTTCCGGGCGTAACAAGAGCTTCCCAATCAGCCTCGCCTCCAAGCTCACCGCGGCAAAGTCCCTGATCCGTATAGTTTCCGGTGGGATTTTCCATGTGATAACTAAATGAAACAAGTCCGCCCATTTCAATATAATCCTTTATGCTCTGGATCAGTCTTTCATCATTCTCTTCATAAGGAATCAAATTAATAAAATCAAATGAAACCAACGCAGGAAGTGTTCCCGATTCTATCTCTGCAACCTCAAGATAATTCACAAGTGAATTTCTGCCGGCATCCAGATGCTGAGCTGGAATATAATGCTCCTCATCATTATATACTTCAGCCAAGAGTTCAAGAGCCTCTTCCTTTGTATAGATATAATTGGATACAGCTCCCATATCAATGCAATTTCTGACAAAATCAACCTGCTCGGAAGTAAGGACCGAGCTTTCGCCGTCTGCCGCAATAGTCTTTTTGCAAGCAGTCACAAGGTCATATATCATTTCATTTGTATAGCATATATGCTCTTGTCCTTCGGAATCGACAAAGATGATATATCCTCTGAAAATCAGATCTTTCTCGGCATTAGAAATATTTATCTTACCTTCATCATCTTCAAATCCAACGGCAGTATATGCAAATTTTACCTCATCGGGAGTATATTCAAGAACCTTGCCGACAAATTCTCCCCCCGAATATACCTTAACATTGTAGATACCCTCTTGACCATAATATATGTCTCTGTCAAGAAATCCCTTGGTTTTAGCCAGGCAACCGTATTCTTTGATTTCAAGACCGCCAAAACCCTCTGCAAGCTCTGCATCAAGTGAGAATATTGCACGAAGTCCTTGATAATCCTCAATTCTGACCATTGCTCCAAGTGTTGATATTATCGGCTTTGCATAAAGAATCTGTCCCTCTGTGATATTCTCTCCAATATAAGGCACCTTGAATGAAGAATCGAGGAAAAGCGCAACACCCGAGCCATCAAGTGATCTGAAAATTTGGGAATCGAATTCGTATGTCATGTTGTAGACATTGTCACCGAAGTGAATCTCATAAGACACCGGCGTGCCGTCCATGACATTGAACAAGCCCGACTCGGAAAGAAGCTCAAAACTTGTGCTTGATTTGTAAACATATATATTTGAGCCTTCGGGGAAATGATTCAAAGGATCGGGTGCTTTGATATCAACACCGTCTCCAAGATTAAATGTGTCAAGCTTTGTTCCGAGAAATTGCTTGTTTGAATTCATTGTGACAATATTTCTCAGATCTGCATATCCCTTTATATGATGATTGCCTTTAATGGTGATGCTTTCGAGATTGGTACATCCGTCAAAACAACTGCCATCATATTGTTGAGTATTTGTGGAAATAGTAAAGGTCTTGAGTGCTTTATACCCCGAAAAAGAACCGCCGGTAATTTTATTGAAATTACCAACAAGAACAACATGCTCGATAACAGATGCGTAATCACTCCACGCACCGTCGGAAGCATAGGAGGTTCTGCCGCACTCATTGTAACCGTCGGTAAGAGAACGGATGTAAAGGGTTTTCTCGGAATCAACATATTCCCAAGAGTTGTTTACGATAACAGAAGAACCGCCGGTGCTTGGATTTGTATAAACATGATACATTTCACCGGAAGCATCTGCGGAAACGAAAACAAACATAAGTACCGCAAAAACCAGAGCGGCAAGGATAAAGCCAAAAAACTTTTTCATAGTAGTCCCCTCCAAATATTTCAATGATTAATGATACCATTTTTTTATCACTTTGTCAAGTAAATATAAAAATAGCCAAATAAATCCAATAACAAAACAAATATTTACAAAAAAAGAAATAAGATTTTAAAAAGGACTTGACAAATCGGTCACCTGTTGGTATAATAATTAGGTAAAATTTTTCGGGATGTAGCGCAGATGGTAGCGCGCCTGCTTTGGGAGCATGCAGGCGGCTTTCGCTTCTTGATTTTTCAAATGTTCGAAAACCATTGAAAACACTCACTTTTTCGGATGTTACTCTTTTCAAAAAAACACCGACAAAATGTTTTGACCACAGATTTGACCACTTACGGAAATTGACCTAAAAATCGAATATTTTTCACACTTCGGGGTGTGGCGCAGTTGGTAGCGCGCGACGTTTGGGACGTCGATGCCGCAGGTTCGAATCCTGTCACTCCGACCA
>JAFXAN010000122.1 GCA_017517035.1 Clostridia bacterium
CCCGAATGATTCCTGGCCTCGCCGTCCCCTTTGGGGATATCAGAACGAGGCTGACCCCTACGTTATGCAGATGCAGATCGATGCGGCTGTCGATCACGGCGTAAACGTATTTATTTACGACTGGTATTGGTACGACAGAAGACCATTCCTCGAGCAGTGTCTTGACAACGGTTTTCTAAAAGCCAAGAACAACAAGAAGATGAAGTTCTATCTTATGTGGGCCAATCATGATGCCCGTTCTATGTGGAATAAGAAGATATCGGATTATGCTGTAAAGAACAATGAGGTAATCTGGAAGGGAAGCGTTGATTTCAACGAATTCAAGCGTATTGTTGCGTACGTTATCGAAAACTATTTCACGATTGATAATTATTACAAGATAAATGGGTGTCCCGTGTTTATGATCTATCGCTTGAAGGAGCTGCTTGAAGGATTCGATGGCAATATAGAAAAGACGGCAGAGGCTCTTGAATACTTCCGCGATGAGGTAAAAAAAGCCGGTTTCCCCGATCTTCACCTTCAGTTAAAACAGACTAGATATTCTCCGTTTGAGAATATGAGTGTTGAGGAGGTTATAAATAAGCTTGGATTTGACAGCACCACTGATTATCAGTTCGTTGATTTTACAAAGATGAACCGCGAATATTCCGAAGTTGTAAAGGACGTGGAGAAGGAGTATGAGAGACTTTCCTCATGGTCGCTCCCGTATTTCCCTCACGTATCCGTTGGATGGGACAATAATCCCAGATACAACGAGTTCCGTGACTGCATTGTAAGAAACAATACCCCGGAGGAGGTTGAAAAGGCGTTCAGAATGGCCAAGGCCTACGCGGATGCTCATCCGAATCAGGTGCCTCTTATTACCGTCAACAGCTGGAACGAGTGGACGGAAACAAGCTATCTTGAGCCTGATGATCTTTACGGTTACGGCTACCTTGAGGCGATCAAGCGTGTATTTTGTGAATGAATTGAGCGGAAGAAATATTATGCTTACTTTCGAAAAGATAACCTTGAAGAGCGCAAATCTTGGCGGTAAAAATAATATTCCGGATATTATTGCCCCTAAAAATCCGCTTTGGTTCACTTGCGATGAAACGGTCAGCGAAAAGGAACGCGAGCTTATCGGAGTTGGAATGGTAGCTTCAATGCTTCCGTACAAAACACAAAATCTCTATGACAGAAATTTCGCACCGAGGGAGTATACTGCTGCGATACTTGAAAACGATTATTTGAAGGCAGTTTTTCTTCCCGAACTTGGCGGTCGCTTGTGGTCGCTTTACGACAAAAGACTCAAGCGCGATATAATTTACAAAAACGATGCCTGATATTCGGCAACCTCGCGCTTCGCAATGCTTGGTTTGCGGGCGGAGTCGAATGGAATATCGGCATCAGAGGTCATTCGCATTTCACTTGCTTTCCTTTGTTTACGAGAAAGGTTATAGGAGAACTCGGACACGAGATCCTTCGTATGTACGAATATGAGGAGATAAACAGTTGGCTCACCGACGGCCGCGATTACTACGAAATACAGGCCCTTTAAGAGTAAAGGATAAATAAAGTTCTAATGCGGACTCGACGGTTTTTGGCATATACAACATTTCAAGTGCGGCAGAACTATATAAATTAAAACAAAACTGACACCACTCGAGGGGGTGTCAGTTTTTACTTTGTTGTTAAAGTTTCGCTTGCATGGACTTTTACGTACTGTCATACAATTTTTTGGCATTTAATCAGACATTGAGCATTATCTTACGGTATGTTGAAGGGGGCATTCCCACACGTTTCTTAAAGACTCTCGAAAAATAGTTGTAGTCTTCAAAGCCTACGAGTTCAGACAGTTTTTGCAGAGGGATTGTCTGATCCATAAGAAGCTTTTTGGCTTGCTCGATGCGTTTGGTGATAAGAAAATCAATGATCGGCTGACCAACCTCACGTCCGAAGACCGTATCGCAGTATACCGCGGAAAAATGTGTCATCCGGGAAATAGATGCGAGAGTGATTTTTGAAGTAAGGTTTTTATTTATATGCGAAATGATTTTTTGTGTTAGCGGACTGAATTTTCCCGTTCTTACTCTGTCCTCAAGCAATAATATCAAGCAGGATAACAAATGAGCTATTTTCTCATTGTTATCGGAATAAAAATGACCGGTTATTTTGTCAAACAGATTGACGATCAGCAGAGATTCGTTGTTGACGATACTTTTAATATAAATCGGAAGATTTATCTCGTCATCGGTTTTAAAATTAAAGCTGATATAGTTGCATGGAGTATTTGCGGCAGGGCGGCTGCGGAAATGCTTTGGCGGAATAAATATAGCATCGCCCGTTTCAAGGGCAGTATGAACTCCGTCAACGTAATACTCCATATGTCCATCAAGGACCAAAGTTAACTCGCAGTATGACATAAGGTGATGTGATATTTCGTGAGGTGGTGTTGTTGTGTTGTGGAATGAATAATGAATCTTTAAGTTTATCATATTAAAATAATGCTAAAATCTCCTTGATTTGATAAGATTGTGCATTGAAGGCGCATTGATAAAATGCTATAATTATTATAACACACATATGTATATCTTGTCAACAAGTTGTAAAAAAACGGAGGGTATAAAAACCATGGAATTTGGACTTAATCTTTTTTCAATCAGAACATTGATCGGTGATGAGAAAAGCTTTCTTGAGACTGCGTGCCGAGTACGTGATATGGGATATTCTTTCCTTCAGTATTCCGGAGGACCCTATGACCCCGATATGATTTCAAAGGTTAGTCGTGAAAGCGGTATGCCTGTTGTACTGACGCATGTTCCGAGGGACAGAATAATCAATGATACCGATAAACTCATGGAGGAGCACGCCAAATTCGGATGCAAAAATATCGGACTTGGCGATTTGGGACGCGATCTGGTTATCGACAAATCAACCTTTTGCGACATAGTCGAAAAGCTCGAGATGGCTGCCGAGCGCATGGACAAAAACGGATATAAATTCTTCTATCATCACCACCATTATGAGTTCTTCCACCGAGATGATATGACGCTGCTTGAGTATATGGTGAAGAATGCACCACACATAAATTTCACCCTTGATACTTACTGGGTACAGTACGGCGGCGCAAATATTTCCGATACGATAAAGATGCTGAACGGACGAATCGAATGCGTCCACCTCAAGGACTATGAAATATACTTAAAGGACGAGGAAAAGTATCTTTTTGAGCCTCGTTTTGCTCCTGTTGGCGACGGAAATATAAATTTCAAGGAAATTATTCCTCAAATGGTAAAATCGGGCACCAAATATTTTTTGGTAGAGCAGGATAACGCATCGTCTCTTCCCGATCCCATCGGGCAGGTCGAAAGAAGTATAAAATATCTTAAAGGAGAATTTTGAAATGGATAAAGCGGTACGTTACGGTATAATCGGGCTTGGTGTTCAGGGCTCCATGTATCTTCTGAAAATATTTGATAAGGGCGAGGCGAAAAACGCTTACGTCAGCGCTGCCTGCGATATAAATCCCGAAAAAATCGAAAAAGTCAAAGTGCAGACTACAAATCAGGACATCGTATATTTCGAGGACTATAAGGAAATGCTCGATAGCGGCCTTTGTGACGCGGTTCTGGTTGAGGTGCCTCACTATGCCCATCCCGAAATCGTAATGGAATGCCTGAAAAGGGGAATTCACGTTATATGTGAAAAACCCGCAGGTGTATATACCAAGCAGGTTAAAGAAATGATGGTGGCATCCGAAAAGTCTGACGCTCTGTTTGGTATGATGTTCAATCAGAGAACAAACTGCACCTATCGTAAGATGCGCGAAATGATAATGAACGGTGAGATCGGCGAGATTCAGAGAGTCACGTGGATAATCACAAACTGGTACAGAACGCAATTCTACTATGACAGTGGTGATTGGAGAGCGACCTGGGATGGTGAAGGTGGTGGCGTGCTGTTCAACCAGTGTCCTCACCAGCTTGACCTTGTTCAGTGGGTAGTGGGTATGAGTCCCAAATCCGTAAGAGGCTTCTGTAAGTACGGACAGTGGCATGATATCGAGGTAGAAGACGACGTCACAGCTTATCTCGAATACGAAAACGGCGCAACGGGTGCGTTTATAACTACCACGGGCGAGGCTCCGGGTACAAATCGCTTTGAGGTGTCTGGTACCAAGGGTAAGCTTTTGTGCGAAAACGGCAAGCTTTTGTTTATGAAAAACGCGCAGGACACCAAAAATCATATTAAAAATGCAACGGTCACTGAAAATCAAGATAATAAGAGTGAACTCATCGAGGTCGAAACAGACGGACAAAATCCTCAGCATAAGGGTATTATCAATAACTTCACAGCGGCAATTCGCGGTGAGGAGGAGCTGTTCGTCAAAGGCACAGACGGTCTTTCGGGTGTTGAGCTCATGAATGCCATCGAATATTCCGGTTGGCATGACGGTGCGCGCACTATGATTCCCGTTGATGAGGAGAAATATCTGAGCGAGCTTAATGAGCTCCGTAAAACCTCAAGATATAAAAAGAAGTGAATACGTTAACGACCCTTATTAGTGCGTAGATTTTTAATAGAAAATAATATTTTATTATCTCATAGTAATAGGCGGTGTTCTTATGAAAACGAATATAACGACTGTTGGTCCCGCAGGCTATGATCATTCTGCTTTCGAAGATAATATTTTTCGATTTTACTCGGAAAACAGCATTTTGAACGAAAAAGACCTGGGAATTGCAGGAGATTGCGTGACGGTGCTGACACCTGAACGTGCTGCTTGTGAAATCCGAGGGATTCAATGCTGCCCTTTGACAGCAAGCGAATTTTCTCTTGAAGTTCGCATAAACGGCGAAAGAATCTCTGGCAGAGATTGGATATGGCTGCCCAATATAATACGCAGACACGGTATGGCGGGGGGCTGGGAAGTGAAAACTCTGACCTGTCTTCCACCCGAATCCAATACTTGTATTCTTAGAATTGCAGTTACAAATCACACCGGAAGTGATGAAGAAGCTCCGATTCAGTTGATTTATTCAGGCTCTGCGCGAAAAGAAAATACTTGGAAATTCTGTATTCCGGATCCGGGAGAAAAACATCCCGCTGAAGTTATTTCACATTCTTTTGAAGGCTATTCGGTGTTGTTTTTGCGTGGAGGATCATCTGACGTTGGTGGCGGTGATATTTCAAAAGAAGACATTCAGATTTCGCTGTTTTCCTCACTTACGGATATGAATCTGTTTGGCGGTGCGGGAATATGGGAAACTACTCGTCAAATCAAAAACGAAGAAACCTTCTTTTTTGACGTTGCGATAAAAATCAGTCCTCAAACTGATGATACTGCTACTGTTCCGTTTGACAGATTGACGGAGTCGGCCTTTTCCTGGCTGGCTTTTGAGAGTGAGCGTATAACCTCAAGACTGCCTAAATTTTCTTCCGATGATCATTCTCTCGATACGATGTATTACCGTTCTGCCGTTACCTATTGTCTCAATCGGTGGAACAACCCTTCAATGGTTACGGATCCGTTTTACAGTACGGGAAGCATTACGGGCGGTTGTATGTGCTCTTATTTGTGGGATTATTCAGGTGGTATGATGGTTCATCCGCTTGTGGATCCCGACGCCAATTACAAAATGATCTGTGCATATCTGCATGCAGATCTTTGTAATCATTTTGCAATTACACCTCTTGATGGCTCTCCGACAGGTCCGTGGTATCACATAAATCAAGAAAAAATTATAGGCATGATATATTATCATGTTTTGCATACTGGAGATTTGTCTCTGCTTGAAGAAAATATCGATGGAAAAACGGTGTTGGAGTGGGCAAAATTTCACGCAATGGTAGGAGATGATCCTACGAAGCCGGTGTCGCTTATAGATTACGGCAAAGCGGGTGAATCTCATCTTGAATTGAGACGGGGATACGTATATCAAGGCGTTATGCCCGACCTTAATGCAAGACGCTATATGAATTATTTGCGTGTCTACCGTTTGACGGAAATAGCGGGCTGTCCTGACAGATGGTTTTTGGATCGTGCGGAGGCATTGAAGCCACTAATTCATACTTTATGGGATGAAAAGGCGGGCTGGTATGACTTCATTTGGAACGGAAAAAGGGACAAGCGCTATACTGTTCAAATGTTCAAGTTTATCTCATCGCCGATCATTGACGATAACGTGCGCAGACGATTGGCGGAGCACCTGAACGAAAAGGAATTTCTGTCAAAATTCGGACTTCACAGTATGTCGAAAACAGATCCCGCGTATGACCAGATCGACATTGACAACGGCGGTGGCGGTATCTGTATGCAGTTCACGATGAATATCGCGCAGCAGCTTTATGAGGTGGGATATGATGAGCTTGCAACGTCTCTTCTCCAACGTGTGAGATGGATAGGAAACAGATTGCCTTATATCGGTGATTCTGTTGCAGCAAATATGCTTCTTGATCGGGAAGATACTCCCTTGCAAGCGGATATCAGTTCGGTGTCCTGTGTACAATCCATTTTGTTCGGTGTTTGCGGTATCTCTGTGAATACGAATGGAACGGTTACCGTATCTCCTCCCAAAAATCGTCCTGTAAAAACGTTCAAGGTTGAAAATACTGAGCTTTGCGGAATTCAATTTTCTGTTTTCGCAAGTGGAGATCGCTTTGAAGTTGTTCAGCTTTGCAATGATGCAGACAAACACTTTGAAGGTGTTGTCGGGGAAGAGCCGATCGTGCTGAAGAGATGATTGGGCAATCCACTCTGTTTATAGTGGATAATTGTTAAATGAAAGGATTTGGAATATGAAGAACATTGAATTCTCAAAAGGCGGGAGCGCATACATATCCTCTAAAATTGAAGATGCGGTAAAGGATCAAAGTCGTACCGCTACTATCAGTGGCAACTGGGAGATTGAAGAGGCAATTCGTTTGCCATCGAATTTCACAATGATTTTGGAAAATGCTTGTTTGCGCATGGCTGACGGTGTTTATTCCAATATGTTTGTGAACGAGCATCACGGGACGGATATTGGAAGCACGGTGGATGGTACGGACAGAAATATCAATCTCATAGGTCGAGGAACGGCGATACTTGACGGAGGAAAATATAACGGACTTTCTGAAAAAAATCATTCAAAGGATGGCTTGCCGCCAATCTGGAAAAACAATCTTCTCCTGTTTACGAATGTTGAAGGCTTTAAGGTGTCCGATATTTCTTGTCGCAATCAGCGGTGGTGGGCATTGAATTTTATTTATTGTTCGAACGGATATCTTGGAAACATTGACTTTTGCGCCAATGATACCGGCATTGACGAAAATGGCAATGAGTACCATGGCTTGAAACGTGCAAAATATAACGAGGTTTTAGTAAAAAATGCCGACGGAATCGATCTTCGCCAAGGATGCCACGATATACTGATCGAAAATATCACGGGATTTACTGAAGACGATTCTGTTGCGTTGACAGCTTTGAACTGCGAGATGGAGCAGATATTCTCAGTAAGAGGACTTCCATCAGATCTTTGCAATGTGGAAATTCGCAACATCAGGACGGCTGCATATTGTACCAACGTAAGGCTGCTCAATCAGGGCGACATTAAGCTTCACGACATTATGATCGATGGGGTATATGATATGTCGAGTGATTCACCATATATGGACAAAGGACTCTACGCAGTTCGAATTGGTGACACACAGCTTTACGGAACACGCCATGCAACGGATGACGAAACTTATAATATCACCGTGAAAAATGTGTGCGGTGGTGGAGAATACGTAATTTCCCTTGCGGGAGCAATGAAAAATCTTGCATGTTTTGGCATAGAAGCGAAGGACGGCGCGAAAATGTTAAAGGATAATCGTATGATATGATTGTCATCCTTTTCGCTATTAGGGAAAAGTGTAAAAAAATCAGGGAAAAATTTATTTTTATAATTCAAAAAATATAATTAAAGTATTAGAATTCAAGGAGGAATTTCAAATGCCATTATACGAAGACAAGCATAATGCCGAAAACATCATTAAGGTTAGTCAGGCAACAAAGGATTCAGCAATTTTCGGAACAGACAAGGTTGTTAAATTTATTGCTGACAAGATTCAAGGTGCAAAAACAGTAGCAATCGACGGTTGGTACGGCGTTGACTACAAAGCAATCATTGACTTGATTGCCACAGAAATCAAAAACCGCGGGGTTGATTGTGAGTTTGTCAATGCAAGCACATTGTACGTTTCCAAGGAAGAGCTTGCAACCTACAAACAGCCGTACATTACCGATGACCCCGGTTTTGGTTACGTTAACGGAGAAGGTGTTATTTCTGATATTCAGAACAAAGACTCCGTTAAGGCTTTAAATGAAAAGCTTGCTGCGGCAGATAAGAAAGTTGTAGTTTACGGTTCGGGATCCGCCACCCCTGAGCTTCGCGATGCTTATGAACTGGTATTCTATTTTGATACCACAATGCAACGCTTAGAGCTCAAAATGTGGGAGGGCGAATTGATTCCTTTCGGTTACACAGAAGCTCCCGAATGGTACAATTGGAAAGAATATCACTATAATGATTTCTATCTCTTGTGGCGCCATAAGAAATATATGTTTGGCCAAATGGATTTTTACATTGAAGGCTTTGATCTTGAAGATTTAAAATTGGTTTCCAAAGCAGGCTACGATGAAATCGTTGAAACCGCTGTTAAGTATCCCATTAAGCAGGTTCAAATTTTCCAGCCCGGTCCTTGGGGCGCATACCGTCACAAAGACCTTTGGGATATCAAAGGTCTGGAAATTTCTGCGTGGAATAAAATGTCCGGCCCCGAAATGTCGGTTGTTATTGACTTTGGTGCTGAAAAAATGCTCAACTTCCCGCTTATTAACCTTCTTAAGCACAACAAAGAAGTTACAGGTGAGTATATGTCAACCAATTATCCCGATCTTTGGCCTCTTGATATTTGGCTTGACGATGGATACTTCCCGGACAAGCAGCCTGCAGAACGTATCTCTATGCCTATTCACAACCATCCCAGCAGCCGTTACGTAAAGAGCCACTTCAATGAGCCTTTGGGAAGATACGAAACATATTATATCGCCGAAGCTTACGAAGGAGCAAACACATGGATGGGCTTCAAGGAAGACTGTGATTTGGAAGCCTTTGAAAACAAGTGCTACGAATCTAACAACTTACTTCCCATTGAAGATTGGAAAGAATACATTTGCAACTGGAAATCCAATGTTGGTGATTTGTATTTAATACCTCCTGGAACCACACATGGTCACGGTGGTAATCAAATGGTACTTGAAATGGATACAAGTCCGTCAATTGCCGGTACTGAGTATTCATTCTTTCAGTATGACTTTGCTCGTAATTCTTGGGATGACAACAAAAAAACCATGACAGGTAAGCCACTCAAAATGCACCTTGAACACGCATTTGATAACGAGCACTGGCGTCGTGAAAACTACGTTAAAGATCATCTTCGTGCAAGAGCAGAGGTTACAACCTGGAATAAGGAATATTGGATGGATAAGTTCTCAAGCTTACCTGAAATGCCATTTGATATCGAAAGAATCTACTTCGACAAGCGCGGTGAATATACCACATCAGGTGAGCACTTACAGATTGTTACACTTACCGTTGGTCATAATGTTACAATTCGCAGCAAAGCAAATCCTGAATTGTCAACAAGCATTGAACGTTTACAGTGTGTTGCTATTCCTGCTAACTTTGGAGATTATGAGATTATTTCAGAAGACGGAAGTTTCTGTACTTGTGTAATTTTCTATATGAAATAATAGGATTTATATGGGGCACGGAATATCTGTGCCCCATTTTCCACTAAAAATATTTTTATAAGAGGAAAACATAATGAAACGAAGCGAATTGAATCAATTAATTAAAGAAAACAGAAAATTCATAGAAGATAACGGATTTAAATTACCCCCATTCGCATATTGGAACATTGATGAGTGGAAAAATCTTTCTGATGAATATGTGGAAATAAAGGATTGCCAGATCGGATGGGACGTAACCGACTTTGGCAGTGGTGATTTCCACAAAAAAGGCCTTTTCCTTATGACAATCAGAAACGGATGCTTTGGCAAATACCCAAAGCCTTATGCCGAAAAAATTATGGTTGTTGAGGAAGGTCAAGTTACACCGATGCATTTCCATTGGAATAAAATGGAAGATATTATCAATCGCGGCGGCGGTAATTTGATGGTTGAAGTTTATAACAGCATTGACAATGAGTTAGACCGCGATGGCGACGTTACTATTTATTCCGACGGAAGGAAATACATTGTTCCTGCAGGTTCAATTCTTTGCTTAGTGCCCGGTCAGAGTATTACAATGCAACAAGGTCTTTATCACAGCTTTTGGGGCGAAGTAGGGAAGGGGAAGGTACTTGTAGGCGAAGTTTCAATGTGCAACGACGACAAGAATGACAACTGCTTCTACGAGCCAACCGGAAGATTTTCTGATATTGAAGAGGACGTTCCGGCAGAAATTTTATTAACTAATGAATTGTGAAAGATTACAGCGGGTAAAATTCGCGAAAGGGGATTCGCAACCACATAATTGATTTGAAAGGAATCTGATTATGAGTAAATTTGAACGAAATGGAATTGCTGTGGCAGGCAGTATTCTTGTAGACAAAATCAACGAAATAAAGGCATATCCGCAAAGTGGAGAGTTAACTCAAATTGTCGCTCTTCAAAAAGCGGTTGGTGGCTGTGTGCCGAATGTGGCACTTGATTTAAAAAAAATATGTCCCAAAATGAATGTTCAAGCTATTGGCAAGATCGGAAATGACGAGGAAGGCGTATACGTTACAGATGTCCTAAGACAAGGTGGCATAGACGTTAGCGGTTTTGTGGTAGATGATAGCGGTAAAACCAGTTTTACTGAGGTTATGAGTGTTATTAACGGACAAAGAACATTCTTTACATACCCGGGAACAAGTGCGACTTTCGGTCTTAATGACATGGATTTTAACAATCTGAATGTAAAAATCTTGCTTTTGGGATACTTTTTGCTTTTGGAAAAGATCGATAACGGCGAAGGCCTTCATATTTTACAAAAAGCGACCGAGCTGGGAATTAAAACCTCTATAGACCTTGTCAGTGAAAATTCCGACAGATATAAATTGGTTTTACCCTGCTTGCCCTACACAGACTATTTGATTATTAACGAACATGAAGCAGGAAAGCTTACCGATATAGTTCCCACCGAAGATAATCTTAAAAAAATCACGCGCAAGCTAATGGAACTTGGCGTGAGAGAAAAGGTTATTATTCATAAGCCCGAGTATTCGGTTTGTTTATCCGAAGCAGGATATACTGTTGTCCCGTCTTACAAGTTGCCGAATGATTATATTAAGGGCACAACCGGCGCAGGCGACGCATTCTGTGCAGGATCTCTTATCGGTATTTATCAAGGATGGTCAGATAAAGAAATTCTGGAGTTTGGTTCAGCCTGTTCTGTTATGGCACTTGGTAAAGCAGATGCCACAAGCGGACTTGTTACTATGAAAGAAATTTTGGAATTTTGCAATCGGTTTGAACGGCGTGGCTAAAACCAAAAGAATGAAAATTGTTTTTTCAACAATGATAAAGGAGAATATTAAATGTTAGTTACTTTGAAAGAAATACTTCAAATTGCCGAAGAGAGAAAAATCGCTGTTGGCTCTTTTAACACGTTGGATATGAATTATTTAAAGGCGATAATCTCTGCCGCTGAAGAACTAAATCAACCTGTAATCATTATGCATGCACAGGTGCATGAAGAGATGGGACTTTGTGAAATGGAAGAGATTGCCCCCGTGATGCTTATGTTTGCAAAAAAAGCAACCGTTCCCGTTTGTGTTCATTTGGATCACGGCACCGATATCGACTACGTTAAACGCGGTTTGGAATTAGGTTTCACGTCAGTCATGTATGACGGATCGACTTTAAGCGATGAAGAAAACACCAAAAACACAAAAATTGTGGTAGAATACGCAAAGGAAACCGGTGCTTCTGTTGAAGCCGAAATAGGTTCAATGGGTGCAGGTGAAAGTGGTGAAGGCAATGGAAAGTCCATTTACACCAACCCTGACCTGGCAATGAAGTTTGTTAACGAAACCGAAATAGACGCGCTTGCCTGTGCGTTCGGTACTTCTCACGGCTTTTACACAGCGGCACCCAAACTTGACTTTGAACGCTTGTCTGAAATCAATAGTAAAATTTCGGTTCCAATCGTTATGCACGGTGGGTCGGGAGTGAGTCAGAATGACTACTACGAGGTTATCAAAAGGGGGGGTAAGAAAGGTTAATTATTACACCTATATGGCACAAGCCGGCGCAAAAGCAGTTTCAAACAAAGAATATAAGCAATTCCATGATGTTATGTTGGATGCGCAAGCAGCAATGAAAGAAAATGTTATGGAAGCGATGAAGGTCTTTTCAAATCTGAAATGATTGTAAATACTGCTTACTTGTTTTTTAACACATTTGTTTCCGTATGGCAGTATTCAAGTTGCTAATATATCCGATTTTCTAACCCAGCATCGCTAAACAGCTCAAAAACGGTTATTTAATGTTTTTCATACATCGTTAGTGTTCAGATTTAAGATGCGTTCAATAATACTTATTTGTTTTTATTGTGAATTTTTTTGGCAAAACGTATAGATGGGCGTATACCGAGTAATATACATATTATTGCCATAACAGTAAGAATTATCCAAATAGTAGTTACTGTGGGCCATCCGTAGCCGTCGGCAATAGAGCCGAACAGACAGTATTGTAAAGCAAATCCCAGAGCTGTCGCTGCATTCATAATACCTGCTGCCGTTCCGTTAAGGCTAAATTCCTTGTAGCGTATAATGAAGTAATTCGTCAAAAGTATGCCTGCCGTTAAAAACAGATTTATCATGCAAAGCGAAAAGACGATCAAACCTACGGATAAATTGCCCACAAACCGTAAAATAAAGATAAACGGGAAAGCGAGTATAAGCATAAGCAGATAGCAAACGAATTCGTTTGCTATAAGTCGAGGAAAAATAACGAATTTTATTAAAAGTGTTCCTACAATACCCCCAATAACAATAAGTATGCTTAATAGATTTCCAATTGTAGGTGAAATGTGCTCATAGCTTTGACTCAACATGGTGGATGAGAGAGTATTTACGCTTTCTCCAACCATAGACCTAAGGGACGAGACAAGCAGTAGCATAAAAAATCCGCTTATGCAGAATATATGCCACATATCAGACTTACTCTTTTCATTTGTGGCATTGTCAAATCGTTTTGTGATTTCCGATTTTTTGTCGTTTTTCATTATAGGATTAAGAAAATGGCAAAATATCAAAAGCACGACTGCCAACAAAGTCAGCGTAATGGTGGAAATTACAAAATTATATTGCCATTTTGGAGTAAAAGCAGAAACGATATAAACAAAGATCAGTCCCCCTGAGTTTGAAAAAGACATAAGAAACACCATTTTCGAGAGGTCACTTCGCACAAGCTGTGACGACATAATCTTAAAAACAGAGGGCCAGAGACCGAATTGAATTATAGCGTTAAATATCCAGGAAATAAGAATCACTATAAAGCTATGGTTGAAGAAGATCACTAAGTTAGAGACCGCGCTTCCCAAAAGACCAATGATTATAAGCTTTTCGGGGCTGTATTTATCAGCCATAAATCCACCTACTATCTGCAAAGGCGCATATACGAAGTAAAATGAAGCACTTATCCAACTTGCTTGAGTCAACGTTAAAGCTCCTTCGTCTACGATCTTTGAAAGTGCGCCCGCAAAACAGCTTTTGGTCATATAGACCAAAGCATACATAAGCCATAAAAAGACAAAAAAAAGACGGCTGACACTCTTATTTTCCAAATGAATATTGGTATCTGACAAAAGATGGTGCATAATCTCAAGCAACTCCTAAAAATAAATCGAAATATGGGGCAAGACCGTAATCCTTTGAGGGACGGTCTTGCCTTTAAAATTATCTTATTCAGAAAACAGGGAATTGATTTCCTGTATCGTCTTGCGTACGAGTATCTCGCCACCCTCGTGACCTGCAGTGCCACTGCCAACGAACGCGGAGTAGTGACTTCCTTTTTCAGCATTTTCGGTAGGCAGATATCCGTAAGAACCACAGCAAAGCTGTACGAGGAAGGTCTGCTTTGCCTTACTGCGTGCGCGGATCTGGTTACCGTAATTCAAGAAAAGCTCATAGGGGTTAGTTGCAAGAGCAATGTCACCAAGACGGAGAATGTGTACCTCAATAGGATACAGATCCAACTTTTGCTGTACTTGATATCTTGTAACAGTACCGGCGTGTATCTGCATTCTTGCGTTGTCCTCAAAGTTGATATATCTGTCGCAGGTTGCAAAGAAGTCCTCGATAGCCTTTTTAGCCTTTTCATATTCCTCGATAGTTACCTTGCGCACGGGAATATCAACGGAAAGATTCTTGTGAGTGAGCGTCGTTTCGGTTATGTATTCATTAACGTCCTCAAGCGCCCAGAAAATCTCGTTAGCCACGCGCTTTGCTACCTTTTCACAGCCCTTGACGTCAAACATGGAAGGATCTGCACGTCTCTCAATGACTTCGTCGCGGGGGATGTTGGGGTCGTTTTTGCAAACGGGAGATGTGACAAAACGGATAAGGTCTCTTGGACACATATCACCCGCGGGAGATATAACCCCTAAGAAATTCACGTCTTTGCCGTATTTCTCCCGTATGAGTCCCTTTACCTTGCCCATATAGTCGGAGGATATGAAGGTCTGATGCTCAAGGATCTGAGCGGGGCAGGCGACATTTGCGATTACACCTGTAAGCTTTTTATCTGTATCGTATGTAAACATCAACTCAATGCCCGAATCGTTACCCGACTCAAGTTCGGTAAAGTTGGCAAGGCTGGTGTTACCCCACATCTTTGCAGAGCCATCGTCGTAGCAAACCCGGCGACAAAGACCGACTGCTGCACGGCCAAATCCGCAAGAGTAAGCGCCCTCCGCACGGTTGTTCCAGGCTTCAAGTGCGGCACGGGCGATTCTTTCTACCAAGAAGTTTATTGCTTCCTCGCCACGAATAATATCTGCAGAATCATCGTGATTCAAGGGGGCATACTTAATGTGCTCAGGCTTTAACTGATTCAAAATATCAAGCGTATTGGAGCTTATATACAGTGGATCCATATAGTCATTATATCCTATAGACGTGTGTGTATGAATTGCGCTGATGATAAGCTTGCTCTTGTCAAAGCCGCAGTTGTAAGGAAGGTAATCTCTTACTTTATCAAGAAGAAAGTGACTGGTGGCAATAAGGTCGCAAGCAACGAATACCATTTGGTCGTCACCGCATTCAAGTGCTAACGCAGTAACCGAAATAGGAGTTTCAACCTCGCCTGAAATTCTCTCGTAGAACTGACCTACAAGGTCAACCCTTCTGCCTCGGGGAACGATACTGACCTCGCTCCAACCTATTTTGATTTTGTTCATAAGTTGTCTCCTTTTTAAGTTAAAGGTATATTTAAAATTAATTGTTTCAAATTTTGATTTGCCAATGAGATAGAAAAACAAAAGCTTTTCACGGATTCACAATGCGGCAAAATCTTTTATTCGGGCTTCAATGCCTGTATTCCAATAATGCTGTCAAGGCTTTAGAAATCCAAAATGGTCTTATCACCGTAAACGTCTTTCCAGTCCTTTTTGAAGCCTGCGATCGCAGCATCCGTCATAGGATGAGTGATAAGAATTTTCATAATGTCATCTGAAACTGTGACACTGTGACAGCCGTAGGAAGCGCATTTGTGTACCTGCTCTGCGTTTTTGAAGCTTGCTGCAAGTACTTTGCAATCTGAACCGTAGTTTTCAAGCTGGTTAACTATTTCTGCCACGACCTCGCAACCGTCGCCAAGAATGTTGTCAAGACGGTTTACGTAGGGAGCTACGAATGCTGCACCAGCCATAGCAGCCATAAGTGCTTGTGCGGGAGTGAAGATGGCGGTCATCGTTACGCCAATACCGAGTTCCTTGAGCATCATTGTTGCCTTAAGACCCTCCTCACCTATAGGAATCTTAATATAGAACTCGCCACCAAGTCTTTCCTTAAGCAACTTTGCCTCGGTCACGATATCTTCTGCCTTTTCCTGCGTGGTCTGCACGTGTAGCATTTTGTCAGGGCCGATGATCTCACGGATCTTTTCAACAAGGGACCAAAAATCTGTCTTTGCCTTGGCAATGATAGAGGGATTGGTAGTGACTCCTGCGAGAGGATAAAATTCGTTACAATGTTTAATTGCCGCAAGGTCTGCGGTATCAAGAATGTAAATCATGATTAATCTCCTTATAAACAGGGATTTTTAGGGTTTAACAACTTCAAAAAATTCAATACCAAGGATCTCACAAAGATTCTTGATTTTTGCTCTGTTGTCCCCGTAGGTAATGATATAGTGCTGGCATGCGATATGGTCAGCAAAGGTCTCTACATCGCCTATCTCTATCTCAAGCGCGGAAAGCTGAGGGGCGGGCTGATCCCAACCGCATTCCTCCCACTTGGGAGGATTTTTGCCGTCGCCGAGGATCACCTGCATCGTGTACTTGCCGTTTGCATAAACAAGGCGGCTCATAGTCACCACGCCGGTCTTTACCTTTGAAACGTTCAAAATTCCCTGACTCAACATGCCAAATGCCGCGGGAAGAACGGTATAAGTATCGCCATCTACCATGTCCGCCGCAACAAAGTCCGGAACGCCGGCAAGAACGCTGTTTTCGAAAAATTCATAGAATTCGAGATAGCCTGCGAGCTGACCTGTCAGTCTGTTCATTATAAGCTGGGTAACTGCGCCAAGAGAGTCGTTTTCGGGAACGGTGGTATATCCGTCCTCGGAAAGGAGCATAAAGATGGGGGCGGGCGGGAAGCCGCAAAGCTTCTTCATTCCGTCAACGTCCTTGAGGGAGATAGCCTTGTAATTTCTTTCGTCAGCAATAGCCTTTACCGCAAGGTAGTAGCCTGACGCCTTCATCATAGCCTCGTCATTGGCGGACTTGAGGAAGTTCCACTTGAGAATTCTGTTGTTGACGATATCTCGCTTTGCCGCCTCGTCAAGAGCCTCGTATCTTTGCTGTATCTCAAGCATTTCAAAGGTCTCAATCTCAACGCCCGTCGTCTTTTTTAGTGAAATACCATCGTAAAGCGTACCGTAAAGGTTCATATCGCGGTAGCCAGCCATACCGACCTTGTCTGTGAGAAGCTGTTTTGCGGCAATAGCTGCCTTGCAGTAGTCGGCAACTACGTCGCTTCTAGTCTTTTTGCCGATTATATCGTATACATACTTGAACTTGTAGCCAAGTCCTTCAAAGGTGGCACGAAGTCCAGTAGTGCCCGCCTGATCGGCGGTTGTAACGAGTCTGTCGTCCTCATACCAGCCGCAAAGACCCCAGAGTACCATCGGCAAATGACGGTAATGCTCGGTAACCTTAATAACGGCGTGAGTGGGTATCCAACCCGCAACGCAAACAACGAGTGCGTCAAAGCTTTCTTTTGATAAGGAAGCAACTGCGCCGTTTACCTGAGTTTCCTCGTAATCATCTGCGACGGGATATACGGAAACGAGATCAAGACCCTCTTCCTTCAATGCCTTTTCCGCTACAGTACATTTTCTGATGATGACATCAACGGGAGTGTTTACCTCGCCGAAGCCAACAAATCCTATTTTAGCCATAAGTACACCTTTCTATTTCGTATTATTGTGTAACGTTCAGAAGCTTGTCATAGCTTGTATATCTGTTGTAGCACTCACTGTAATCCACGCCGCAAGCTTCGTAAACTCTGTCAAGCTCTATCATTTTTGTCGCTTCCTCAACACTTACAAAGAAACCAATGCCAACTGCTGCCAAAATGGCAGAGCCGAGACAAGCGGTTTCCTTGTTTTTCAGGGTAACAAGTCGTTTGCCGGTCATATCCGCCTTCATCTGACACCACAGAGGGCTGTTAGCACCGCCACCCATAGCGCGAACCTCATCTACATCAAGACCGAGATAGTCAAGATTGGATTTCAGCATACAGGCGACCGACTCCATAACGGCACGCACAAAATGACCTCGGTTATGCTCGGTGGTAAGTCCGGTAAAGCTTCCTCTTGCCGAAGGATTGTACTTCGGCATCGTAGAGCCGCACAGATAGGGAAGGAAGGTAACTCCGTCACTTCCCGCGGGTACTGCAGACGCAAGCTCATCAAGCTCCTTAAAGGAAAAATTCTCGCACAGCGCATTTCTGAACCATTTCAATGCCATACCTGCTGTTGGTGTCCAGGAAAGCAGACAATACTTATCGTCATAGTTGTAGTGGCAGGGAACGATGCTCTTTTCGTCGTATGCAGGTACCTTTTCCGCAGGCAAAAATATGACCATGGTCGTACCCGTCATAACACTTACGATCCCCTGCTTGACAACGCCCGCGCCGATAGCCCCTGCAATCTGGTCTATAGCGCCCGTTACTACCGAGATTCCGTCATATTCGCCCACTTTTTGTGCGCTTGAATAGAGGGAGGGAAGCATGTCCTTTTCTATACCGATAAAGGAAAGCATCTCGTCCCACCAAGCGCCTTTGTGTATATCAAAGTAGATGGTGGAGGATTGAAGAGTTTTTTCCGAGATAAATTTACCCGTCATCTTGTAGAGTATCCAGTCCTCAAGCAAAAAGACCTTTTTCGTCTTTGCCCATATCTCAGGCTCGTGACGCTTTACCCACAAAAGCTTGCAGGCAGGCCAGGTTGCCGTGATCTCGGGCTGCCCAGTGACCTCATATACCTTTTTGTGACCAAAATGCTCGGCAATTATCTCGGCTTCCTCAACCGCTCTGTTGTCAAGCCAAACGATTGCGGGACGAACGGGCGTGCCGTTCTCGTCAGTAAGTATCAAAGTTTCGCATTGGGTGTCTACCGCTAAAGCATCAATAGACATTTCTGCCTTGATCTTTTCGATCTCCCCCTTGACGATAGTCCAGTATTTTTCACCGTCAAATTCAACTGTGTCACCGTGTGAATCAAGCGTGTAATCAGCGGTAAGCGATATCTTCTGTTCAAGGGCCTCATTGAACGCCGCCGTCTTGACAGAAGTAGTACCAATATCGATTCCTAAAAAAATCATAAAATAACCTTTGTGATAGCATCAAAGAATGATTATCTTTGCTGCTGGAGTTCGTAGTGAACGTCGTAAGCCTTTTCCTCGTCGGTAAACTTGCGCTTGGTATCGATAACCTTACCGTCGTTCCACTTTCTGTCCTCTACGTCATCGGTAGTACCCATAACGGTTACGTTTACCTGTCTGCGACGAGCGATAACGTGGTCCCAATCGATAAAGTAGACGTGCGCGAAAAGACCAAGGTCAAGCTTACCGTCCTTGATGGTGAGAGTTTCGCTTCTGCCAAAGAATACGGAGCGGAGGTGACCGTCGGTGTTCATACTGGAGTAGTCGCCGGGTTCGTTAACGTATCTGCCGTACTGCGCGTGGATCGGACCGGGATGACGGTACTGATGTTCCTCTGCAAAGTCGGGAATCATCTTTCTCATGATGTCAAGAAGGTCATGCTGAAGGAATTCGAGGTCGAAAGAGTCGATGTCGTGAGAGCACTCCTGTACCATAACCGAGCAAGTGGTGTGGTGAGATACGATTGCAACAGTACCGTTCTTAACGCCTGAAGCTTCAACGATCTCTAAGATCTCTTTTCTTATATCGTGGAAAGTGGGGATCCAGCCTCGTGACTGAAGTTCAATTTCTTTTTGAAAAACTTTGAATTCCATAGTTAAATTCTCCTTTAAAATAAACTTTTTTCTTAATAAATTGTTCCTGGCGCGCATAGCAATATTGCTATACAAAGTACGACCTTTGGGAAGCATTTTTTGAAAGCGATAAGGACGCTTATGTGCCTTACATGTTAAGACGCTCGCCTACGGCTCCGCCTGGGTGGATAAGTGCAAACTGCTCGTTCTTATAGTCGGTCTCCTCAATCAAGGCGGTTTGCAGTGCGTGGAAGATCATGCAAAGGGCGGTCGAGGAGGTAGTGCTCTGTGAATTATACTTATCTGTTTCGCGGTTGACGTACTGCTTTAGCACCACGTCAGCACCCGTTGAAAGAGGCGATTCGAGATTTTCGGTGACGGTAATGATCTTTATGCCCTTTTTTTGGCAGATGGCGAGAATGGGCAAAAGCTCCTTTGTTTTACCACCGCGTGAGGCAAATACCATAACGTCGCCCTTCTGCAAAAAACCCATACCACCGTGTACCGCTTCTGCGGGGGAAACAAATCTTGCGGGTTGCTCAATGCAGCACATAAGATGTGCAAAATGTTGGCAGATAATGCCCGAATGTCCGCAGCCACAAGCTCCGATGCGGGGCGCAGCCTTTAAAAGCTCTACTGCTTTTCCGAATGCCTCGTCATCAAAATAATCAAGCATTGACTTGATGCATTCGTATTCGATCTCATATGCCGCGCGTGCGGCGTTAAGGCTTTCTTTTTTCATGTCACACCTCAAATGTGAAGCTCGTCCCACGCTTTGCGAAGGTTATAAAGCATTTCCTCAACCATGGCGTAGGGATCGGCAGCCTTCAGAATACCGCTTGTAGATCCGGTAGCCTGTGCGCCGAGTTTAATGGTGTTGTAAACGTCTTGACCGTTAGAGATGCCCGCACCCTGAAGTACCATAATGTCGGGATTTATCTCATGTACGGTCTTAATGGTCTCGATTACGTAGTTTGAATCACTTGTCGTGCCTGTGCCGATAAGCTCGGTAGGCTCTGCAACGATCATATTAGGTGCCATATGCGCAATTCTCTTTACATCCTCAACCGTATCTGCGCAAACGATGGTTGCAAGACCTACCTCGTCCGCACGGCGGATGGTCTTTTCCAATGTATCCATATCCAAGGGCTTTTCCGCGTGGTTCAGCATAACGCCCTTTGCACCTGCCGCTTTAACAGCCTCTGGCAGTACGCTTCCCAGACCGCGACCTGGAACCAAAGCATCCATATGCTGCGCAAACACCAAAATTCTTTCGGTATTGTCTGCAAGCAGCTTGATGTCGGTGTATTGGGGGGTAACAATGACGTCAACATCATACTTCATTGCGGTTTTGTCGATAACTTTGGCAAGAGCAAGCATTGCGTCTCCCCAAATTATTGCTTTTGGCCCCACCTCAAAGAATGGTGGCTTGATGTCAAAATTTTTTACCATTGTTTAACTCCTAACATCCTACAAATTTATACAGGCCTATTGTATCATGGAGGGGGGGAGCTGTCAAGAAAAACTTTCTATATTCTTTCGTTTTTTTAAAATGCATAGCCAAAACGAAGAAAATATTGACAAAACCGAAAGAAAATGCTATAATTAAGAAAAAAGCAAAGGGAGAAGATATGAAGACCACCGAGCAGAGAAAACAAAAAATTCTTGAGTTGTTGAAGGAAAACGATTCCGTGCGTGTCAGCAGTCTTTCGCGCCGTTTTGGTGTTAGCGAGGTAACCATCCGCAGTTATCTTGAGGATCTTGAGAAAAAAGGGCTTCTTTCCCGTATACACGGCGGTGCGATCAGTACCTATAAACCCTATTACACCATGAGTCTTAATCAAAGACTTGAGACGAATCAACAGGCAAAGGTGGAGATCGCCGAGTGCGTGGCAGAGCTGATCCAACCAAACGATACGGTTATGTTGAACGCGGGCACAACAACCCTGCTGGTTTTTCGCCGCTTTCCTGCTGAATATAACCTGAGCATTGTCACCAATTCCATTTCTATTGCGCTCGAGGCATCGGGCAATCCAAATTATAACGTAATTTTGGTGGGCGGAGAGGTGAATACAAAATATCAGTTTACTTACGGCAGCGATGCTGTTGAGCAGCTGGAAAAATACCGCGCAGATAAACTTATTCTTTCGGTGGACGGTATTGATATACAGCAGGGATTATCCACCTATTATGATAAAGAGGTAGCGGTTGCCGCTACAATGATACAGCAGTCTAATTGCTGTATCGTGGCTGCAGACCATTCAAAATTCGGACACAGTGCCTTTGCAAAAATCAGTGATCTTTCGACCGCGGACTATATCGTTACTAACGGTCAGGTGAATCAGGATATTGCCAAAAGGCTGAATGCCAAGGGGGTAACGCTTTTGATGAATCCCAATGAACAAGCCCTTTGCGTGGATGAGCTTTTTTCATTGGATCATCAACAAGATTGATGATTCGCCCGATTAAAAACAATGAAAATCACACGGTTTTTAATTGAGTGGTGACCATTTTCTTGATCTCCCCATACCACTGACAAAGGATTCAGGACCACGGTTCTGAGTCCTTTGTCGTGCTTTACATGATATTCGAATATGGTATAATATAGGTGTAAAAAAGAATATGGAGGAACCGCCTATGCTTACGGAAAAAAGTAGAAAGCAAAACAAACCGGGAATGGTAATATTGGAGGAACTTGTGCTTATTTATCCATTCTTTCGATGCGGCGCAAGTCTTGTCCATAAAAATCGTGAATGTCATTTTTAGTGCTCTGTCGGCACTCAATTTTTCTGCAATAAAATCGGACAATTCAACCGAGCCGCCAAATCTGTCATAATGTAACAGTCCTAAAAATATATAACCGATCTCTTCGGGTGTGCAATCATCAACAAGAGTTTTGAACCACTCATAATAGCATAGCCTCCCTTTCTTCTCTTTGAATTTCTTTCTTTTCTTGGGTGTGAGTTTGGAATAGTAGTCGTTAAGTACAATGTTTTTCATTTGCTTTTTTCCTTTCTTTTTGTCATTTTTCTTCTATTATGAAAGAAAATTTTTCGAAAAACTGTTTTTGAATAAGAAAAAATGACAAAAAACTAAAAATTACATATTGACAACTACGATATTATCGTATATCATGTTTGATGAGTTGAAAACATTTAGAAAATGTTTTTTAGTTGTGAAGGGTAAAATATGTCAGAGTTGCGTTTTGAATCATCTCTTACAATGGAAGAGATAGAAGAAAATTTTAAGGATGTTGATTTTTTCAGCGGAATAATGGAAGGTCTTGAGGAAGCCTTGGCATATAATCGAGGAAAGGCTGTAAGAGATACACTTGCAAGAAAAAGATCTTTGCCTAATGTCAATGTTGTTGAAATAAGAACAATGCTGAAAATGACACAGAAATCATTCGCAGAGCTTCTTGGCGTTTCCTGCCGAACTGTTGAAGCTTGGGAAAGCGGAAAAAGTACTCCTACGCCAACGGTTAAAAAGTTGATGTTTCTCATTCGTGAAGATATGTCATTGGTAAATAAACTTTGAAACTAAATAATTAACTCGGTAGTCTATGTGAAAGTATAGATTATCGGGTACTTTTTCTTTTTTCATTTTCTGTCATACTAATAGTAGTGAAAGATACAAACAGCTTGGAGTTTGACGACAGACCTTCTCTGGGCTAATCTTTTGCTTTTAACTTTTTTCTTTCATTGTTTTTGTTTTAGTCTCCATTTCATCGAAACTTACGGAAAAAAGGTCTGAACGTTTTCTCCTATTCTCGCCGATCACCACCTCCTCAAAAAATTGGTGATCGGCTACCCTGTGGGAGAAAAAGAAAGGAAAACAGAATGAGAAGAACTATAAACGGAAAGGTTTACGATACACAGAAATCAGAACTGTGCTATTTCAGCGATATATCATCATCTTTTAGCGGTCAATGTGTTTATATGGTAGAGTCAATATGGAAAACACGAGAAGGTGACTATTTCCTGTGCTTTGATTGCGAACCTAAATGGAATCTTTTTGATTCAAAAACACGAAAGGCATTAAAGAAAAGCTGTCATAACATTACGCCATTGGCAGAATATGAAGTCGATGCTTGGCTTGATGCGCAAGATAATATCTATTTATAGGATAGCCACCTTAGGCTTAAATAGATCCCACAATAGGGACGGGCAACTTTGCATTTTGCAGGGTTGCCTTTTTGTGTTTCCCACTTTCTTACATACTAAAATCAGAAGCTAAACACAACAGGAGATTGCGTTTAGCTAATTTTATTTTTGGAGGAAAGAAAATGAAACAACAAATCAAAATTGAAATTGCGAGAGACGGTAATTCAGAGGGCGTATTTTTGACTCTGCCCACAAACCAAAAGGACTTTGATCGACTCACAAGAGGGCTTGAATTACGTGCCAAAGAGTTTAAAATCGTTAGCACTTGTTGCAACAACTTTTCGCTGCATCAATGCTTGATGAAAACAAAAAACTTGTCTAAAATCAATTATTTGGGATCGATTTTTGAAAAGTTTACGCAGTCGCAAAGAGTTCTGTTTGGCTCGATATCCGATATGTATCTATGTCATTCACTTTCAATCGACGATTTCATCAACCTTGCTCGCAATATCGAGAAAAACACCTCGACGTATGACCTTTTTACAATCGAGATCCCGCCTGAGCTTAAGCTGCGTATTAGGAGTACAAAATGACGTTGCGGATATATCTTGGCGATGAATATTCTCTTTTCAAAAACGGAGTTGTCATTTATGATGATGGCAGCGAGGTGGAGCTACAAAATTATATCCATCGTGGAATGATGGTTGATATTAAAAGAAAATCTTTTATCTCCGAAGTGAAAACAAAAGCCAGAAATGAAGAACGGTTTGCAGAAAAACTTTGAGCAACAAACATGAATAATAATAACAGCGTAAGCTGATAATATATACAAAACGAGGTAAATGAATGGGGAAAATCACAAACAAGGACACGATTGAGATTCGAATGGCAGAGGATATTTGGCTTAACTATTTCAACCGCTATCTTTTTGAAAAAGGTACGATAAGTGAAAAGGAATACAAATTGATGACTGAAAAAATTGCCGGGAAAAAAGCCAAGTATTCAAAGATAAAAGCTGCCTGCTGAAAGAAGCTTGGAAGATGCCCAAAAGGCTCTTCCAAAATACATAATTTCCCATTGAACCATACTCAAAAAGGAACAGTGCTTTGTGATGAAGCGCTGTTCCTTTTTCTTTTTTACAATATCAGCTCATATGTATATCTGACAGGAATTTTATGCCCGTTCGCTATGCGGCTTGGGCGCTCAAAGCTCATAGTTCGTATGGGTTTCATCTTCTTAACCATCTGACCGCCGATAGAGCCTGCCTGACGGGAAGTGAGGTCTCCGTTATAACCCTGAGAAAGGTTAACACCTACCTCGCTTGCCGCTTCCATCTTAAATCTTTCCATTGCTTCCTTTGCTTCGGGAACGAGTGTCTTACCACTAGCCATTGTGTTTCTCCTTCCGAACGGCTTTTGCCGTTCTTTTTAATTCAAAATTCTATTTTAATCGAGAAGCTTTCGCTTGCTCTGTGCTTATTGTGTGTCTTTATCATAAAAATATTAGTGGTAATTTCTGTCGGATTTGGTCTTCAAAAATTAAAAAATTTTGATCATGCTGTTTTATAATTGTCGGTTGACTTTGCTCTGAGAATGTGATATAATTCTATATACTAAAAAGAAAGATTTAATATCATAGAGGGGATATGATGACAAAGGAACATTTTCTCAATTACTGCAAAGACACATACGAAACACAGCCTGATTATCCTTTTGATGATTTTTTTGAGACTGCAGTGTTGAGACACGGGGACAACCGAAAATGGTATGCGCTGGTGATGAAAGTTTCAAGGCGCAAGTTCGGGCTTGAAAGTGACGAGGTGACAGATGTTGTCAATCTCAAGCTGCCTACCGAGATGTTTGGTTCATTCGGGGCTTCCGACGGTGTTTATCCGGCATATCATATGAACAAGCTTCATTGGATATCGGTGATTCTTTCTGATGCTTCGGAGGATGTTATAAAATTTCTTGTAAATATCAGCTATGAGGCAACAAAGTCCAAAAAGAAAATCATAAAATAGCGGAATACTTAAAAGGTATTCCGCTGTCTCATTTTATTTGGCATTTGGCGGTTTTTTTCCGAAAAATAGTTTTTTTTGGCATTGCAAATAAAAACTATAAAGCTTATAATGAGGTGAAGAAAATTGCGGAGGTGCAAAATGTTTAAGAGAATTATTAGCTTTGTCATGTCATTATACCTTGTTTTATCGGCCTTCACCTTATATCCTTTGGCGGTCTCTGATTCTCTCGGATCAATTCTTGATCTCGATCTTTCGACCGTTTCAAAGGTATATTTCAAGGGCGAAACAAATAAGGATTTTGCATCATATGAGGTCGGCGAAGAGATGGTATTTACAGTCACAATGTTTGCCGACGGTAAGCAGATAACTGCGCCTTATTTCTACTATACAGTAAAAGGAGATGACGGCGTAAAGAGTGACGGTTATATTGCAGGAGACAGCGGTACAGCCGAGATAAGAGCTTCGGTTTCAAAGCCCGGTGCTGTATTTTTGACCGTAACCCCTTGCAACGCATTCAAGCAGCCAATTGTCAATAGCAAGATCACAGATTTTGCAGGAGGTGCTATTTCAGGTGCGGAGAGAATCAGAACAACAGTGGCAGAACCTGCGGATTTTGCAGATTTTTGGAGCAAAACTCTTGAAATTCTCGATGCTCCGAAGATTGATTTTATGTATTCTTTTGAGAAAATATCGGGAGGCGTTATTTACGATGTTTTTGAGCTTGAAATAAACGTTCCCGTTGACGATTATTATAAATCAACATATCCTCAGCTTTGGGAAAAGGATGGGGGAAGACACTATGTATTTGCTTATATAGCAATCCCCCAAGATTCTGAGGTCGGCTCGCTTCCTCTTGATGTTACTTTTTACGGTCGAGATAAGATGGTGCCTTCAGTTTCTGTGGATCCCGGAAAAATCGTTATAACGGTTGGCCCTCATTGTGTTCCCGCACCGCATAATGTGGCGGAAGGCGAAACATCAACAAATGTTTCAAACGGAGCTTATACCAATAACTATTATGAGGAGCTTCACAATATCTATTCATACAGAAGCAACCTGGGATTTGAGACTCATACAAATGAAATCCCCGAAACAGTTTATTTCAAATATATGCATCTGAGAAATGTTCAGGCTCTCCGATTTGCTATGCAGTGCTTTGGTTCTGAAGGATTTGAGGTGCTTGAGGCTTACAAAGGGCTTTGGAACGGAAATGATATAAAAGTCAGCGGAAATAGTCAGGGCGGTATGCAGACCCTCGCTGTGGCGGCTCTTTGTCCCGAGGTTACCGAGGTGAATGTTGTTGTTCCGTGGTTTGCTGACGTTGCGGGAAATACTGACGGTGCTAAGCTTCAGTCAACTCTTCGCCCCACCTATAGAAAAGGTCTTTCCTATATGGATTCAGCTAATTTCGCAAAGCACATTGAAGCTGAAACTGTAACTATAACCGCAGGAACCTGCGACACACTTTGTCCTATGAGCGCAGTTCAGGCAATTTATAACAATCTGAATGCCAATGCAAGCATCAGATTCGTTCAGGGAATGGGTCATGCTTCTACAAACACATACCCAATAGAATCTTATCAGTCAAAGGCGTATAATGCAGAGCCAATATATGAAAAGGATCTGTTTTATATAAGCGGCATTCCCGAGGATTTTGCCGATGCGTTTTCTGCCGCTTGGGAGACTATAAACTGTAGAGAAGCTGTTATTTTTGCTTCTGAACAGGATTTTCTTTCAGCAGAGAGCAATAGTAAGAATTATATTGCGATTTCTGCTTTTGGTGAGACTCCTGTCAATGCTGAAAGCATGGAAGAGCTTGAAGCTTTTGTTTCGTATAACGGAATCACAAGCTATAATGCTGTGTTCACTTCAGACTCTGCGCTTTCTGCATATGATAAGGCTGTGCTTGAGCTTTCGGGCGATATAAGCAAACAGAAATTCAATCTTATTTCTGTTTTTGAGGACGAGGAGGGCACGTCTCTTGCAAGGAAAATTGCAACAGAGCTATCGGGCGCAGTTTTCGGAAATCAAGTGGCTGCCGGCAAGGAGCTTACTGTCATAGGTGAAAACGGTAATAAGATCGGAGGAATTGCTGTTTCTCATGATATTGAAAATTTCAAGGCGTATCCGATCATAACTCCAGCATATGCACTTGATGATACAGGGCTTGATGTAAGCTATTCGGTGATTGACGGAGTTGGAAGCTATAATGTAAGCGGAGATGGAATTGACCATATTGTTAATGTCTTCTCCGATAGTGAAGTTGATGTTTTCGGAAATGACAGAGGCTTTGACTATATTCTCTCAAATAATATTCTGAATATTTACGGTGATGGAAAAATTGAAGATTCTTCCTATGCCTGGAATGACTATCTCGCATCAGTAGATGAGATAGTTCTGAATTGCGGAATTGATGGAATCGGAGACAATGCATTTGTTGTGGGGAGCGGTACAAAGGTAAATCTTCCATATACGCTTCTTGATATATCTGCTAATGCTTTTGGCGGAAAGACTGATTTTTCAATTTTAGGTTATGAGGGAAGCGGTGCGGAAGAGCTCGGTGCTGAAAGCTTTGTGAGCCTTGGCAGTGCAGGCACTTGCGGAGATGATGTTTACTTTATCTATAAGGATGGAACACTCCGTATCGTTGGCACCGGAAACACTCTCGTTTCCGGTATAGGCGGCTACGGTGATAAAGCAAGCTGCGCTTGGTATGCTCACTATAACGATATAACAAAGGCGGTTATTGGGGAAAATATTACAACCATCATCGGCAGAACCTTTCATTATATGCCCTCTCTTACAACGGTTGAGATAACGGAAAATCTAAAAGCTATAGGCGGATCGGCATTTGAAGGCGGACCTGCGCTTACAACCGTTTATCTCAAAGGTAGAGAAGCGGTCATGGGAACACTCGATCTTTCCTATGTTACAAGCATTGGCAGCGGTGCATTTAACGACTGTAAAAAGATAAAAAATATTATTCTTTCAGAGAATCTTGAGGGAGCGATAAGCTCAAATACATTCCAGCTTTGCAGCGGAATCACGGAGCTTACGATCCCCAAAGGAGTTACAAGTATAGGCGAGTCTGCTTTCGGTGACGCTTCTGCGCTCAGAAAGCTTACCGTTCTTGGAAGAAATACTGTAATTTTTGCGTCTGCATTCAAGAGCACATGGACAGAAAATCTGATAAACAAGGTTAAAATTGTTGCATATGGCGGATCTATCGCACATGGTCTTGCAAGAAGCGAAAAGCTTGTTTTTGAGAATCTTGAAAGCGGAAAGGTTATAGATTACGGCGCATCTCCGGCTCAGTTCATGACATATGAGGGCTATCAGGTGAGAACCGATGGCTATAACGGACTTCGTTCACTGTTCAGAATTGATAAAACAAAGCTTCCCACCTTTGAGGATGAGGGATATGAGATTTATGAATACGGAACAGTTATTGCTTCAGAGAGCAGATTGCTCAAAAACGGCGAAGAGTTAACTATATCGGTATCGGATGACGGCAGCGTTCAGACATTGGACTATGCAAGTCTAATACCGATATACAGAGACGGTGTTAAGGTTGGAAAGCTTATAACGAATAATGATACAGAGGCTACCTTTGCTTGTACCGTTATAAACTTTACCGAGAATACTTTTGATAAGGCTGTTGTGAACAGAGGATATATTGTTCTTCGCAGTGCTGAGGGAGATTTCAGCGTTTATTATGTGGATTATCCGGATGAGGGATATAGGGCTGTAACACTGGAGCAGATAAGCGACGGCCTCTATGAATCGGGAAGTATTTTGGAAGATTGCATAAGCTATATTCATGTGCAGGCGTTCAAGAAGATAAGGGATGATGAGTATGCAAATGATAACGAATTTGATCAGAATGATATATTTTCATCGGAGCATGCAAGGATAGATAAACTTACTGTAAACGGCGAAAAAATGAAAGGCTCTGTCATATATGTACAAGATCCCGTACTTATGATATATGCTGAGCAGATAAAGGAACTTTTTTACGAATATGCAGATATAAAGCTTGAAATTGTTTCGGATGAAATTCCCGAAAAGGGAATAATACTTGCATTTGACAGCGAGAATTACAGAAATGAAAGTATTACTGTTGATGGGAGTGCAATAAAGATAATTCCCGCATACGGAAATCCTAAATTTGCTTATGATAAGCTGAAGGAGATCCTTGACGGTGCAGAGAACAGAAAACTCGATATTACCGCTTCGGTAAATTATTCGGGTGCTATAGATTATAGCGGTATTTATTCAAAGGCAGAGCTTATGGAATTCCTTGAGACTGTTTATGAATCTGATTCTGTTGTGGTCGGAGAGCTTGCGGATAATGGGGTAAATAAAAACAGTACCCTTATCAGTTCCGGACTTGAGCATTTCAAGTTTGTTGCCGGCGAATATCCGGGACTTATGAGTATTGATGTTGCAAGTGCTTTTACATATATCCGAGATGGCGGAGACGATATGCTTCACATTGCGGAGGAGCTTATAAATTATGCTTCAAATGGCGGTATTATCGTTACTCATGCTCACATGAGCTGTCCAACAAATCCGGATGAATATCGTGAAGGCAGCCTTAATTACAGTCAGTGGCAAGAGCTTTTCAAAGAGGGAAGCGAGCTTAATACGGTTTTTTATGAGCTTCTTTCCAAAACAGCAGATTTCTTTGAGATACTCGATGAGGCAGGTGTTCCGGTTATTTGGAGACCTTACCATGAAATCAACGGAAATTGGTTCTGGTGGGGTGCGGGCAGAAAGGATGGTTTCCTTGGCATTTGGCATCTTGGTGCCGATAATTACAAAAAGCTTTGGACGGTTACATATAAGTATTTCACCGAAACAAGAGGGCTTGACAACCTTATATGGGTTTATAATCCGAATATTGGTGAGACGAGTGATACGCTTGTTGCTCCTCTTGAATGCTATCCCGGTGATGAGTATGTTGATATTGTGGGACTTGATTGGTATTCCAACGGTGATTATTCCGTGATTGAAAATACTCCCACATATAAGGATCTTCAGAGTACGGGAAAGATCGTAAATATGTGTGAATTTGGACTTTCGGGAGATGCTTTGGTTGAACCCGACCTTGGCGAGGAGGGTGAGCAGAAGGATCTGTTCAGCTGCCTTGATGTTCTGACTTATATAGAGAATATGAATAATTCCGGTTATAAAACAGCTTATTGGCTCTTCTGGCAGGGAAATTCCTCTATTACCGGAATGGGTTATGCAGATGAATTTATGCAGAGTGAGCTTACTCTTGGCCTTAAAGAAACAAGAGCACTGTTTGAAAATATAAGAAAATGAACATATATCTTGAATAAAGTAAAGAGACCGAAGCACCGCTTCGGTCTTTTTGCTACAAAAATTTGTTGATAAACCGTAATTTGTAGGTGAGATTATTTGTTGCCGCAAGCGATTCGACAAATTACTGTTTGAAAAAGAGGCTGATTTGAGTCAGCCTCTTAATATATTGAATTAAAAATCGGAAAGCACATATTTTTTGTCTTTTTCAAGCGAAACTGTCATGCTTCCATTGGGATACATGAGCTTTATATCATGTGTTATGGCACTTTCAAGCTCAATCCTTGTCACTTTTCCGTCTGTAAAATCAAAGCTGATGTCCGTATTATAAGGAAGCTTGAAATGTTTGATGCTTCCGTTTTTCCAGATGTCGGGGCAAGCGCCGAGGAGTGTTATTTCATCAAATCTTACAGAAACAAAAGCTTCGACAATTGCCGCCGCACCGCCGAAATTACCGTCTATCTGGAAAATTTTTTCCTTATAGATGCCTGTCGGAGGATGAAAATCGAGAAGTGAGGGCGAGCATTGCTCCGTTATGAGATTTTTAATGCTTTCCCAAAGGTCATTTCCTCTGCCCATTCTCGCATAAAGGCAGGCAACCCAAGCACGGCTCCAGCCTGTCTGACCTCCGCCAAAGGAAAGTCTGAAATCGAGTGATTTTCTGCAAGCCTCGGCAAGCTCCGATCCTTTTTCAATGAGCCAACCGGGATATAAGCCCACAAGATGAGAAAGGTGTCTGTGCTCGGGCTCGGCTTCCTTATATTCCTTATCCCATTCGAGAAGTCTGCCGTCGCTTCCGATTTTAAGCTCCGGTGTGAGGGATAACAGATTTTGCCATCTTGATGCATCAATTTCGAGTGCTTTTGCAGCATCAATAGCGTAAATGAGAAGCTCCCTGAAAAGGGAAATATCCATTGCGCTGTTTTCACAGATTGAAATTGGCAGATCACCTGCTCCGACAAAACGGTTTTCTGGGGAGGTTGATGGAGAAATGCATAGCTTTCCGTTTTTCTTAAATGCAAAATCCTCATAAAAATCAAGGCATTCACACATAAAGGGATAAGCACGGTCACGGAGAAAATCAATATCAGCGGTATAGAGATAATGACGGTAAAAATGCTGTGCGAGCCAAGGGGCAGCACCGAGCCATGAGCCCCAACCGTAGGCATCATGGAACATTGCACCGTAAAGATCTATCGCATGATTAAAGCAGATTCCTCGGCATCCGTAAAGATTCGTTGCTCTTTCTCTGCCTTTCGGTATCAGGCTTTCGCAGAATGAGAAAAATGCCTCGTTTGCATAGTCCATCCCCAGCGCATCGGTGAACCAATAGTTCATTTGCAGATTTATATCAAGGTGATAATCACAGCTCCAAGGCGGAATGATCTCCTCATTCCATTTTCCCTGAAGATTTTGAGGATATTTTCCCGAACCCGCAACCATAAGATATTTTGCGAAATTGAAAAACAAAATCGGCAGGGAAGAGTCATTTCCTTTTGCAAGTGCAACGATTCTTTTGTCGGTCGTATCTTCATTTTCGGGGAGATCAAGAATGATTTCGCTCTCTCCCAAGCGATGCTTGAATTCTTTCCTATGTTCTTCAAAGGAAATATCATAATTCGGTATCTCTTCCGAAACAAACAGTTTTTTCTTGTCAAATCCCGCATCAATTCCGAATGTGATAAGAGCTTCTTTCTCGTTTACTGCTTTATGATTTGCCGCAACGAGAAAGAAAAGATCACCGTCAATCGTACCCGAAAGCTGGGTTCTTTGCTCAGAGCTTTCAATATTATATATGCAATTCTCATCCTCTGTGCGTGAAAGCTCAACAAAAGGCTCTGATTCTTTTTCGGTGATGATTTTAATAAATCCAAGCTGCTTTGTCAGGCTTATGAAGGATGAAATTTCAACATGACCGCATTTTTCACATTCAAAACTGATCATAACCTCGCCTGTGTTTAAACATAGACTTCTGTGGTAGTCCCAAACATCACCTGTATCAAGAGAAATATACATATCACCTGCAGGCACATATGGCATTATTCTTCTGAAACTGCCCTCCGAATAACGGGAATATGCATCATGTGCGGCAAGAGTAGCATTCTCATATTCTTCATTATCTAAAAGCGAACGAATGACGCCGAGTCTTTCGGCTCTCATCGGAACCTCTCTGTCTTTGTCATGAGTTCTCCAGAGAGCCTCGTGATTTAGGGCAATTCTTGTTTTTTCAGGCGTTCCCAGCACCATTGCGGCAAGTGTGCCGTTTCCGATTGGAAGCCCCGATGTGTATTTTTCTGTATATTCCGAAAAGTGTATTTTATTATTCATAGGTATACGCTCCAAATATGATATCATGTTAATTATATTACAAATATCGACGATTTACAAGAACTTTTAGGAACTTTTATGGAAAAAATGTGAAACAAATTGCTGTGGCGATATTTTTCTTAAAAAGCACAAAAATTTGCTTGTATTTCCATGCTTTCCAAAGTAAAATAAAATCAACAACAAAATTTTGGAGGTTGCTATGAAGAAAATCAGATTGTCATTAGCTTTTTTAATCGTACTTGTAATGTTTATTGCAGCTTTTTCTTTGAGCGTATTTGCAGAAGAATCGGGATATGCTCTCAATAAAGATAAGCAGGAAACGAACATTAAATGGACTATTAAGGACAGAATACTTACCTTTGAGATCGATGCAAGTGCAACTGATAAGGTTGCAGCGACCACGCTTGATGTCAATCCTATAACCGGTGCAGCTATGGGTTATGGCTCAAAGGTTGATGAATTTCAAAATGTTATTAAATGTGTTATTGGCGACGGAATCACAGGAGCTTCGAGAATCCTCTCAAATATTCCAACGCTTCTTGAGGTTGAGATACCCACATCACTTGTTAGAATACAAGCACTTTTTGAACAGTCCAAAGCGCTTGAATCGGTATATGTTAAAGGCACAGAGCCTAAAAAATATCATGCGGATCTTTCCTATATAACCACACTCGGAACCTGCAATTTTAACGCAAGCGGTCCTATTGAAACGGTAACTTTCGGTGATAATCTTACAGGAACGATACCTCAGGAGACATTCCAGTGGAACAGTAAGATCAAAGCACTAACGATCCCGGTAGGTGTTACGAAGATCGGTGCAAAGGCATTTGCAAACTGCAACGGAATTGATGTTATGACAGTTCTCGGCAAAGAAACACAGATAGATGCAAATGCTTTTTTCAACAATAAATATTATCCTGCGATAAAGGCATATGCAGGCTCTGCGGCAGAGAAATTTGCAAAAGAGAACGGATTTACCTTCATCAATATTGAGACAGGTGAAGAGGTTGAGGGCGAAAAGCCTCGTCCGGGCGAGACGCACAAGCTTCCCGTCAGCAAATTTGACACAACGGGAGCGACTGCTCACGGTCTTATGTTCAAAGAAGGTCTTGTAAATAACTATTGGGCATATTATGCTGATACCAAAACTCTCGTCATCGCATCGAGAACGCTGAACGGTTATAATGAAACAGGCACAGTTGGAAATTGCGAGGGCAACGGCTGGCGTGATTACATAAACGAAATTGAGCATATTGAGATCATCGGTGACAGACTTGATAAGATTTCGGGATATGCCTTTATGAATTATAAATCGCTTAAAGATGTTAAGGTTAAGGGACAGCCCGGTCAGTGGGATCCCGGAATTTTCACCGGTTGTACAAATCTCACCACCATTTGGTATGAGGGTGGCGAGCGAGTTGAGGGAAGAGCCGATTTGAGCAGATGCGGAAAGGTCAACAATATTTTCCAGGGAACAGCGATAAAGGAGGTACTTCTCAGAGATACCGTCAAAAATATTGAGGTTGGTCTGCCGTTCTCAATCAGAACAATTCTCGCACCAAACATCACTCCCGAGCTTATTCAGTATTGTAAGGACAACAATTTTGATCTTGTCAATTCCAAGAATCCCGAGGAGAAGTATTCTTACTATATTGAGATAGATCCCACTCTCCCATATTGCGGAGACAGAGCTGTTTACGATTTTGACGAGGCAACAGGCACTCTCACAATCTACGGCTCGGGTTCAATTCCGGATATTCAGAACTTCTTTGGCGGCGGTTCAAAGAATCAGTGGTGGCGAGGCATCAGAAATGAGGTTAAGCACATTGTTATCGCAGACGGAATCAAGTCTATCGGAAAATATGCCTTCTGTGAGCTTCGCAATGTTGAAACTATCAGACTTCCCGATAGAGACGATCTCGTTGTTTGGAACTGCGCTTTCCAAAGCTGTGAAAATGTAAGATCTATAACAAGAGGCGATAAGGAAGCAATTCTCGGAACTGCGGATCTCAGCGGTATTTCCAAGATCACATCATGGTCCTTTGCATATAATTACCTTATTGCAAATGTTATTCTTTCGGAAACCCTTACAGAGGTTGGATCAACAGCATTTGAGGATTGTATTAATCTTCAGAATGTCTATTCCGCACCCGGAACATTCGGTGAGAGCTTTGCAAAGGAAAAGGGCATTGCATTCTTCGATATAGCTTCAAATGCCCCGCAGCCTATTGAATGCACTCCTCCCGAGGTAACATCAGAGGAGGAAACAGAAAGCATTTCACCTGATTCGGAAAGTGCAGAAACAAAGTCTAATGATTCCGAAAGTGCGGAAGTAAAGCCTGACGATTCGGAAAGTGCGGAAGTGACCACATCCGATGAATTCTTTTTCATTGATCCCGATGAAATATCATCTGATAACATAGGAAATACAGAGAAAGATTATTTTGATCCCACGGTAATAATTGTGGTTGCGGTCATTCTTGCTGCTGCTATCACCGCAGTAATTGTAACTATCATTGTTGTAAAAAAGAGAAAAAAGTGATCCGAAGCAAAAATAGTGGAGGTAATTTGTGAAAAATATAATAAGAATATGTTCCTTAATGCTGATATTTATGCTTATAGCCTCGTTTCTTGTTTCATGCGGTAAGGCAGGTGGCTCAAGCTCGGGCGTAAAGAATAATGGCGGAAATACAGGTCTTGTTCCAATTGAAAATCTTTCTGAATATAAGATCGTCAGAAGTGACAGCTCGGATGATACCGTTAAGGCGATAGTCAAGGATCTTCGAGAGACAATAAAGAACAAATTCGGTGTGGAGCTTGGACTCGGAACAGATTATTCTCCATCAAACGGGAAAGAGATCCTTATAGGCGAGACCAAGCGTTCAGAGAGCAAGGCGGCATCAAAGGATGTTCTAAGCGATAATGCTTATGTAATAAGGCAGAGCGGCAATAAGATCGTAATTTGCGGTGGCTCGAATGAAGCACTTTCGGCGGCTATCGAAAAATGGACATCGAAAATGGTTGATCCCAAGGGCAGACTTTGCATACCGATAACAGAGAAGGGATATATTTTTGAGCCTGAGGGAATGAAAATTGATAAGCTCACTTTAAATGGCGAGAAAATGCAGGGAATGAGCATTTATGCAAAGGATCCTATTCTCGGTATATATGCAAAGCAGATAAAGGTGCTTTTCTCTGAATATGCTGATGTTGAGCTTGAGATCGTTTCAAATAAGATCCCGGAAAAGGGAATTATTCTGACCTTTGACAGCGAAAATTATCGAAATGAAAGCATTTCTGTTGAGGACGGAGCAATTAAGATTACTCCCGCATATGCAAATCCCAAATTTGCCTATGAAAAGCTGAAGGAGATCCTTGACGGCGCAAAGGACAAAAGCGTTGATATAACAGAAGCCGTCAACTATTCCGGTGAGATAGATTTTGGCGAAATATATACAAAAGAGGAGCTGATGGAGCTTCTTCAAAGGGTATATGATTCTGATTCTGTCATCGTCGGAGAACTTGCGGACAACGGAGCAAATAAAAACAGCACTCTTATAAGCTCGGGACTTGAATATTTTAAGGAACAAACAGGCGAATATCCGGGACTCATGAGCATCGACGTTGCAAGCTCATTTACATATATAAAAGAGGGCGGGGATGATATGCTACATATCGCAGAGGAGCTTATCGGTTATGCTGCAAAGGGCGGCGTTATCGTTACTCATGCGCATACAAGCTGTCCCACAGAGCCTCATACATACCGCAAAGGAAATATGAATTATTCCCAGTGGAATGAGGTCTTCACAGAGGGAAGCGAGCTGAATAAGGCTTACTATGAAATACTTGATCTGACAGCCGATTTCTTTGAGATCCTTGATAAGGAGAATGTTCCCGTTATCTGGCGTCCCTACCATGAGAACAACGGAAACTGGTTCTGGTACGGAGCGGGCAGAAAGGACGGAATCGGTGGGACAAGACTTGAAGCTGATTATTATAAAAAGCTTTGGATAACAACATATGAGTATTATACAGAAGTGCGAGGTCTTGACAATCTGATTTGGGTATATAATCCCGGCATTGGTGATGAACGAGATGATCTTGCGGCTCCCCTTTATTGCTATCCGGGGGATGAATATGTTGACATTGTCGGTATCGACTGGTATTCAAACGGTGATTATTTCGTGCTGGAAAATACCCAAACATATAAAGATCTTGCAAGCACGGGCAAAATAGTCAATATGTGCGAGTTCGGTCTTTCGGGAGATGCACTTGTTGAGCCAAGTTTGGGCGAGAAGGGCGAGCAGAAGGATCTCTTCAGCTGCCGAGATGCGCTTACATATCTGAGTGGAATGAATAAATCCGGCTACAAGACCGCATATTGGCTTTTCTGGCAGGGAAATTCGTCGATCACGGGCATGGGATACGGAGATGAGTTTATGCAGAGTGAGCTTACTCTGGGGCTTAATGAAACAAGAGCTTTGCTTGAAGAGATAATGAAATGAGAAAAATATCTTTAATTGTTTTCCTTGTATCGGTGCTTGTGCTGATTCTGGCAACATATTCCTTTGCCACAAGTCCATATGGCGATATCTGTCCCGACGGAAGGGTAGATGTTAAGGACGCAGTTGTTCTCGCTCAGCATCTTGCTGGGTGGAAGGCATCCGTAAGCCTTATTGATCTGAGATTTGCGGATGTGAATTGCGATGCAAGTGTTGATATTAAGGATGCTGTAACTCTTTCGCAGTATCTTGCAAAATGGGATGTAATTCTTGGAAGTGAAACGGAGACGATTGATATGATCTATACAAGAGGAGAGCTTTTGGCTGTTATAAAGGCTGCTTATGAATCAAAAGGAACGATCATAGGCGAGATCAACAGCGCAAAATATGACAATATGATAAATATAGCCATTGAGGATTTTAAGAGTGCCTCGGGCGGATATCTTCCGGGAATGATCGGACTTGATATCGGTGACGCATTTATGAGTGGCTATACGAGTAACAATCAGATAGACGAGATGGTGGAGCAGATCACCGAATATGCAAAAATGGGCGGAATCGTTCATACATGGATGCATATGACAAATCCATCTCCGCGTCCCGAGGATAAAACTGCTTGGAATCACATATGGGCTAAGCTTGGCAATCACACCGAAGAGGATTGGCAGCAGCTTCTCACAGAGGGAACGGAATATAACACAAAATTAAAGACTGCACTTGACAAGACAGCGTCGTTTTTGAAGAGACTTCGTGATAACGGTGTTCCGGTCATATGGAGACCTTACCATGAGCATAGCGGAACATGGTTCTGGTGGTGCATGGGATTTAAGGATTCCGAAGGAAATTATCTCCCCGAGCATTATTTTTCCGATCTCTGGATCTATACCTATAAATATTTCACAGAGGAATGGGGACTTGATAATCTTGTTTGGATGTTCTGTCCCACAACGGGAGATTATGCGCCGCAGCTTTACGGATATCCCGGAGACGAATATGTTGATCTCGTCGGATTTGACTGGTACACGGGCGGAGATTATCACGGTCAGGACATGGCATATAACAGTGTTGTGACAACCGGCAAGCCCGTATGCGTTGGAGAATTTGGCGTTGCGGGAGAGGCAAAGGCGGAAAAAATTGAGGATCAGCCCTCGGTTTGGTCCTGTGAGAATCTCCTTGAATTTCTTGAGACGGCAGATGCGGAGGGCAGAAAATACGGCTTCTGGTGCAACTGGTCAACTCCTCATCAGCTTTCACAGCTCGGAAAGCTTGATGTGCTTATGGAAAGTCCGCTTGTTTATGGTCTTGATGAAGTTAAAAAACTCTTTGAGAGTTTAAATAAATAATAATGAAAGGGATTTTATCATGAAAAACAACTTTTCAAAAATCTTAATTACCATTTTTGCTATGGTGACACTCCTTTGCGCCTTTGCCATGATCGCAAATGCGGCGGTTGTGGAAGAGGGAACCACTGATGTAGGCTTTAAATGGGCAATTACCGACGATGCGGGATATGTTTTAACTATCAGCGATACAGAGACATCCAAATCGCTTGATGTTTTGACATTTCCCTCCACAGCACCTTGGAGTGGTAAATATTCATTTGCCAAGGTTGTTATTGAGGCAGATGTAAAAACCATTGGCTCTTCGGAAGGAGTTCTGAATGTTTGTCGTGCTCCTGTTCTTGTAATTCCCAAAAGTGTTACAAAGCTTTATGACAATTTTTATAGTTGGAACACTGGTCTTCATTCAATTCTTGTTTTGGGAGAAACATACAGTGCTTCTCTTGGAGAATGTATAGTTGACTTCAGAAATCTCAGCGCATTTCCTTCAAAGATTCAATACTCATTTGATTATACCAAGGATATTACTTTTCTCTTTCCTAAGTTTGGTTGGATTGGAGGTTTGGGTAACTTTGGAGTGATTCACAAGTCTCAGACCGATAATCTTGGAAACGGTTATCATATCGGTGAAGGAGATGTATTTTATGTTGAATCTGATTGGAATCTGCGTTCATCACTTGAATCAATTGCAGAAAAAATTGGCTTTACCGTAAAGGCATATCCTAAGGCAATGACAAATACTGCTATGGAAATGCATGGCTATCAGGTTCGTACAGAGGACTATAACGGTCTCCGCGGAATCTTCAACTTCAATGAAAACATCGTAAACGAAGGCTATTCTCTCATTGAATATGGTGCTATCCTTGCGACCGACGCTAACAGAGGCGAGAACGATGCAAATATCAAGCTCTCATATAATGAACAGACAGGCGAATATGAGCCTACAGTTGAAAAAATAGTTAAAAAGGCAATAAAGCAGAACGGAGCTTTGGTTCCCGGTGCAAAAACGCTCAAAAAGCTCAACGGACAAGCTGTTGGAGATATAGAAGGCTATGGCGAGGGCTATACTTGGTTCGCAACAACTCTTGTCAATTTCACTCACAGCTATAAGAGCGATGTATATATGTGCGGATATGAGATCTGGAAAAATGAATTCACAGGCGAAACAAGCATCATCTATACAGGCTATGAGTATCCCGAATATGAGACCACAAGCATTTATGATGTGAGCATCGAGCTTATTGCAGACGGCTTCACAAACGATTTTGAAAATAACCCCGTTGGAAGCGTTGTTAAGGCTGCAGGTGCTGTAACTCTTACAAGCACAGATGCAATTCTTCCCACAGAAGCAGAATCTCTTGTTGCAGAAAACATCGAAATGAAGGGCTATTCCGGTGGTGCATTCACAGACGGTACTACATATTATTCTCTTTATGAAATGACTGACGGAAACTATCTTGCATATATCAGCGGCGCAGGAAATCTTAATGCTGCTGCGCTGAAAACAACATATGCAAGTGACTATGCAGGCGAGGCAAGACCTGTTCCAACTCTTCTTGCGGCAGCACACAACAAGATAACTCATATGGTTGTCGGAGAGGGAATTGTTGATATTTCTGCATTTAATAGCATGGCAAAGCTTGTTTCCATAATCTATCCGAAGTCACTCACAAGCTTTGGAACGGCTATTAAAAATAATACTTTCCAGTATTCCTCTGCTCTTGAAAAGATAGTACCTGTGGGAAGCATGACAGATGAAAAGATCTTTGAGTTCGGTGGAATCGGCGGATTTGATAACTACAACATACAATGGACTTTCCAAAATTGCTCGGCAGTTGAATATATCCATTTGAACGGATACCGTGGTGGTACACAGTCGTTCTATGGATGCAAATCCCTGAAGGCAATCTGGATAGGCGATGCAGAGCGTCCGGCAGACGGTATTGCAGATCTTAGAAATGCAACCGCATCCTCAGTTGATATGAGTAGCTTTACAAATAATACAAATCTGACTACTCTTCTTCTTTCCGATGCTGTTAACGTGTTTAGAGAAAGTTTGGCTTATGGATTCTCCATATCGACGATTTATCAGTCGACCTCAAATGATACGATCAAGTCGTTCTGCGAAGGAAACAATAAGACTTCTAAGGTCGTAACCTATACACAGACATTGCCAAATTAAAATAACCTACGAGTTTGCGGTCTTTTCAGATAACTCCTATCAAAATGTTTTCCTTTCTTTCCTTATCTGTTAAGACCGCAATGTTTATATAAAATGAGGCTAAAAATGTTCCAAAGACTTGATAAAACACTTGACGAATTTATTGAAATGGGCATCCCTGCCTTTGATCTTCTTGTGATGAAGGACGGCGAGCAGGTATATCGCCGTTTTGAGGGCTTTTCTGACTATGAAAATACCTTTCCGCTCTGCGGAAAGGAGAGGTATAATATCTATTCCTGCTCAAAGCCCATCACCTGCACAGCCGCACTTCAGCTTTATGAAAAGGGATTGTTTTCTCTCGATGACGATCTTGCGCTTTATATGCCCGAATTTGCGGATATGAAGGTAATGAATCCAGACGGAAGCATTTCGTATGCCAAAAATCGCATAAAGATAAAGCATCTTTTCACAATGACGGGCGGATTTGACTATAATATGGATTCCTCTGCAGTAAAAGCTTTTAAGGCTGATACAAAAGGTGTATGTCCAACAAGAGATTTTATGAAATATCTTGCGTCTCTACCGCTTTTCTTTGAGCCGGGTACAAAATACCGTTATAGCCTTTGCCACGATGTGCTTGCGGCACTTGTGGAGGAGATCAGCGGTATGCGTTTTGCTGATTATGTTAAGAAAAATATATTCGATCCTCTCGGAATGGTAAATTCAACATTTAATTTGCCCGATAGCGAGCTTGACACGATTTGCGCACAGTATAGAAGCAATGAAGAAAAGGGCGTTATCGAAAATGTGGGAAAACGAATCATGTGGTATAAGCTCGGAAGCGAATACGAAAGCGGAGGAGCAGGATGTATTTCCACTACCGAGGACTATATCAAATTTACCGAGGCTCTCCGATGTGGCGATATAATTCTTTCAAAGGAAACCATTGACCTTATGTCATCGGCGCAACTTGACAAAAATGTGGATATCTCGGATATGGGGCTCGATAAAAACGGATATACTATGGGTCTTGGGGTGAGATGCCCTGCGGCAGATCGTCCCGATGTGACCGATTTCGGCTGGGGAGGAGCTGCAACAGCATATCTTGCCATCGACCGCAAAAACGGTATCTCTATGTATTTTGCCGAGCATGTTATCGGTGGATGTAATTTTGTGCAAAGCAGAGCACTTCCGAGAATGATCAAGGATTGTTTCGGACTTGAATAATAAAAAGCGGACCGGATTAAGGCATCTTTTGCCCTTGATCCGGTTCGCTTATTTTATATAAACAGTAATTTGTCGGTGAGGGAGTTTCGCCTCTGCGGAGGCGACCGACGCCGCCGTCGGCTCGCGCGACCTTTTAAAAAAGGTCGATCAAAACTTTGAAAAAGGGAATTTTTATTGTTGTTTATCTGTGTTTCTACATGGAATTTATGAGGATTCTATGTAGAAAACTTGTCATCAATCTCCTCACAAGTCATCCTGAACGAAGTGAAGGATCTGGAAACGCTAAAGGATGATTTCATCACTATCAGACTGTTCGCTAAATTACTGTTTATTATCTCAAATTTTAATTTTAAAAGTACCGTTTTTAACAGATGCGTAAATCATTTTCATTATGGTTTTTTTACGCTTTTCCTCAAAGTGGAAAAAAAGAAATAAAAATAAGAAAAATAAGTCGAAATAGTAGAAAAATCATTGACAAATAAGGCAAAATATGGTATCATTTAGAAAAAAATAAAAAACCGAAAAGAGGTACTTATTATGGCAAGAACAGAATACGGTCTGCAGATGTACTCCATGAGAGATGTAACAAAGGACTCAATGCGTAAAGCACTTGAGGATGTTGCGAACATGGGATATAAATATATCGAGTTTGCAGGCTTCTTTGATTACAACCCCGAGCAGATCAAAACATGGCTCGACACCTTCGGACTTGTTTGCTCCGGAACACACACAGGTCTTGATGCTATCACACCCGAGACCATCGACGAGACTATCCGTTATCATAAGATAATCGGTTGCGACAATCTCATCGTTCCCGGCTGCAATTGGAGCACTCCCGAAAAGGCACAGGGCGTTATTGACGCACTTAACTTCGCTCAGAAGAAGCTGGCAGAGAACGGTATCCGCCTCGGCTACCACAACCATTCAAGAGAGTTTTTCCCCACAGCATATGGAACAGTTTTTGAGAATGAGGTTATTGAAAAGACAAGTGTTGAGCTTGAGATCGACACATTCTGGCTCTTCAATGCAGGTCTTGATGTAATTGAATTTCTCGAAGCACATAAGGACAGAATCAAGGTCGTTCATCTGAAGGACGGTATTCCCTCTGAGGATTGCAACAAGAATTTTGATCATGTTCATGACTGCGTTAAGGGCTTCTCTGTAGGTTCGGGAAGAGCACCTATCAAGGCTGTTCGTGAGTGGGCAAATAAGAACGGTGTTCTTATGGTGATCGAGTCCGAGGGACTTCAGCCTACAGGAACAGAAGAGGTTCGCCGCTGTATCGAATACCTCCGCACACTTGATGACTGATATAAATAATATAATCGGAGCTGATCTATTTTTGATCAGCTCCGATTTATTTCATTAAATAAAATAATTTTTTTTGCACATTTTTCAGCCTCTGCGCCATCATGTGTTATCATGAGAATGAGCTTACTTTTGCCAATCTCTTTGATCAACTCTATAATATCCTCTTTCGTTTCCTCGTCAAGACCCGTGAAAGGCTCGTCAAGGAGCAGAAGATCACCGTCAAAAGCCAATGCTCTGGCAAGAGCAACTCTTTTTTGCATACCACCCGAAAGCTCGGAGGGATATTTTTCGAAGTCGCTGCCAAGACCTACCGCTTGCAGTGCTTTTTTTGCTTCTTCAAGTGTGGATTTTTTTCCTCCCAAAACAAAATTAACATTTTCTGCGGCTGTCATATGGGGGATTAGTCTCGGCTCCTGAAAAGCATAAGAAACTTTCTTATAATCATGGACAATGCTGCCGTCATCAGGCTTTAAAAGTCCGCAGATCAGAGAAAAAAGTGTACTTTTTCCGCAGCCGGAAGGACCCATTATGGCATATATTCCGTTTCCATCAAGCTCGATGGAAAATCTGTCAATAATTTTTTCATTTCCGTATGAGAAGGAAAGGTTATCAATTTTAAACATTGCGTCCCCTCCTTAATGTAAGCCTTCCTATAAGAACTTCGAAGATGAACTCAATTATAAGGCTAAGTATTATTACAACAAAGGTCCAGGCAAAAAGATCAGCGGTTTCAAAATATGTTTTTGAATTGAAAAGCTCTTTACCGATGGAGCGTGCGGGCACGGCAAGCACCTCTGCGGCGATACCCGCTTTCCAGGCAAGCCCCAGTGAGGTCTTGAGAGCGGAGGAAAAATAGGGCAAAACCGAGGGGATATATATCCCTTTTAATTTCCCCCAAAAACCGATTCGGTAAACCTTTGCAAGCTCAAGAAGTTTTGAGTCTATCTGCGAAAGTCCTGTTGTGAGATTTGTCCAGATGACAGGAAAAACCATAAGAAGCGAGATGAAGATCGGGAGATTTCCTCGGTCGATCCAAACCAGTGCAAGAATGATAAAGGAAGCAACAGGAGTTGCTTTGATTACCGTTATAACGGGGCGCACGAGTGCAGCAATTATTTTTGAAAAATGGGTAAGAACAGAAATTAGTATTCCCAGTGCAGACGCTAGAATTACGCCTCCCATAACTCGCATGAGTGAAAAAGCACTTGTTATATAAAACTCACCGTCCCCCATGATTTCGATGAGTCTTTCGATGACCGAGACGGGAGACGGGAGCAGAAGCTCTTTTCCGACCCGCAGTGCCGCAAGATACCAAATCAAGATCCAGAATGCGGCAACTGCAAGGGTGGAAATAAAGCTTTTAAACAGCTTTTTTGCCATTATTTTGCGTTATAGAAAATTTCTTCTGTGGGAAGCGCACCACCGACAGATGCGGGGTTTGCGTTAAAGAGAACATTGAAGAAGCTCATCATAGGCTCGTTCATATCAGCACCCGAAATGAATGCAAGATTGCAGAAGGGAAGAGCCTTGAGAGCAAGAGGAGCCTTTGGTATGATGCCTGCGGCAGCGATCATATCTGCTGCTTCCTCTTTGTTTGTGCTTGTGAAAACTATAGAAGCCTCATATTCACGAAGAAATTCCGCAACCTCTGCGCTATGCTCTTCAACAAAAGCCTTTCTGCCGACGATAACGCCCTGAATGAGCGGCAGACCGTCTGTAACCTCATTCCAAAGCTCGGACATATTGATGGCACGGCGGAGATTCTCGTTCTGTGCAAGTGTTGCTGTCACCTTAGGCTCGGGGAGAATAGCAAGATCAACCGTGCCTGTTGCGATAGCAGTTGCAAGCTCGTCGGGAGTATTATAGGTGAAATCGAGCATAACATCCTCGCCAACCTTAAGACCGCTCTCTGTGAGAAGATAATTGGAAATAAACTCGGGATTTGCGCCCTGCTGGCAGCAGTAAACTGTCTTTCCTGCAAGATCCGAAACGCTATTTACAGTCTCACCGTTCTCAATTACATAAAGAACACCGAGTGTATTTGCGGCAAGGATCTGAACCTCGCCCTTTGTCTTTGCAAAGAGGACAGCGGCAAGGTTTGTGGGAACAGCGGCAATATCTGTGCTTCCGTTTATGATTGCGGGAGCAACCACATCAGCACCGCTTACGATCTCAAAATTATAAGGGAAAGAAGCCTTTCCTTCCTTTGCATCGCTCATAAGCTTTGCAAAGCCCATTCCGGTAGTACCGGAAATAACGGTAATATTGAAGGGAAGAGTATTGTCGATCTTAACTTCTTCTGTTTCGGGAGTGGTATCTGCGATGCTTTCTGTTGCGCTTTCGGCAGCAGTATCGGAAACGGCACTTGTATCTTCATTTTGTGTGTTGCCTCCGGAGCATGCAACAAGTGCGAATAGCATAATGAGTGCGAGAATAATGGAAGTTAGTTTTTTCATGGTGTTTCTCCTTTATTTGTTATAAAATTTTAGCATTTTTTCTCTGTCCGAGAGAATGAAGCTCTTTCCGTCTTTTATAATGAATCCGTCCTCTGTCAAGGTGTCGATGGCACGGTAAAGAGATGCTCGACCAATGTCAAGAGTTAGGGCAAGTGCGCCCATTGAGGACATGGGAGTTACTTTCACCGAGCTGTTTTCCGTTTTCATTCCTTCAGAAAGGGAATCAAGATAGATGGCAAGCCTTCTTTCGGCACTTCCTGCTGTGAAGCAGGCGATACGCTTATTCAAAAATCTGATGCGGCAACAGAGAAAATCCAGATAATTATACATTATCTTCTTGTCATTCTCCAGAAGATAGCTCATCTTCTCACGAGGAATGAAAAGTGCACGGCATTTGTTTTTTGCTTCAACACGGCTGATAGCAATATCGCCGCAGCTTCCTCCGAAAAGCTCTGCAACACCGAATATATCTCCTTTTGAGAGATCACGGAGCATAACAGACCTATCCTCGTCTGAAGAAAATACTCTTGCTGTTCCTTCAAGAATGACAACGAGATTTCCCGATGGATCAAGCTCCTCACCCGAAGAAAAGGAACGGATATCAGCATCTTGCGGAATTGCCGATGAAATAAATTCCATGTCAGCCCCCGCAAAAAGCGGTATGTCTGCAAGAATATCGTGGATTTTATCTTTTTTCTCCATTTTTGCTCCTTTTTTAAAAAAAGTGTATCATATGAGACAATTATATTATATCATATAATATAGATTTGTCAAGAGTTTAACGAAAAAATCCTGCATAAATAGTTTCAATCATAATTTCAGAAAAATATTCAAATCAAACAAAAAAGACTTGTTCACATTAAGATGGATATCCTTGTTTTGAAAATCAATTATAAACAGAATGGGCCATCTCCCCGTGAGATGGCCCAAAAAATTATTCTTCTTTTATTGTTGCAGCTTATTCGTTTTTCTGAAGCTCACTGCGGTGAATTATGTCAACTCCCGTGAAGTAGATATGGATGATATCCTCGGCAGCTGCGCCTGCATCCGAAAGGTCCTTTGCACCGTACTGACTGATTCCAACTCCGTGTCCCCAGCCTTTACCCGCAAAAATAAAATTATTTGAATCGCCGGCTGTTAGGGTTTCTGTTATCGTTTCAACCGTTGTAATGACAGTAACATCATCAAACTGCGAGGTTATCTTGTAGGCGTTTTCTCCAAAATCGGCAGGTTCTTTTGTGATGTACTCATTTTCTGCCGTCGTATCATCATTTTCTGAACTTTCCGTTTCGACCTCAAATTCAGTCTCAGGGTATTCGTCGAAATCCTCGGGAATGCTTTCGGGATCAAGAATATGAACTCTGTTATTGTCATATTCAAAGGCCTCTGCTTCATCATAATAATCTGCAGTTGCCACGCAAGAATTCATAACGACCTTACGACCGGTAGATGTCAGCACATAAGCCACCGGATATTCGCTTGTCATCATCTCGTCTGTTGAGTCGATTATGATCGCATCGGAAATGAGAAGAGGAGAGCCTGTAACATATCCGTTTACGATAAATTCTTTCTCGGGAACAGGCACTGTGATAGGTCCGCTGCCGCCGACGATTTCAATATCGTAAACTTTATTGTAGCTTCTTGTAAGCTCGCCTTGACCAACCGAGAAATTTGCAGATTTTAAATATGTGGAAAGAGTCGTTCTGACAGCGTCGCCACGGTTTAGCTTGACCTTATTGCCGCTTGTATCTGTAAATGTAAGAGAATAAATATAATCGGGATTGTCCTCGACTGTTTCAACCTCTATAGATGCGATCGCACCCGAAAGATCGGTATATCCTCTTGAACGGAGGGTTTTGCAAAGCTCCTCGGGGGTTACTTCGCTATGCCAAAGTCCGTTGTTATAGTCTGCGTATTTTTCCCAAGGGGTTGTGACCGAGGAAAGATATCCTCTTGCCGAGCCCCAAACATACTGCGAACCGACGGTCGAGCCTCCGACGCTTGAGGAATAATATGCGCTTATGACCTTTCCGTCATAAACCGTCACAAGTCCTTCGGTGCTGGAAACGGCCTCAAGAACAGCATCATTTACTCTGTTTCGTCCTTTATAGACCTGATCGCTTGTGGTGGCGGTCATATCAAAGCCGTATTTTGAATACCATTTGCAGTAATTTGCAATTGCATATGAGCGAATTGTGATGGCAAATGTACGAAGCACCTCACGGCTCCATGAATTGCTGATCTCATAGGGGAGAACACCTTCAACATAGCTTTCAAGCTCCAGAACATTGGTAAGTGCAACGCCGTGATATTCTTCTTCATATCTGGGAATAAAGGTCATAACTCCCTCATAGAGGTTATTTGCAGGTGTCTGGATATATGAAGCATATTCATCTGCCTGGAAAGCGACGAATCCAATATTGTCATCATTTCCCATTGAATCGTATTCAAAAAGAATAACATCGTTTTCGGGATTTACAACAGAAACAGCTGTTTCTGAAGGCCCGACGACTTTGGCACTGTATCCATAAAAGCTATTTTCATATTCTTCAAGCAAAGCGAGGGCTTCTTCCTCTGTTGCAAAGTGACCGAGACGGATCTTTCTCTCTCCGCCGATATATGAGGGAATGGGATATAGCTCATCGTCATCAAGCTGCTTTGCGATATCATTCACAAGAAAATCAAGGGGAATTGCGCTCTGCTCATGAGCAAACTCAACATGGTATCCGCCGATAACAGTCTTTTCGGGCTCATCAGTGAGCGAATATGTCATTGATTTTTTTGAAAGGTTTCCGTCAAGAGTTGCGGAGGCAATATTGGTATCAAGATAATACGATGGGGTAAATGATCTGACATCTTTTGTGATCACAGAGGACCCCACAACGAATCCATAAGGTGCTTTGATCTCGAAGCCTACAGTAATACTTGAACCATACATTAAACCGACGGCGATATAGGTATCGCCATCGGTTTCTGAAGAAAATGTGTAATCGGAAACATCGTAAGCAGCTTCGGCTGCGGCAACAGAATTACCGCTGAAAAGAATAGTTAAAGCCAAAGTACCCATGCCCGCGATCATGATAAAAGCGAGAATGAGGCAAAGAACACGTGTCCAATTGATCTTTTTCTTATTCTTAAGGTTCGACAATTATATAAGCACCTCCTACCATAATATAAGCGCCGTTCGGGCTTGTGATCACTATTCCACGACCGTCCTCACCGCGAGGGATAAGGAGATTATGGTTTTTAGGAACTGCGGTGCCGTTCTTCAGGTCTGTACCGTCTGTAAGGTCGCTGAGTCCTTGATCTTCAAATGGTGAAACGATCTCTGCCTTGCCGCTTCTGAGAATGATCTCGGTTGGGGCAGTACACTGTACCTCTTTTCCGTATTCAACAAAAACGACCTCAAAAGTATTCGATGCGGGAAGTGAGCCGTCCTCTTTGCCGCCAAGTGCAGCGATGGAGGCACGGATAGGCTCAAGAACCTCATCAACATATTTAGTGAGGTAAGAAAGGGAAATGAGCGGATCGTATGTGCTGTCATATGTAGCCGCAAGTGTAAAGATGCTAAGCGACATTGTGAGTGCAAGGATGACAGCAATTATAACTGTTAGTTTTGTTTTGTTAAAATTCTTCATAAAAAATCTCTTTCTGCGGACAATGCCGCACGCATATGGATTACAGAATATATAATACACAGATATTATACCAAATCCGACTGTATTTGTCAAACATTATTGCCGATAATTTTATTTCTGTTCATATTTTGTGCATTTTTATGTTTAAAAATAGAAAAATTTGGCATTAATATTGGCAAAATTAATGTTTTCGTGTTATAAACAAAAAGAGGCTTCAGCCTCTTTTTTGTTTCAGACTGTCGAAAAAGCTGTAATACCACAAGTAGATAACAGTAAAAATAAAATAGTTAAATATAAGAGAAAAAATAAAATTCAAAAAGAAGCACAAGGCAATCACGAGGAAAGCCTTGTGCTTACTTGTTTTTTCCGTTCTTACACTCTGTCGTACTGAGTACGCCGACGAATGTAAGAACGGAAAATATTCCTACCTTTTTCGATGTCTGCCAGCGTGTCGAGACTTTCTCGACACGCTGAAACAAAAAAGAGGCTTCAGCCTCTTTTTTGTTTGATCAGTCCTCAAATCTCTTCATGTATTCAACAAATTTTGGGAATGCTACCTCGGGCTCTGAAAGCTCGGGATGCCATTTTCTTTCATGCTCGAAGGAGAAATAGCCGTCATAGCCGTCACTTAGAAGCATTTTGACGATCTTTTCAATCGGTATCTCACCTTCGCCAATATCCTTTATATCCTTCTGATGATCGGGAAGTCTGATATGATCCTTCATATGAACATGACAGAGAAGGGGCTTTATGAGATCATAAAATTCCTCGATGTTTTCCTTATAGTATGTATCGCTGTGGGCGATGTCCCAAAGAATTCCGAAGCCTTTATGCTCCGAAAGAGCTTCAAGGGCGCCCTTGATATTTTCGATATTGCAAACATTTCCGTGAGTTTCAAGAAGTACCTTTACATTATTCTTTTCTGCATAATCGGAAAGCTCACGAAGCGAATTTATCATACGAGCCTCCGCTTCATCACGGCTATCATCATCGAGCTCCGGAAGCTTGTTGCCGAAAACTCTTATATAGGGGATATCCATTTCAGACGCAACATCAATTGCAGAGATACCTTCTGTGATAGATTTTTTCGCCATCTCATCGTCATCAAATTTGCAGCTTGTATCAAGGCAGACCAGCTTCATTCCGTTTGCACGAAGATATTTTTTGGTGCCTTCCGCATTTTCCTTTTTGAAGCATTCCATCTCGGCAGGATTCATAACATCGCTAAGACCTCTTACCTCGATGCCCTTTACTCCGATGTCCTTGAAATATCCGACCACTTTATTAAGTGACCATTCGCAGCAGCCGAGAGTTGTTATTGAAAGTTTCATTGATAGGTACTCCTTAATTTATCTAATAGTTTGGTGAAATATTCGGGATAGTCGCATTCAAAGCGAACCTTTTCATTTGTTCTGGGATGAATAAATGAAAGCTCAAAGGCATGAAGACATTGACCCGATATGAGATTTTGATTTTTTTGTGCAAATTTTGAGCTTCCGCCGCCGTAAACATCATCACCGAGCAGAGGATGACCGATGCTCGACATATGGACTCTTATCTGATGAGTTCTGCCGGTTTCAAGAATGCAATTGATATGGGTAAATTCTCCGAACCGCTCTACAACTTCATAATGAGTAATTGCTTCCCTTGCATTGTCAGAGCCTCGAAGCACAGCCATTTTTTTGCGGTCTGTGGGATGCCTTCCGATGGGAGCATCAATAGTTCCGCTGTCAGCTTTAAAATTTCCGAGAGCGATGGCGCTGTATATTCTGCTGACGGTGTGATCCTTAAGCTGCTCCGAAAGGGCAAGATGGGTAAAATCGTTCTTTGCCACCACAAGCAGACCGCTTGTGTCCTTATCTATTCTATGAACGATCCCGGGGCGTATAACTCCGCCAATACCCGAAAGGGAAGAGCCGCAATGCCATAGCAGGGCATTGACGAGAGTCCCGCTTGGATTCCCTGCTGCGGGATGAACCACCATCCCCTTTGGTTTGTTGACAACGAGAAGATCGTCATCCTCGTAAATTATATCGAGAGGGATGTTTTCGGGGAGTGCTTCGGAAGGCTCGGGTTCGGGTATCTCAATCTCAAATTCCTGTCCTGAGGCAACCTTTAAGCTTTTTGAGATCGTTTTCCCCGAAAGAAGAACATTTTCACCCTCAATAAGCTTTGCCGCCGCAGAACGGGTGATATCAAGTGCTTCCGAAAGCCAAGCGTCGATTCTTTTGCCCGAATCATTCTCACTCACCTTAAGAATCTGCATCATTTTTGACCTCTTTTTTCTCTTCCGAAAAGAAGAAAACATAGATAAGAACAAGAACAGCACCAATGCAGACAAAGGAATCAGCACCATTGAAGATTGCAAAGTTTATAACTCTGAAATCTATGAAATCCACAACATAACCAAGCAGAAGCCTGTCTATCATGTTGCCGATTCCGCCACCGACGATAAATGAAAGACCGAAAATCAGCCATTTATTTTTAGGTGGATATTTGACAAGATATATGATAAGTCCGATTATTGCAACCGTGGAGATCACAAGAAACACCCAGCGGTTATTTTTCAGCATACCGAAAGCTGCACCCTCATTCTCAAGATAAGTGAGATGCAGAATATCTTTTATTATCGGAACTGTTTCAACCTTTGTGAGGTATTGAACGGCAAGCCACTTTGTTATCTGGTCGATAGCGATAACGGCAGCCATTATTATAAAGCAAATCAGCATAAAAAACTCCAAAAAAACGGGATTTCCGATACAAGTACCGAAAATCCCGCATCGAATTATCAGCTTGGATTAAGCAAGAAAATTAACTATCTTTTTGCAGCGAGCGCAAATGAAGCCGTCCTCATCAGCCTCGCAGTCATTTGAATAAGCCCAGCAGCGGTCGCATCTTGTGCCGCCTGCCTGCTCGACCTTAACTCCGATCCCCGATTCTGTCTCGCAGAACACGCCCTCGGGAGCGTTGTCGTTTACAAGCTCAACCTCGGAAACGATAAATACAGTCTTAAGCTCGTCAGCAAAATCGGTAAATGTAGCGAATATATCCGCATCCTTTGCATAGACCGTAACCTTTGCATCAAGAGACTTACCGATGAGCTTCTCGGCTCTTGCAAGCTCGAGAGCCTTCATGATATCATCACGGAGAGAGAAGAGCTTGTTCCATCTTTCCTCAATGCCGGCAAATTCATAAGCAGTCTCATATTCGGGCATAGGATTGAGGAATACGCTTTCCTTCTTCTCGCTATCGAGATGAGGCATAGCCTTCCAGATCTCCTCAGCGGTGAATGCAAGCATAGGAGCGATGAGTCTTGTGAGAGAGCTGAGAATGATGAACATTGCAGTCTGAGCTGCTCTTCTGCCCTCGCTGTCCTTTCTTTCAACATAAACTCTGTCCTTTGTGATGTCGATATAGAGCTTGGAGAGAGTTGTTGTGCAGAAATTGCAAACATCGTGGTATAGAATATGGAATTCGTAGTTATTATAAGCATCACGGCAGGTCTTAACCAGCTTATTAAGCTCTGTGAGAGCCCATTTGTCGATCTCATAAAGCTTGTTGGGGCTGACCATATCCTTATTGGGATCGAAATCTGTTGCAGGATCGCCAAGGTTAGCCATTATGATTCGAGCTGTGTTACGGATCTTTCTGTAAGCCTCGGAGAGCTGCTTGAAGATAGGATCGGAAACACGAACATCAACTCTGTAGTCACTTGAAGCAACCCAAAGACGGACAAGATCAGCACCGTACTTTGTGATCACCTCTTCGGGGGCAATAGAGTTACCGAGAGACTTGTGCATTGCCTTGCCTTCGCCGTCAACGACCCAACCGTGAGTAAGAACAGTCTTAAAGGGAGCACCCTCGCCCTTTGCACCTACAGCGGTGAGAAGGGAAGACTGGAACCATCCTCTGTACTGGTCTGCACCCTCAAGGTACATATCTGCGGGCCATTTTTGCTCGTCATTGTTTTCGATAACTGCAAAATGAGTTGAACCGGAATCGAACCAACCGTCAAGTGTGTCTGTTTCCTGAGTGAAGTGAACTCCGCCGCAGTGAGGACACTTAAAGGATGCAGGGAGTATTTCGCTTGCTTCCTTCTTATACCAAGCATTTGAGCCTTCCGCACCGAAGAGAGCGGAAACTGCTTCTATTGTTTCGTCGGTACAAACCGGCTTCTTGCAATCCTCGCAATAGAATACGGGGATAGGAAGACCCCAATGTCTCTGTCTTGAAATGCACCAATCGGCTCTTTCACGGATCATGGAGACCATTCTGTCGCCACCCCATGCGGGAAGCCATTCAACATCCTCGCAAGCCTTTGCAGCTTCTTCCTTAAATGCGTCAACCGAGCAGAACCACTGAGGAGTTGCACGGAAGATGATGGGGTGCTTGCATCTCCAGCAGTGAGGATACTGGTGCATGATCTCCTCGGAAGCGAAGAGCGCACCGCTTTCCTTCATGTCATCAAGGATCGCCTTGTTGGAATCCTCATAGTACATTCCTGCAAACTTTCCTGCGTCCTCTGTCTGATAACCTCTGTCATCAACGGGAACGATGATATCCATATTATAGCGGCGGCAGGTCACATAGTCATCAGCACCAAAGCCGGGAGCTGTGTGTACGCAGCCTGTACCGCTGTCCATTGTAACATAATCTGCATTAACAACAACGCTTTCTCTGTCGATGAAGGGATGAGAAGCCTTCATAAATTCAAAATCGCGTCCGCGCATAGACTTAACAAATTCGTAGCTCTCAATGCCGCCTGCCTTCATTGTTTTTCCGGCAAGAGCGGAAGCAACGATATAGAAATTGCCGTCGGAAGCCTTGACAACAGAATATTCCTCATCGGGATGAAGAGCGATTGCAAGGTTGCCGGGGAGAGTCCATGTTGTTGTTGTCCAGATGATAAAATATGTCTTCTGAAGGTCACAAACATCAGCGATCTTGCCCATGTCATCCTTTATCTTGAATTTTACATAGATAGATGTGCAGGAGATATCCTTATATTCGATTTCTGCCTCTGCAAGAGCTGTCTCGCAATGGTTACACCAATAAACAGGCTTAAGACCCTTATAGATATAACCCTTTTTGAACATTTCTCCGAAGACCTTGACCTCACGAGCTTCAAATTTGGGATCCATTGTGAGATAAGGCTTTTCCCAGTCGGCAGTAACACCGAGACGCTTGAACTGACCCATCTGAATATCAACGAAGTTCTGCGCAAATTCATGGCAGGCGCTTCTGAATTCGGGGATGGACATCTTCTTGCGGTCGATCTTGTTCTTCTTTATGATAGCACTTTCGATAGGCATACCATGGTTATCCCAACCGGGGGTATAGGGAACGCTATATCCCATCATGTGCTTTGATTTGTTGATAAAATCCTTCAGGATCTTGTTCATTGCGGTTCCCATATGGATATTTCCGTTGGAGAAGGGAGGTCCGTCATGAAGAACATAGAGAGGCTTACCCTTATTTTCCTCAAGCATCTTGCTATAGAGGTCGATGCTTTCCCAATACTTGATGGTGTCAGGCTCTCTCTGGGGCAGATTTGCTCTCATAGAGAAGCCTGTTTGGGGCAAATTCAGTGTACTTGTGTAGTCCTTTGGCATAATTAAGGTCTCCTTATTTATATATGTGGTGTTGTTTTCTTTTTTATAACTTTTTTGTTTATCTCGTCGAGCGAGCTTTTCATCTGTGACATTTTTGAACCGATGACAGGTTTGTTGCTTTCGTAAAAAATCACATCATCGTCAGTGCTGTCCTCATCTGAACTGTCGAGATCATAAGGCGTCATCTGCGGCTCCTCAACGATCTCAACTTCATCATCCTCCACATCTGTTGGGAGAATCGGTTCTGTTGGTGTTTGCGGCTGAGCTTCCTCAAAAAAAGCATCAAGCTCGGCAATTTCTGTATCAACATTATCAATTATCGGACGCATTTTCGGAAGGTCATGGGGAAGAGCGGGGCTTGCTGCAAATGAATCCACCCTATCAAGCATTGCACCGAGCTTTTCTTTGATATTATCGCAGAATTCATTATAGCAGATGTCAAGCTTTTCTATAAGAGCACGCCTTTTTTCGATCTCAATATCGAATTTACGCATTTCCTCCTCATGCTTTCTCTTTGCTTCTTCTGCAATGATATCAGCTTTAGCCTCGGCTCTTGCAATGATCTCGGAAGAGGATGATTTTGCTTTTGTGATCATGTCCCTCGCTTCGCCGAATTTTTCCCTATATCCGTTATAAAGACCTTCAACGCTTGCAACTCTATCGCTTATTTCCTTAAGCTTTCTTTGAAGCTCTTCTTTTTCTGTAAGAAGCTCGGATATGTAATTATTCAGAGAAGTTTTGTCGTCGATAAGGTCGTTATTTGCAATTTCAAATTCACGGTTTGCATCCTCAAGCTCGTCGCAATAGCGCAAAAGGGCATCAAGAGCGGCGTCAACCTCTTCGGTATTGTAACCGCGCATACTTTTGTTGAATTTTCTGTCAAAAGTTTCCGAAACGCTCACTTTACACCTCATTAAATATATTTTCTTGCGGCAAGTCTGATCCTGCCTTTTTTTGTTTCCTCTGTGATAGAATCAATGATAAATTTTCCCGTACCTCTTATTGTGACGGTATCGCCCTCCAAAACTCTCAGATCTGTTCTTTCTGAAACAGAATAATTGCATTCAACAAGTCCGGAGAGGATAAGCGTTTTAGCTTTTTCTCGGCTTTCGGATGAGAGTGCGGAAACGACGCAATCAAGTCTGTCAGAAGCCACCGTGTCACTTATAGGCTTTGTTTTCCTTTCAAAAGAGAAATTTCCAGAGAGAGGTATCTCCTCTGTTTTCACCTTGTCCGAGCCTATTCTTTCACAGCCTGTAAGCACAAGAGAGGCAACGGAAGCATTTGCAAAAAGCACGCAGGTGTTATCTTCTGTTATGCACAGATCGCCGATTGCACTTCGCTCAATTCCCATATTGAGAAGGGCGCCGAGAAAATCTCGGTGAGAAAGCTTTCTATATCCGCTTCCTTTGATCTTGACGGCTTTAACAGCTTCAGAAAGCTCACCTTCGAGAACAGAAAAGACATTTTCAAAATCATCAATATCCTCGATGATATCCGAATAAAACTCCGGCAGAAAAAAAGCGCATTTTCTCTCGGCATCTTTATATCCGCCATAAAGGAAGCAAAGACCCTTTGCTCCTATTTGATTTATGAGCGCTTTTGAGAAAAATATCTCTGCTGGATCGAGAAAGGAAGAAAAGGTAATATATCCTCTTTGGCTTTCGGAAAAAAGGTCCGAAAGTCTTGCTGAAAGCTGTTTTATCTTTTTTTCATCCATAAGCCGAAAGAATTGTTGATAAAATTGAGACTATAACTGCTGTAATAAGAAGCGGGATATCAATCGGCAGCATACTTATTGAATCAAATTTCTCAAGAAGTGCTCGCACAGGCATGATGACAGGCTCTGTTACAGCATAGAAAAAGGCATCAATTTTATTATCCTCATCAAGTGGGATCCAAGAAAGGATAACTCTGATGAGAATGGCGAGGCTGAGAAAATCAAATGCAATAAGGCAAATTCTCGTAACAATAAAGGTTACTGTTTCCAAGATATCCTCCTAAAACCGATAACGACAGCCGACAAAAATCCGGGGAAACGACTGCCGTTATCACGATACGACAATTTGCACCCCATAAAATGCGGCGCAAATCGTTATGAAATATTTAGATTAATAACCGAAAAATCCGTTATTCTGAACAGGCTCTTCGATCTGCTGGGGCTGTGCGGGAGCAGCAGCTGCCTTATCATTGCTGATTGCAACGTTCTGAGGAGTGATAACGTATGCATTGTTAGCAACCTTCTTGATCTCGCCGCCGATGGAATAAGCAACTCCGAAAAGGAAGTCGATAAGTCTTCTTGCTGTGTCCTTATCAGCATCCTCAAGGTTAAGTACAACAGTGCGTGTGCTGAGAAGGTGGTCAGCAATAGCAGGACCGTCCTTGAACTCTGTGGGCTTAACGACCTTAAGCTCAATAGCAGCACCGTTGAGGGACATTCCGCCACCCATAGGATTTGAGGAGGGCTGAGGAGGAGTATAAGCAAATGCCTGAGGCTGCATCTGGGGCTGAGGATCCATCATCGGCTCCTCTGCGGGCATTTCATCATAACCACCCTCGTAGTTATCGTAGTAGTCATCGTAGTTGTCTGCATAAGCATCGTTTGTCTGATTGTTTCTCTTGAATTTATCCAACACTCCCATGGTTGAATCCTCCGTTTATGTTTTTTATTTATTATTTTTGAAAAAAGCTTCTGCCGATCCTGACGATAGTGGAACCGCAAGCGATAGCCTCCTCAAAGCTTTCGCTCATTCCCATCGAAAAGACAGGCTCTATATTATTATGAACGATTTTTCTCCAAATGTCAAGGAAAAGTTTATAAGTTTCTTCAAAAAATTTCAAATAATCGCATTTTTCTTCACATTTTGGTGCCATTGTCATGCAACCACGCAAATTTAGTGACGAAAAATTCATAATCTGTTCACAAAACTCCTCGACATCCTCCGGCATGATTCCGCCTTTGTTTTCCTCTCTGCCGCAGTTTATCTCCACCAGGACATCCATCACGATGCCGTGCTTTTTTGCCTGCTTGTCAATTTCGGCTGCAAGCTTGAGACTGTCAAGAGAATGGATCATGCAAACCTTGTCGATAATGTATTTCACCTTGTTTGTTTGAAGTGAGCCGATAAAATGTATGTTGGTTTTCTCTTTGTCTATATGCTCATAGTGTTCAAGAAGCTGCTGAACTCTGTTTTCACCGATGTCTCTGATGCCAACCTTTTCGGTCAGATATTTAAGCTCAGCAATATCACAGTATTTAACCGCTGCGACCACAGATGTGCTCTGCCCGTATTTTGATGCGGCTTCGGCAGCCCTCACCCGTGCCAAAATCAGCTCGGCATTTTTATCAATATATTCAAATGACATTTTTACCTCTTAAAAAATCAATAAAATACCATTCCGTTTTCGAGACCTTTTCCCGAAACGATTATCCGATCATAAAGGCTCAAATAGCCAAAGACCTTTTCTTCTTCCTGCGTTGATTCTGCTGAGGTGTCAACAGTACTATCAGTCTCTGTGACCTTCTCTGTTTTCAGAGGATCATCGCAGGAAACGATATAATGTCCTTCAACCTCAAGGAGAATATCAATTCGCTTAAAAACGACAGTGCTGCCGTAAAGGGTGTAAACACCCTCATACCCGTCAATAATTCTGACAGCGGTTTTGGGGACTCTGAATCCTTTGGATTCGGAAAGAACGATTTCCACCGCCTGTGAACGCTGATAAGAAAAACCGCTTGGCATTTCGCTGCATGAAAAGACGGCAACGGCACGCTCGCCCGTGTCGGTCAGAACCTTTTCGGATGTGAGAACAAGCTCTGTTTCATAGTTGTAAGGAAAAACTCCGGAATATTTTTTGCCAACGGTGATTTCATCTGCCTTGTCCGCTTCGATCTCAAGTGCAATATACCACTTATGGTCTGTTGCGATTTTTCCTATCGGATATCTTCCCTCGGGATTGCTTTGCAGGGAAGGACTTTGTGATGTGAGATTATCAAACGAGGAAAGCGTGAGTTCTTCAGCCGCATTTGCAGTGAAGAGGCTTTCATATCCGTCGATTCCGAAAAAGAAATATCCGCTTGTGTCGGAAAATACCGTTTCGCTTCTTCCGCTCAAATTAGAAGTCAGGCTTGCTTTTCTTGATTCAAGCGATGTTCTGACAGATGAAAAATCATTTTTTTCTCCAATGATGATCTGCCGGCGGTTCATCTGAGCAAGAAGTGCATTCATGGATTGCATTGCGTGGCTGTATTTACCCTCGGAAATATTCTGAAGAATCAAATGGTAATAGGAACTGATGCGCTTGTCCACAGCATCTGTATCGGATTTTGCGGCTCCCTTTGGAAGCTCGCTGTCCTCAAGAACTGCCAGTTTTTCTTCGATTGAAGTCAGCTCCTCTCTTGCAGAGTAACCGGAAGAATCGGAAAATGTCTGTGCAACCTCCTGACCTATGCTGACCTTTCCTCCGTCGCTTGTGAGATATGCAACTGCACCGCTATATGATGAATAGAGATAGTGTTCATCTCTGAAGATATAGCAATCGCCGTAAATGACGGATTTTTTTGATTGGATCTCAGCCGCAATGGTTGTTATATCGGTGGTGAAGCCGTTTGCGAGATGGAAAACAAGGTAGACTATAAAGGCAAGCGCAAGGACTGCCGAGAGGACATATAAGCCGACTTTTTTCAGATATTTAGTATCCATAAGCGCCTTTCCTTTATAAATAATCAAATAACTAATTAATTATACCACAAAAATCAAAATTATTAAATAGAATTGAAGCATTGTTTACAATCTCTTCAAATGTTTTTGTTTGATGAGTATCTTTTTCCTCGGAAACCATGATCCAATTTATGTTTTTTCTTGCGCAGAACCAAGTCATCTGACGCTTTGCATAGTGTCTTGTATCAAGCTTAAGAGTGCTAAGAGCCTCTTCAAGTTCGCATTCACCCGAAAGATAAGGCAAAAGCTCCTTATATCCGATGGCCTGACCCGCTGTGGTGCTCGGGGAAAGAAGTCCTTTTTCATAAAGCTCTTTGGCTTCTGTCAATAGACCGTCCTTTATCATCATGTCAACACGCCTGTCAATTCGTTCATAAAGAATCTCACGGTTTTCGTACCCAAGACCAATTATGAGCGCATCGAATGCGTCCTCTTTTTCTCTTGAAAGCTCATCGAGACGGGTTTTGGTCATTCCCGTGGTGTGGAAGACCTCAAGGGCTCGGATAACTCTTCTTATATTGTTTGGATGGATAGCAAATGCGGCATCGGGATCGACCTCCATGAGCTTTGCGTGAAGAGCTTCTGCGCCGTTTATATCGGCAAAAAGTTGCATCTCATCACGAAATGCGGGATCGCTTTCCGCACCATCGTCACGAATGCCTCTGAGAAGGCTGTCAAGATAAAGCCCCGTGCCTCCGCAAAGGATCGGAAGCTTGCCTCTTGAGATTATGTCATTTATTGAGGAGAGTGCCATTTCCGCATAATCGGTGCAGCTGAATTTTCTGTCCGGCTCGCAAATGTCGATCATGTGGTGCGGAACGCCATCCATTTCCTCCAATGTGGGCTTTGCTGTGCCTATGTCCATTCCCTTATATATCTGCATCGAGTCGCAGGAAACGATCTCGCCGCCGAATTTTTTCGCAAGCGCAATGGAAAGAGCGGTCTTACCGCTTGCGGTAGCTCCCACGATTGCAGCAATTTTGATTTTTTGTTTACTCGACACAAGATCACCTCACAATGAAGATATTATATCATATATCGTCATAAAAAGCAATAAGGCAAAGATCATTTTCTGAAATTTGTCGGGGATACGCCGTTGTGCTTTTTGAAGCAATGGCTGAAGCTGTAAATATCGTAAAATCCGCAATCCTCGGCGATCTCTCCGATGCTCTTTGATGTGCTTTCAAGAAGAAGCTCTGCTTGATTTATTCTGAATTCCTGCAGAAAACTATAGGGAGTTTTTCCGAAAGCCTCGAGGAAAACACGCCTGAACTGCTTTTCACTCATGTTGCAAAGCGGAGCAAGATCGCTTGTTTTAAGGTTGGGATCATTATAACTTTCGCTGAGAAAATTTACAGCGATTTCAATTCTTTCCAAAGCGGTTTTATGTCTTTTGGTAACAAATATATCACCATATAATTTTCCTATGATTTCCGATAGGTATCCGGCAAGAAGATTTTTATAACCGGGTTTTTTGAAGAAAAAACAATCATATGCTTTTTTGAAAAGTCCAAGATATGATTTGTCAAAAACGCAGGATGTTGGAAAGGGAAGATTTTTCATCTCATCACCGAAAGAAAAATTGAAAACATAGTATTCGACTCTTTCGCATTCAAAGGCTCTGCTTTCATCTATACTTCCTTTTGAAACATAGCCTATATGGTCTTTTCTGACAATTTCACTTGCTCCGTTTTTCGTATATATCAGATTACCCTTTGTGACGAAAAAAATACTCTCATGATTTCTTGGCGTAGTCGCAAAATAAGGCTTTTCGGGAGTGAGATAATCTTTCATGATCTTGATGTCGTCTTGAATTGGGTAGAAATAATCCATAATAATCACCTCTGTTTTATTATACACCGAAAAAACAAAAAATCAATAGTTTTTTTTGAAAAAATATGTCCTTTTCAGACAAATCAGCGTTTAGAAACATTTACATATGTGTCAGTGAGCGTTATACTAAAGAAAAAGGAGGCGATATACCATGCTAAGAGGAAAATATGCTTTAATTACCGGCGGTAGCCGTGGGATCGGATTTGCCATTGCAAAGGAGCTTTATGAGAATGGTTGTTCGGTTGTTATAACAGGAAGAAAGGAAGAAACCTTGCGTCTTGCTGCGGAGAAGATAGGAAAAAATGTAAAATATCTTGTCTGGGATATGGCGGATCTTTCTATATGTGAAAAGAAAATCAATGAAGCTGCGGAGATGATGGGCGGACTTGATATCATTGTCAATAACGCAGGATTATTTGCCAAGAGAAGCGAATGGAGTACCGATGAGCTACTAGAGACAACAATAGAAGAATGGAGAAGTGTTATGGAGGTCAACCTCGATGCTCTGTTTTTCTCGATGAAATGCGGTGTGAATTATATGCTGGAGCATGGGATCAAGGGTAACATTCTCAATGTGACCTCGGTGGCGGGCTATGAGCCGGGATACGGTGCATACGGCGCATCAAAGACTGCGGCAAATAATCTTACAAGAGGCTGGGGAAAGAAGTTTGCCCCGATGGGAATAGTAATAAACGGAATTGCTCCCGGTCCCATTGCAACAGAGATGAATAACTGGCATGAAGGGGATTCGATGGAAAACGAGAGGATTCCTTATGGTAGATATGGCACAATAGAAGAGATTGCAAAGCTTGCCAAATATCTTCTCTCTGAAGATGCCTGCATGATATGCGGTGAGGTCGTTACAATTGACGGTGCATATTCCATAAGATGAGGTGATTCTTATGACCGAAAGAATAAAAAAGCTTGTCCAATATACCGTGAGCGGTGATATGAGACCGATAGCAATAACGCCTGATTTTGATAGTGGGGATATGCTTCTTCCTCAAATAATAATGGAAGGAAAAAGGGAATGCGAATATATATTGGCTCAAAGCTGTCCCATGTATCCCGAGTCTGCCTTCACAGGACTTTTCACCTTTAACGGCTCAACTCTCGGTGATGCCTTTTCACGAGGAGGCCATAAAAATTTTAGGGAGCTTTTCTCTGAGAATTACAGAAAGCCGATAGAGAATCTTGTTTGTGTTGATTGGCAGCACTGTGTGGGAAATTACAGCAAGATCATCGAAAACGGTTTTATTGGAATAATGAAAGAGATTGAAGAATCCCGAAGGGCGCATGAGGGCGATAGTGAAGCTCTTGACTTTCTTGAAACACAGGATCAGCTTTGTATTGCTATGATAAAAAGAGCACATAAATGCTCCGAGATGGCAAAAAACAAAGCCTCGGAAACCAAAAATAAAGAATATAAGGCAAACCTTCTGAAGCTTTCGGAAGCACTTATGCGTGTTCCGGAAAATGGTGCAGAAAGCTTTTACGAGGCACTGCTGATTCTTCATATGATATATCCTTTGCTCCCTGACAGTATCGGACTTATCGACAGATATCTCTATCATTATTATAGAAATGATATTGAAAAAGGAATGATCACAAAAGAAACCGCAAAGGAATATTTACAGGAGCTATTCCTTATGCTCCAAGCAAGAATAAACCACAAAAGCGATCGTTTTTACCGTGGCGGAGAGTCTCATTTCTGCATTGGCGGATATCTTCCAAACGGTGAGGACGGATGGAATGAGCTTTCCGAGCTTATTGTTGAAGCACTCATGGAGCTGCCTACATGGATCCCCCAGATCTCGATCAGATGGACGAAAAAAACACCGAGAGAAGTGCTTCGCTTTATGCTTGATGCGGAGCGGAATGATCCAAACAAACGCATTGCTTTTGTTAATGACGAGCCAAGACTCCGTGGTCTTATGAAAAATATGGAGATGCCGTTTGAGGTTGCTTGTGAATATACCATGATGGGATGTAACGAGCTGGCGCTTCCGGGTGGAATAGTTTTCGGTTTTGATCCTTCCAATATACTTCGAAGCATAGAAAATACATTTCATAAGAGAACCGATGATATAATAAAAGCAAAGACATTTGAAGACTTTTTTGATATTTATACCGAAGAGCTGAAAAAAGACCTTTCGGAAATATCTCGGATTGGCGAAAAGCTTCAAGAAAAAAGAGCAATGGATAACAGCATTGTCAGCAATATGCTTCTTGACGGCTGTATTGAAAGGGCAAAATGCTTTACTCGCGGCGGTGCTTCAAAATATACCGCAGTAGGCATACTTATCGGACTTTCAAATGTAATAGATTCACTTTCCGTAACAAAGCAATTTGTTTATGATGAAAGGATCGTCACAATGAAGGAGCTGACAGATGCTCTGAAGGCGAATTGGAGTGGATATGAAGAGCTTCATTCTTTGATAATTAAAAAAGGCAAATTCTTCGGAAATGACGATGAAACATCAAATTATGTTGCGCAGCTTTTCTTCAAAACTCTTGATGCGGTCAGTACAAAGGATAATTATCTGGGTAAAAAATGGATATACGGAAATCTTATCGGATATAATGAATATCATAAATTTTTCGGGGATTTAACCGCTGCGACCCCCGATGGCAGATATGCGGGGGAAATGACGAATTTCGGAATAGGGCAGAGCGGAGATAAGGATAGGGAAGGACTGACCTCACTTTTGTCCTCAGTCGCAAAATGTGATCCTGAAAATATCATGGTAGGACCGAGTGTTACAAATGTTCTTCTTGAAGAAACGCTTGTAAAAAATGATGACAGTTTTGAAAAGCTCGTAACACTTTTTGAAACATATTTTAAGAGCGGCGGAACTCATTTTCAGCTAACATATGTTTCAAAAGAAGACCTCATAAATGCACAAAAAGAGCCTGATAAATATAGGAATCTCCGTGTGCGTGTTTCGGGCTTTTCCGATTATTTCAATAATCTCAACAAAGGACTTCAGGATGAGATTATCACAAGAACTGTTAAAACAAAATAATATTAGAAAGAGGCTGCATCCCAGCCTCTTTTTCAAACAGTAATTTATCGGTGAGTGAAAACGAAATTTGTAGGGGCGATCATTGATCGCCCGAAAAAACAAACGGTGTAAAATAACGATATTTTGAGCTGTTTATGAGACGGGCGATCAATGATCGCCCCTACGGATTACGGCTTCGACAGTTCGCTAAATTACTGTTTATATGTTAAAACTATACTCCAATTTACAGTTTGAAAATATTTTTTGAAAAAATTTAAAAAAGCTATTGACAAATTGATTTTTTTAGTGTATAATACATTTAACATTTAGGCTAAATGTTAAGGGAGGTTAAAAATGGGATTACAACAAACACTGAAAGCTCTTGCAGATCCGATTCGGCGAGAAATACTCAATATGCTGAAAAAGGGGCGAATGTCGGCAGGAGATATCACAGATCATTTTTCTGTAACCGCCCCATCAATTTCAAGGCATTTGTCGGTGCTTAAGGAAGCAGATCTCATAAGGGACACAAGAGAAGGTAAATTCATTTTCTATGAGATCAACACCACGGTTCTTGAAGAAACCATGCTATGGATTGCAGATTTGAAAGGAGATAATGATAATGATTAAAAGAAACAAACTAAAGGTGATAATATCCTCAATAATTATTTTGCTCCCGATTTTATTCGGAATAATTATGTGGAATGATCTGCCCGATGTGATGACTACCCATTGGGGTGCTGATGGGAATGCAGATGGATTTGGCGAAAAAGTATTTGCAGTTTTTGGATTTCCCATAATAATTTTGGCATTGCATTTTGTTTGCTTGATCGTCACATCATTTGATAAAAAGCAAAAGGATCAGAATAAAAAAGCACTGGGTATGATTTTTTGGATCCTTCCGATCATTTCTGTTTTCATGAACGGAATGATGTACCGTGCGGCACTTGGCGGAGAGCTTGATTTCGGATTCTTTATGCCCGCACTGCTTGGCGTAATGTTTATATTTATCGGAAACTATCTCCCAAAAGTAAAGCATAACAGAACTCTTGGTATTAAGATCTATTGGACACTTAATAATGAGGAAAACTGGAATAAAACACATAGATTTGCAGGTAAGATTTGGGTGGTGGGAGGACTTGTTCTTTTGCTCTTGATTTTTGTTCCTCTTGAGGCCATGGTGTTGCTTGCAATATGTGTCATTGCAGCGTTGATGATCATTCCGATAATTTATTCCTATAATATTTTTAGACGGCATAAAAAGGAAGGAATAGTTTATTCTCCATCCTACCGCAGCGGTGCTGAAAAAATCACATTCATCGTACTGTCTGTAATTATCGGCATAATTATTATAGGTGTTGCGGTTTTGATGTTTACGGGAAGTATAAAGGTGAGCTATAATGAAGCAAGTTTTGAAATCGACGCAACCTATTGGACAGATCTTAAAATAAATTATTCTGAAATTGACAAAGTTGAGTATCGAGAAAGTTTTGATGTTGGTGCGAGAACAAGCGGTTTTGGTTTTCCAAGGCTTTCCATGGGGATTTTTCAAAATGAAGAGCTTGGTACTTACACATTGTATGCTTATACCGGTGCCAAGGAATATGTTGTATTGAAGTCGGGGGAAAAAACTCTTGTGATCGGATTGAGTGAGACGAAAGAAACACGATCGCTTTATGATACGGTGACGGGAAAGATAAATATTGAATAACAAAAGGGCTGAGTTTATAAACTCAGCCCATATTTGCATTGAAAATTACTTTGTGAGATTTTCCTCAAGAGTAGCAAGCTCGTCATAAAGCTCTGCGGGAACTCTTTCACCAACCTGTGCGTAGAATTCCTTGATGTTAGCAACATCCTCGAGCCAGGACTGCTTATCAATTGTGAGAAGCTCCTTGATTGTGTCAACTGTAACACCGTCAAGCTCTTCAATGTTGATATCTTCAGCCTTGGGAACGAAACCGATAGGTGTTTCAACTGCATCGACCTTGCCTTCGCAACGAGCGAGGATCCACATAAGAACTCTCATGTTGTCACCGAAGCCGGGCCAAATGAAGTTGCCGTCAGCATCGGTTCTGAACCAGTTAACATGGAAGATCTTGGGAGCGTTGGGGATCTTCTTGCCCATGTCGAGCCAATGACGGAAGTAGTCACCCATGTTGTAGCCAACGAAGGGACGCATAGCCATAGGATCACGACGAACTACGCCGACAGCACCTGATGCTGCAGCAGTTGTCTCGGAAGCCATGATAGAACCAACGAAGGTACCGTGCTGCCAGTTTCTGGACTCGTAAACCAGAGGAGCAGTCTTTGCACGGCGACCGCCGAAGATGATAGCGGAGAGCGGAACACCCTTGAGAGAATTGAATTCGCTTGAGATGCAGGGGCAGTTTGTAGCCATTGCAGTGAAGCGGGAGTTGGGATGTGCGCCGGATGTGCCGACCTTGTCAGCCTTGTCATACTTGGTGTAATCCCACTTTTCGCCTCTCCAGTTGAGAGCGTTCTTGGGAGGATTGTTGTCAAGACCTTCCCACCAAACGGTGTTGTTGTCAAGGTCATGGCAAACATTTGTAAAGATACAACCGCTCTTAGTTGTAGCAAGAGCGTTGGGGTTGGACTTTTCATTTGTACCGGGAGCAACGCCGAAGAAGCCGTTCTCGGGGTTAACTGCATAAAGTCTTCCGTCCTCGCCTACACGGATCCAAGCGATATCATCGCCAACTGTCCACACCTTATAGCCCTTCTTGGCGTAGATTGCGGGAGGAATGAGCATTGCAAGGTTAGTCTTACCGCAAGCGGAGGGGAATGCAGCGGAGATATACTTAACTTCTCCGTCAGGATACTCAACGCCGAGAATGAGCATATGCTCAGCCATCCAGCCTTCTTTTCTACCGAGGTAGGAAGCGATACGGAGAGCGAAGCACTTCTTACCGAGAAGAACGTTTCCGCCGTAACCGGAGTTGATGGACCAGATTGTATTATCCTCAGGGAAGTGGCAGATATATCTGTTTTCCTCGTCGATATCCTTCTTTGCGTGGAGACCCTTGATGAAGTCTGCGCTGTCACCGAGAGCGTCGATAACGTTTTTGCCGACTCTTGTCATGATGAGCATATTGAGAACGACATAGATGGAGTCTGTAAGCTCAACGCCGATCTTTGCGAAATCAGAGCCAACAACGCCCATGGAATAGGGAATAACATACATTGTTCTGCCCTTGTAGGAACCCTTATAGAGCTTGGAGAGCTTTTCATAGCACTCGTTCTTTTCCATCCAGTTGTTGATATTGCCTGCATCCTCTTTTTTGGATGTGCAGATGAAGGTTCTGCCCTCAACTCTTGCAACGTCGTTTACTGCTGTTCTGTGAAGATAGCAGTTCGGAAGAAGCTCCTCATTGAGCTTGATAAGCTCGCCTGTGCTGCAAGCCTCGGCACGGAGAGCCTCAGCCTGCTCCTCGCTGCCGTCGATCCAAACGATCTTGTCAGGCTGAACGAGAGCAGCCATTTCGTCGATCCAACCAAGCACGTGTTTGTTGTTTGTCATAACTAATTCTCCTTATATTTTTCAAAAATTTTTTCCTTGTTGAAGAATGGAATGTAAGTGAAAAAATTGTCAAAATAACGCCTTTTAACACATACCCCCATTATAAAATATGATATCATATTTTGCACCAAAATTCAATACTTATTGCAAAAGGTTACATTTTGTTAACAATTTAAAATGCTTATCGGTATTTGGACAAAAAACAGTAATTTTTCGAACTGTCAGAGATATAAATTACCGTCTTAAAAGCAAATCAACAAAAAAGCAGAGCCATGCTTGGCTCTGCCTAAAATTATCCTTCGTAATTTTTTCTTGTGAGCATAACGGTGAGGTTACCGTTTCTTGTGCGAAGCTCGTCGATGAAGCTCTTTTGCTCTGAAATATTTTTCATGTTGATTATGTATCTCAGCTCCAGAAGAGTTCCGAAATCGGTGGTTTTGATGCTTTCAAGGGTATAACCTTTGCAATATTTTGCGAAAACATCGTCAAAAGCGCCATGGTGGTTCATATCCTCGGGAATGGTTATGCGGAGCTGCATTGCGGAAGAGTTCTTTGTTCCGATACCCGTAAAGTGAATAACGAGTGCCAGAAGACAGACGAGTACGGTTGAGACTAGCGCAATTCCAACAAGTCCCGTTCCGCTTGCAACGCCTACCGCCATTGTGAGAAATACAAATGCAAGATCCTTCGGGTCGCTGAAATTGCTTCTGTAACGGATAAGAGCAATTCCGCCTCCGACACTGAGCGCTCTTGCAGTGTTGTTTCCTATCACCAGCATAAGTATTGATGAAATAGGCGCAAGAAGGAGCAGGGTTACAACGATTGCTGGTCTATATCCGGTTTTTCTTCTTGTGAACATATAGACAAGAGAAATAAGAAGTGAACAAATAATCGTACAGCCGAAGATGATGAGAATATTTTTCAGTGTCAGATTTGCAGTTTCAACATGAAATAATGTTTCGTTCATAAGAATCTCCATTTATTTTAAACTTTATTGGTTTCTTTTTTGAGGGAAGCCTCAAATTCCTTGCCGACCTTTGAAAAGCGTGTGAATGAAAGGGAATATTCGCTCATAATCGAGGCGAACCACATTGGAACTCCTCCGTGAAATTTTATCTCCATCAAAACCTTTCCCTCGGGGAGCAGCGCATCTCCGTATCTTCCGGCTTCAAGATGAAGATCATGGTGACGGGTGAGGATTTCACGGTCGATGGTAAGGCGAAGGGAAGGATCATCCTTGCCAAAATACGCATTTCTCAAATAACTGATATATACGAAAGGCTTTGCATCATTTGTCTTAATAAAATAATCTATCTCCGAGAGAACTTGGCGGTTTATATAGCTTTCATCCTCGGAAATAGTGCCGTTTTCAAGAAAATCATAAATTTTATCAAGGGTCATAACGGCACGGCGCTTTGTGCCGATCTTGTTCATTTTGCGTTTTATTTCAAAGAAAACATTATCGGAAGAAGAAGGCGTTCCATAGCTGCGAAGCCTGAGCTTTTCCTTATAAAAGGGCTTTGAATTTGAATTCCTTGTGATCTCTCTTCTTTCATTATCAAAATAGATATTGCAGATCTCATAAGGCTTGCCGTCCACATTGTGAGAATCGGGGGTGAAATATTGCAGTAGTTTTTTTTCAATTTCCGGAAGCAGGCTTTCGACGACAAGAATCTTTTTTTCTCGTCTTTTAAAGGTGTTTTGTACCAAGTGAAGCTACCCCCTTTTAAAAAAGATTAAAATAACATAAAAACCATAATATTATCTGCAAAAAATATGTTTTTCCGAGAAAAATACTAAAGGAGAAAACTCCGAAAAATCAAAGAAAGGAATGATAAAATGTTTAAATACAAAATCGGACCTGCGCTTTCTCTTTTTCTCGGGATAGCAATGCTTTTTGCCATTTGCGCAAATGCGGCAAGATGGCAGAGCTGGTATTGCGTGAGAGCCAAGGACAATAAACAGCCTATGTGCGATGCTGATATGGCTTATATCGAGAATTACGGCGGCTATTATATTGACCATTCTCACGGAGACGATAACGAAGAAAAGCGTGTTTATCTGACCTTTGATGCTGGTTATGAAAACGGCAATGTTGAGAAGATACTTGATGTTATGAAGGAAGAAAATGTCAAAGGAACCTTCTTCGTTCTTGGAAATCTTATTGAAAAGAACGGTGATCTTGTAAGCAGAATGGCAGATGAAGGTCACACGGTGGCAAACCACACCTTTTCTCATAAAAATATGACAAAGGTCGCCTCATATGAGGACTTCTGCACAGAGCTGCAAAGGCTTGAAATTGCCTATAAGACTCTAACAGGCAAAGAAATGGCAAAATATTACCGTCCGCCTGAGGGCATTTTTGATGAAAGAACGATGAAATTCGCCCATGATGCAGGCTATAAAACTATTTTCTGGAGCTTTGCCTATGCTGATTGGGACAATGAAAAGCAGATGGATCATGGAAGAGCGAAGGCAAAAATAATGGAGAATATCCATAACGGAGCTGTTATATTGCTTCATCCAACTTCAGAGACAAACGCTGCAATAATCGGTGATGTTATAAGAGAGCTGAAGTCAATGGGCTATAGCTTCGGTAGCATGGATGAGCTTACAAAATGAGGAAGCTCTCTTTTCTTATAGCTCTGCTTGTCCTTTTTTCAATCTGTATTTCGGCAGAGGAAGCGAAGATAACCTATCGCAGAACAGATAACGGCGATATGAAGATCGCTCTTACCTTTGATGATGGTCCTCATCCTTATTATACCGCTGAAATACTTGAAATTCTAAAGGAATATAATGTCAAAGCAACCTTTTTCTTTGTGGGACAGAATATCGAAAATTATCCCGATGCGGCAGAGCAGGTATATCTTGCGGGGCACGAGATCGGAAATCACACCTATACTCATCATAGGGTCAGAGCCATGGAGAGGGGAGAGCTTGTCCGTGAGCTTGAACGCTGTGATGATGAGATATATAGGCTCTATGAATACAGAACAAGACTGTTCAGACCTCCCGAGGGAGCATTTGACGATGATGTTGAGAGTATCGCACGAAATATGGACTATTCGATAATTCTCTGGTCGGTGGATACCCGTGATTGGGAGGGGAACACCCCTATAAAGATATATCAGAATGTGATCGACCATGTGAGAAGCGGAGATATAATACTCATGCATGATTATATCGGCAGGAACAGCCCAACTCCCGATGCACTTCGCATGATAATTCCAAAGCTTATTGAAATGGGATATAGCTTTGTCAGCGTCAGTGAGCTTATATCGGGCGGCTGACCTTCGGGTCAGCCGTTATACTTATTCCTCTGAAGCTGTGGTCTGAGGATCTATCATATATTTCTGAATATTTGGATATGCCGCATAAGCGGAGATAAAGGATGAGAAAGAAAGCAGATAAAATGCGGGGAGAATGAGGGGAATGATCGAGCCTGTTGGAACAAAGATCACTGCAAGAAGCAGATTGATACCCACGAGCAGAATTATTCCAAGCACTCCCATGATATTTCTCTTTATTCCGAGAATAACGAAAATAAGCGCATTTTTTAAGAGCTTGTATATCGAAAGATCAAAGGTTATGAGCATGATGTAAAGATAGAATCGCATGAAGAAATAGACAATAGCGATTCCGATGGTGCAGAAATACATAAGGTCATTTGTGAAGCTTCCCGAAAGTCCGGTGAAATACATAATATCAAATCCGAGAACGCCGATAACGGCAAAATCAAGCAGACCCATGAGAAGCCCTTGCTTTAAATTGCGCTTAATGGCATAGAAATAATCAGACCACATAAATATTGGCTCGCCTCTCACCATAGAACGGATAACATATGTTGAGCCGATATTCTGCCAGCCCCATGTTATGGCAAGAAGGAGCAAAATTGCGCCCACTGCGATAAAGATCGGAGAATTATGAACGGGAAGCGAAACCGTTGTCCCGAAATGATTGCTCATTAGCGTAATTGCGGGTGAACCCGAGATCAGCTCGATTCCGTAAAGGGCGGGTGAGAGCACATTTGTTTGAGAGGGCGTTGTTGGACCCTGGATATAAACGAAAACGGCAATGATTATCGGTATCGCCATGAAAAGCATCATCAGATTGAGGGTAAGCAGCTTTGAAAAATTGCGTCCCAGAAGCTTGAAGAAAAATTTGATCCCTTTTGGACCTTTCTGTTCAAGCTCGATCTCCTCGGCTGTGATCTCCTTTTTTTCTTTTCTTGGAAAAATTCCAAATATCTTATTGTTTTTGTTGTCCATTTTTTTGTGAAATTCCTTTCGTTCAGAGAAGAGAGCATTTTTGTATGCTCATAAAGATCAGATATAATGTATGGATAATTGCGGAAAAACCCGCAGTGCTTATCATGGTGAGAATAAATATCTTTGATTCTCGGTGGAAAAACGGATGCCTTTCGATCCTGAAAATATCCGAGAATCGGTATGAAAAATCCTCGCTCTGCATTGTACAGAATATAAGAGCGGTAAGGATGGCAAGCTTGCTCATGGCAAAAAGTGCAAAAGCACCGCTGCCGCCGCTCATTAAATTGTCTTTTATCAGAAGGTCGAAAACGAATGCACCGCACCATCCGAGAATAGCGGAATATATGGTTATAGCAGCTTTGCAAAGGGGGGATGACAGCATGGTATAACCGAAAAATGCTATGAAAGAAATGAATAGCATATCAAAAAGAGCATATCTTGCGATGGCAAAAACACATTGAAGGAAGCTCTTATCCTTGAAAAAAGCCCCGAAATGCGTTAAAATAACAGGATAAATGCTCTCATTTCCAAAAAGAAAATGAAGCATATAGCCGCAAAAAAGACCGAGAAGGCAAATGGAAATAAGCTTTGTTATTCTTCCTAAAATGATTTTTCTTATCGGTGTAAATTTTAAAATTCTTAAAGCAAGTGCGTCCTTATATTCGCCCGTCATGATCCTTCCTCATATAATTGTTATTACAATCTATGAGGAAAAAGAAAATTTTATCACACTATCATGCAATATGATACCATATTCCGACAGAAAAAGCAAGAAAAAGCGAAAAAATTCACCATATTTTCAGATAAAAAAACAATTATTCGTTTTTTTCTTCACTGTCACTTAGCTTTTTCAGCTCATGAACCTTTGGAGGTTTGACTCTTGCAAGTGGGTTTTGCGCCATAGCATCCTCCATGCTTTGGTTGCTCACATGAGTATATATCTGGGTGGTGTTGAGCTGCTCATGACCGAGTATATCTTTTAAGGTTCTGACATCAACATTTCCGGATTGATACATGAGAGTTGCTGCCGTGTGGCGAAGCTTATGTACGGAATATCCTCTGTTTGAAAGTCCTGCTGCATCAAGATATTTTTTCACCATCCATTGAATGGTTTTAACGCTTATGGGATCATTCCTTCCTCTTCCGCTCAGAAATAGGATCTTTGTTTCGACATCTCTGTATTTTGCATCAAGCCGCTCTGAAAGGTAATCCCCCAGTGCCATTCTGCAGGCATCATTTAGATAAATGATTCTTTCCTTGCTTCCTTTACCCGTAACTCGAAGAGAACGAAGCTCCGAATCAATATCGGTGATCTTGATTCCCGCAAGCTCACTCAGTCGCATTCCGCAGTTCAGAAATAGGGTAATAATGCAGTAATCCCTGATCCTCGTTGCAGAAAGCTCGTCATTTTTAACAGCCTCAAGAAGCATCAGGCTCTCGTCAAGTGACATTACCTTCGGAAGTGCCTTCTTCTTTTTTGGTGACTCTATATCAGAAGTTGGATTCTCCTTAAATTCATGTTTTTTGTTTACATAATACTTATAAAGCGCTTTTATGGCTGATAGCTTTCGTGATCTTGCGGCAGACTCGTTTCCTCTGTCATCGCTTGTGTATTTAAGAAATCCGTATATCTCCATTGTTGTGACGCTTTTTATCATTTCAAGATCAACACCGTGAAGGTCGATCTTGTTGAAATCCTCGCCCCAAGGCTTCATTCCGTTTCTTGTTGCGATTATATATCTGAAAAATGTGCGCAGGTCTGTCATATATTCGCTGACAGTCTTTTTCGAGCAGTTCTGTATGGCGGACTTGTAGGTTGCAAATTCTCGGAGGGCATCCGAAAATTCGCCAAGGTCGATTGTATATGGCATAGGGTTCTCCTTTCAGAAAAGAAGTGTATAAAATGTAAATTTTGTCTTTTTTGCTTGCGATTTTCGGGCAAATCAATTATAATATTCTTTAGTAAAAAATAGGAGTGTTGATTATGCTTAATAAATTCAAAGAATTTTGGAAAAACTATTCATATGGCACTGTCAGGATCTTTGTGGATCAGATCGCAATTGCCATATTCGGTCTGGCATTGTCCCTTGGAACATCTGCCGCAAGCCCACATATGGGAGAGGAAACCGCAAAGATGCTTACCGTTATTGCAAGCGTATTTTCGATATTGTTCTTTCTTTTTATGGTCGGTGAGCTTTGCTTCAAGGCAGGAGCGGGAGATAAGGAAAGAGTTGATAACGGCAGAGCGAAGAAGAACTCGCTTATCGGTCTCTGGATGGGACTTCTTGCAAATGTTCCCAATTTTATCCTTGCTTTCGGATATACAGTTTTTTCTGCTATTCCGGCAACAGAAGGCTCGGTCTCCGGTTTCTTCGGGCTTGCTGCAAAGCTTGTTTGCGGTGAGTATCTCGGACTTTTGTCGATAAAGGTTGGAGATACTATGCTTAGCAGCATTCCTTTTGTATATTTTCTCATAATAATTCCTTGCGTTTTTGCTGCATGGCTGGGTTATTATCTTGGCGTTAACGGCAAGATAACTTTGAAGCCTACAAAAAAGGATATGGAAAAATTCTAATTATACAAAATCTATGTATATTGTACCATAAAAATGGCGGGGAAGTCAACATATTATAACAAAAAAATGCGGTTTTTGACCGCATTTTTTTATAAAACATAATAATGAGGAACGATGTCTGCAAATTCACCGCTTTTAAGCCTGAACCCACCGGGGATCGTTCCGAGCCTTGTGAAGCCGATCTTTTCATAAAGATGCAAAGCATATTTGTTTGTGGCGACTACCGCATTGAACTGCATGATCGAAAAACCAAGCTCCTTGGCTTTTTCAAGAGAATGGCGCACAAGTGCTTCTCCTATGCCCATGTTCTTCTTCGTTCTTTTGACCGCATAGCTTGCGTTTGCGATGTGACCGCATCTTCCCACATTGTTGGGATGCAGAATATAAAGTCCGCAAATTTCATCGCTTTCAATATCACAGGCAAGCGCTGTGAAGGATTGACAAAGGAAAAATTCCGCCCCGTCCTCTGTTCCGAGAGGCTCGGTCTGGGGAAAAGCAACTCCGTCAAAAACGACCTCATTCCATATTTTGGTGGCTTCGGCTGTGTCTGCCCTCTCAAATTCTCTGATGATAATTTCCATTATTTATAACCGTGGGTGCGAATATAATTCAGCACGATTTCAAATCCCTCTGCGGTAAGGTTCATACCTGTTCCGCCATTGTCTAATTTTTCGATAAGTCCGCCATTTTCATCCTTGAGAACAGAGCGTGTATCAAGAAAACGAACGCCCTTTTCCTCTGCGATCTTCAGAATATGCTCGTTTGCAATATCAATCTTTTCGTTTGTCAGCTTTGAAATTTTCTCATTGACAGGGAAGATCGACTGAAGGATAAGCTTTGTTTCGGGAGAAGCGGAGATCAGCGCATCAACAAGAGAGGTATACTGTGAGACAAAATCCTCCTCGGTGATCGCACGAAGACCTTCTGCACCGAGAGTAACAACAAGATATTCGGGCTTTGCAAGTGCCGCTGCATCAGCGATTAGCATTTCCTTTCCGCTCTCGGGATAAACGATCTTTTTTGTGAGGATATCCGCAATGGAAAGGGTTGCTCCCTTTGCAAACCAAAGCTGATTTGAGTCTTTTCCGTCCTTCAGTATTCCATAGCTTTTAAGTCCGTATGAGGTCGCATCTCCGAGGAAAATCAGAGAATCTATATATTTTTCGCCCATATCCTCGCTCTCGGCAAGAACTGTCGGAAGAGGCTCTTCTAGAACAGGCTCGGTGACAATTTCTTCAGGCTCTGTGGTTATCTCTTCCGATATTGCATCTGTTTCGGTAACGATGGGTAAGGTGGTTTCTTCGCTTTCGGTGTCTGCTTCCTTGGTATTCGGTGTTGGAACAGCATCGGTATTACCGAAAATAAATGTCTCTGCTGTGCCGTCTTTTTCATTTGGTGAGCTGTCTCCCGTGACAACTCCGATAACAACTGTTGCCACAACAAAAAGAAGTGCAATTGCACCTATTATACAGATCAGCTTAATAAAAAATGAATTGTCGAAATTTTCGTAGTTTTTCATTTTATTTTTCCTTTTTGTAGACGTTTTCGTAATCTTCGCTCTTTGCTTTTGACTTTTTTACTGCATTTATTGTAATGACGATCGCTGCATGGACGATTGCAATAATGATAACGGCAATGAGAATCGTTTTTCCGGGAAGATTATTGACGATCTTCATAAATACAGCGGACGAAGCAAGCACCGCTGCGAGGTGAAAAATATATTTAAGCGCAGGCGCAAGCTTTGGCAGGGAGAATATTACATTTGAGCAAGCGATAACAAAGCTGAGAATAAACAAAGCAAGGATTATAACATGGTTAATACCGAAGCCGTTTGGCGCACCTACGAAGGAAACTCCCATGGCAACGATAAGAATAAGAACAGAAAAGATCACACAGCATTGTGTCAGTATTTTTTTAAAAGCATTTATCATGATATCACTCCATTTTTGCATATATACCATATGATAACATATTTTTCGCTTTTTTTCAACCTTATTCGAAACTTTTTTTCAATTTGTTCAAATTGCAACCGTCTTTTTCCAAAACAAACATAAAAACAAATAAAATCCTGCGATTTTGTTAAAATGTTCTTGACAAACTTGTGGTTTTGTGATAAAATTCAAATATATTTTGCATGGAGGATAATAACATGACAATAAATGAGCGTTATGAATATGCCAAAAGCCGCTATGCGGAAATAGGCGTTGATACAGATAAGGCGATCGAAATGCTTTCCGGTAAGGCACTTTCGATGCACTGCTGGCAGGGTGATGATGTTAAGGGCTTTGAGGGGGCTGTCTCTCTTGACGGAGGAATTCAGACGACCGGAAACTATCCCGGTGCCGCAAGAAATCCCGAGGAGCTTATGGCTGATATTGATAAGGCACTTTCCCTTATTCCCGGTAAGCATAGAATAAATCTTCATGCCAGCTATGCCATTTTTGAGGATGGCGAAAAGGTTGACAGAGATGCACTCCAGCCGAAGCATTTTAAGAAATGGGTAGATTTTGCAAAGGAAAGAGGACTTGGAATTGATTTCAATCCCACCTGCTTCTCTCATCCTATGGCGAAGGGGGCAACTCTTTCAAGCCCCGATGAGAGTGTTCGTGCATTTTGGATTCGCCATTGCATAGCTTGTCTCCGTATTTCCGAATATTTTGCTCGTGAGCTTGGAACTCCTTGCCTTATGAATATCTGGATTCCCGACGGAATGAAGGATATTCCCGCAGACCGTCTCGGTCCCAGAGCACGCTTCAAGGATTCTCTTGATCAGATCCTCGCTTCGGGCTATGACAGAAGCCTTGTTGATGTTTCTCTTGAATCAAAGGTTTTCGGAATCGGTCTTGAGTCATATACTGTCGGTTCATCCGAATTTACAGTAAATTATGCTGCAAAGAACGACATTCTCAGCCTCATGGATAACGGTCATTACCATCCCACAGAGGTGGTTTCGGATAAGCTTTCCTCGATGCTCCTCTTTGGTGAAAAGGTTGCGCTTCATGTTACACGCGGCGTACGCTGGGATAGTGACCATGTCGTTCTTTATGATGACGAAACAAAAGAGATCGCAAAGGAGATCGTCAGAAACGGCGCTCTTGACAGAGTTCTTGTTGGACTTGACTATTTTGATGCAAGCATCAACCGAATTGCAGCTTGGGTAATAGGAATGCGCAATTTCCAGAAGGCACTCCTTTATGCGCTTCTCACACCCAATGAAGCTCTCGCTTCACTTCAGAATAATGACGAGGGAACCCGTCTTATGATGATGCAGGAGGAGCTGAAGTTCTTCCCGTTTGCTGATGTTTGGGCAAAATTCTGTGCAGATAACGGTGTTGATCCCACAGAAAAGTGGTTCGACGAGATCGACAAATATGAAGAAGAGGTTCTCTGGAAGAGAGTTTAAAAAATAGATAGCTGCCACCGGGTAGCTCGTGCAAAATGGCACTCGAAATGTTCATCGTTAGGTCTTTGAAGATGGGCATACCGAGTGCCATGCTTTTTGGAGGAATAATGAATTCATTTAAAACACTTACCAAAAAAGAATGGCTTTTATGGTCGATCTCTGAGGCGGTTGTGATCGCATCGAATATAATAAGCGGAAAGATCGACATTGTAAATCTTATGGCAACAGTGATCGGTGTAACCGCACTTATATTCGTTGCAAAGGGGGATGTCCTCGGGCAGGTTCTCACATTGATATTTTCGGCTTTATATGCCATAGCCTCATGGCGATTTCATTATTGGGGAGAGATGATAACATATCTGGGAATGTCCGCACCCAGTGCGGCTGCGGCAATAGTATCGTGGCTAAAAAATCCATATGAAAAAGGAAAAAATGTTGTGAAAATACATAGATTAAAGGCATGGGAGACTGCTTTGATGATCGTTCTTACCATTGCTGTCACAACAGTATTTTATTTCATTCTCGGATATTTGAAAACACCGAATCTTTGGGTCAGCACAGTTTCAGTAACAACAAGCTTTCTGGCATCCTATCTGCTGTTCTTCCGAAATTCCTATTATGCTCTTGCATATGCCGCAAACGATATCGTTCTCATTATTCTTTGGATTCTTGCAACTATCAGCGATATTTCATATCTTCCTATGATCTTCTGCTTTGTGATGTTCCTTTTGAATGACCTCTACGGATTTATAAGCTGGAAGAAGCGAGAGGGCGAGCAGGGAATATGAACAAAATGTAAAATGCTAAAAAATACTTGACAATGGAGTGTCATTGTGATATCATTATGATATCATGAATGAGGAGGAATTAATCATGAAAGAAATTGTACTTAAGAACAAAAAGAACGGAATGCTCGTGCTGATTTTGACATCTCTTGTCTATATTGCCTCGATTGTAGGGGTGATTTTCGGCGGCATGATCCTTGATGCAGGCGGTTTGCCGGTGCTTTTCATAATCTCGCTTGTATGGCTCTTCATAGGATGGATACCGTTCCTCGGTCTCCGTGTGCTGAAGCCCCAGGAAGCGCTTGTTCTTACACTTTTCGGTAAGTATATCGGCACAATAAAGGGCGATGGCTTCTACTATGTAAATCCCTTCTGCGTAAGCGTAAACCCCGCCGCTAAAACAGAGCTGAATCAGAGCGGCGATGTAAAAAAGGTATCTACGGTCGTTGCGGGAGCAAATGTAAATACTGCCGAAATGGTAAATAAAAAGCTTTCTCTTAAGATAATGACACTCAATAATAATAAGCAGAAGATTAACGATTGCCTCGGAAATCCCGTTGAGATCGGAATTGCGGTCACATGGAGAATAGTTGACACGGCAAAGGCGGTTTTCAATGTTGATAACTATAAGGAATATCTTTCTCTTCAGTGTGACACTGCACTTCGCAATATCGTAAGAGTATATCCTTATGATGTTGCTCCCGGAATCGACACCACAGGCGATGGCGCCCCTGATGACGGAAGTCTCAGAGGTTCAAGCGAGGTCGTTGCGGCAAGGATCAAGGAAGAGATACAGAAGAGAGTGGATGAAGCCGGAATCGAAATAGTCGAGGCAAGGATCACATATCTTGCTTATGCCACAGAAATCGCCGCAGTTATGCTTCAGAGACAGCAGGCATCCGCAATAATTGATGCCAGAAGAATGATCGTTGACGGTGCTGTGGGTATGGTTGAAATGGCACTTGAAAGATTAAACGAGAAAAAGATGGTCGATCTTGATGAGGAGAGAAAAGCTGCAATGGTCTCAAATCTTCTTGTTGTCCTCTGTGGCAGAGGCGATGCACAGCCAATAGTTAATACGGGAAGCCTTTATTGATATGGGAGATAACGGAAAGAAGCAGATACCTCTGCGCCTCTCGGAAAAGCTCTATAACGCAGTTGCGGCATGGGCGGAGGATGATTTTCGCTCTGTCAACGGGCAGATCGAATATCTCCTCACCGAGTGCGTAAAGCAGAGAAAGAAAAACGGAAAATATGTTTCCGATGAGCTTGATAAACCGCTTGATATTGATATTGAATGATTGCCGGAGAAGCTATGAAAACCAATCTTTTTAGACTGATAATATTTCTTTTATGCGCCTTAGCTTTTGTTTTTTGCGTTGGCGCAAAGAATGAATGCGGAAAAAGCGGTGATAATGTCTACTATGAGCTTGATTTTGAAAGCGGTCTGCTTTATATCAAGGGATCGGGTGAAATGGCTGATTTTGACGGAGCTGCGCCCTGGTCGGATTTTTCTGATGAAATAAAATCGGTAAGAATAGCAGATGGAGTTAGCAGTATCGGTGACAAAGCATTTTTTGGTTGCGATAATCTTTGTGAAATAGAATTGCCCGATAGTATCGTGAGAATAGGCAGAGATGCATTTGAGGATACGGAATACTATGATAACAAAGATAATTGGAATGATGATGCCCTATATATTGGCAATCATCTGATAAGGGTTGATGCGGAGTATTTCGGAGAATACGAGATAAGAAACGGAACAATAACAATTGCTGATTATGCTTTTGACTATGATGTATATGTAGAGCCACCCAACGGACAGGGAAACTATGGAGCAACATACGGTGCAAGTATGCTTTGGGGAGTCTCTATCCCCAATAGTGTTGTGAGCATCGGAAGCTATGCCTTCCGTAATTGTGTAAGTATATCTGAAATTATAATTCCAAATAGCGTAAGGCGAATCGGAAACAATGCTTTTGAGGGATGTCACAGACTTAAGAGCCTGAAACTTCCAAAAAATCTCCAAAGCATCGGAAAGAAAGCATTTTCCGGTTGCAGAGAGCTTTCGGAAGTAGTCTTTGCGAACAAAAATACGGTGATTTATCAAAATGCCTTTGAAAACTGCGAAAGCCTAAAAACCGTAAAGCTTATTAAAAACAGTACAGCCGATATTCACTTTAAAAATAAGGATGTAAGTAAGGTCTATATCGAGGATAAAGAAATATTGCTCGGTGATGTAAACGGAGATTCTACCGTGGATGTAAAAGACGGAGTTATACTTGCCAGATATGTGATAAGAGGAAATGTCGAAATTAAATTTGATGAAGCCGATTGTAACTGCGACGGAGAGATAAACGGCAAAGACTTTACCACTCTCAGAAGATTTCTTGCAAAGTGGAATTTCTCGCTTTCATAACTTTGACTATAGCTTTTCAAACAGTAATTTATCGGTGCGTCGATATGACGCAAACCTGTAGGGGACGGCGACCTCGACGTCCCTTTTATCATTTTAAATCAACGGAATTTCCACATCTTTTAGGGACGTCGTGGTCGCCGTCCCCTACAAACAAACATCTCTGACAGTTCGA